>DAOULP010000095.1:0-16208 GCA_034420175.1 Dehalococcoidia bacterium | reverse complement strand
TCCCTGACACGTCGCGCCAGGGCAAGGGCATCCCTCTCATCAACCTCATCGATATCGACCAGGGAGAGCTCGTGACGGCCGTTGTGGCGACCCGCACCATGGACCGCGACTTCATGGTGCTGGCAACCAAGCTGGGCGAAGTGAAGAAGACGGCTCTCTCCGAGTTCGAGTCCGTGCGGCGGGCGGGGCTCATCGCCATGGACTTGGAGCGCGGCGATGAGCTGATTGCCGCTCGACTGGCCGCCCAGGGCGAAGACGTCATAGTAGTGACCTCTGATGGCCACTCCGTCCGTTTCGCCATCGACGACCTGCGCTCCGCCTCCCGCATGAGCGGGGGCGTTCGCGGCGTTCGCCTCGGCCGTGGCGCCCGCCTGGTGTCGATGGAGGTGGTGAAGGCAGGCGAGCAACTCCTTACCGTGACCACCAACGGCTACGGCAAGCGCACGCCGGTCGAGGAGTACCCACGGCACTCTCGCGGCGGGCAAGGCGTGATCACTCATCAGACAACCGACAAGACCGGGAAGGTGGTCATCGCCCGCATGGTCAACCCCTCACAGGAGCTCATCGTCATCTCCGCGGAGGGCATCGTCCTGCGGACACGGCTCGACAGCATCGCTCAGGTGGGGCGCGGCTCCCAGGGCGTGCAGGTGATCCGGCTCGCCCCCGGCGACAGCGTGGCGTCGCTCGCCACCATCGACATGGCAGCCCCGGCGAAGGCGGCGGCAGCAAGGGGCGACGGTTCGCGCGCTGCGAAGCCCCCGCCGCCCAAGGCCCGCCGCGGCCCGCGAACCTGATCCCGACACCCCCTCTCGCAACCCGCGTCTAGGAGGACCCTTTCGTGACCCATCTCCCAGCCCCGACCGACGAGGCGACACCGGGCCTAGTCATCCGATCCGCCGCAGAGGCTGACCTACCCCGCATCGTCGAACTCCTGAGCCTGCTTTCTCTGGGTGACAACCGTGATATCCCCGCTGACCCGCTGCCCGAGAGCTACCACACTGCCCTCCGCGATATCGAGGCGGACCCCCGCCAGCAGTTCATGGTCGCAGAGCTTGAGGGACAAGTGGTGGGTGCCATCGTGGTGGGAATCATCCCCAACCTGTCTCATCGGGGCAGGCCCTGGGCCTTTGTCGAGAACGTCGTCGTCGACGATTGGGCCCGCGGGAGGGGCTATGGCGAGGCCCTGGTGCGATATGCTATAGAAGAAGCGCGCCGCGCCGGCTGTTACAAGCTGTCGCTCACCAGCAACAAGCGCCGCTCGGAGGCCCACCGCTTCTATGAGAAGCTGGGCTTCACGGCCACCCACGAGGGGTTCCGCCTGACCTTCTAGCCAGCGGCCGCCACCCAGCACGTGAGGGACGATCATGGTACAGAATCCTTTCGCCGATTTCGACCACCTACACCAGGAGATGGAGGAGATGTGGGAACGCCTCACCGGCGGTCACGGCGGGCGCCCCCGCTTCTGCCCACCCATGCTGGAGCCGCCGGTAGACGTCTATGAGACGGCCGAGGACGTGGTGATTCTGGCCGAGATCGCCGGCATCGGCGGCGAGGAGGTGCAGATCGATGTGCAGGGTGACCGCCTCCGGTTCAGCGGCCGGAAGAACGACCATCACGCTGCGCCCGGCCATCGCCACAGCCAGATAGAGATCTGCTACGGCACCTTCGATCGCGCCGTGACCCTACCCGCGGATGTGGACCCGGAGGGCGTGAAGGTCTCCTATCGGGATGGTTTCCTGAAGATCGTGCTGCCGAAGCGCCAGCGGCGCCCGCACCAGGTGCGGGTCACCGTCCGTACCCAGAAGGCATAGCCAGATGAGCGACTCACAGAGCGAGGAAACGCCGCCCGTCGCCGAGACGCCGGCTCCGGAGGCCGGGAGGCCGGAGGAGCAAGTCCAGGTTCCGGAGGTGCTGCCGGCCTTGGCGAGCGGCGGCGCGGTGCTTTTCCCGGGCCTCATGGTACCCCTGGCCTCCCAGGACCAGGCCGTCGTCGGCGCCATCGACGAGGCCGCAGGCAGCCCCCACAAGATGCTGGCCATCTTCGCTCAGAAGCCCGGTGACGACGGCCAGCCCACGGGTGAGACCTACTCGGTGGGCACGGCCGCCGTCATTGCCCGCATGGCCAAGGCCCCGAACGGAACCGTCCAGGCCATCATCCAGGGAGTATCTCGCGTCACCCTGCAGGAGCTGCAGCAACAGGAGCCCTACCTCCGGGTCCGCGTGGAGAGACTGCCCGACGTGTCGAAGGAGGACGCAGAGTTCGAGGCGCTGACTCGGACCGCCAGGTCCCTCTTCGAAAACGTCATCCGCCTGGCGGAGAACGCCCCCCAGGAGCTGACCCTCGTCCTAAGTGGCATCCAGGACCCCAGCCACCTGGCCGATCTCATTGCCGCCAACATCAACATCAAGACGGAGGAACGTCAGGCCATCCTGCAGGCGGCCGACGTCGCCGAGCGCCTGCGCCTCATCGTCGGCTTCCTCAACAGCGAGATCGAGGTGTTGGAGGTTGAGCAACAGATCAAGTCGCAGGTGCGCGGCGAGATGGACAAGCGCCAGCGGGAGTTCATCCTCAGGGAGCAGCTCAAGGCCATCCAGCAGGAGCTGGGCGAATCGGAGCTGGCACCCGAGGTGCAGGATCTACAGAAGCGCCTGGACGAGGCCAACCTGCCGCCGGAGGCCCGTCGGGAAGCGGACCGCGAGCTTGAACGACTGCGCACCATGCCCCAGGCGGCTGCCGACTACCAGGTCGTGCGTACCTACCTGGAGTGGCTCGCCGACCTCCCCTGGGGTAAGTCCACGGAGGACAACCTAGACATCGCCCGCGCCGAGGAGATCCTTGACGCCGACCACCATGACCTGGAGAAGGTCAAGCGCCGCATCCTGGACTTCCTGGCGGTCCGCAAGCTGAAGCCGGAGGGCCGCGGGGCCATTCTCTGTTTCGTGGGACCGCCCGGCGTCGGCAAGACGTCCCTAGGGCAGTCGATCGCCCGCGCGCTCGGTCGCAAGTTCGTGCGCATGTCGCTGGGAGGCATGCGGGACGAGGCGGAGATCCGGGGTCATCGCCGCACCTACGTCGGCGCGCTGCCGGGACGCATCATCCAAGAGCTCCGCCGCGCCGGCTCCAATAACCCTCTCATCATGCTGGACGAGGTGGACAAGCTGGGCATAGACTTCCGCGGCGACCCGGCCTCCGCTCTCCTCGAGGTGCTGGACCCGGAGCAGAACTTCTCGTTCACCGACCACTACCTGGACGTCCCCTTCGACCTCTCCAAGGTCATGTTCATCACGACCGCCAACCTCATGGACCCCATCCCGGCTCCTCTCCGAGACCGCATGGAGACCATCGAGCTGCCGGGCTACACGGAGCGCGACAAGTTGGCCATCGCCCGTCGCTACCTGATTCCCCGCCAGATGGAGGCGAACGGCCTGCCCGAGGGCCGCCTCACCATCACCGACGACGCCCTGATGGAGATCATTCGCGGCTACACGCGGGAGGCGGGCGTCCGCAACTTGGAGCGCGAGATCGGCGGCATCTGTCGCGGCGTGGCCCGCGAGCACGCCCGTGACGTCACCGAGCCCACTACCGTCGACGCGGGCGGCCTGCAGCCTTACCTGGGGCCCATCCGCCTCCGCCTGGAGATCCCCGAAGAGGAGGACGAAGTGGGCGTCGCCACGGGGATGGCCGCCACCATGGGCGGCGGCGACATCCTCAGCGTGGAGGCGCGCTGCAATCCGGGCAAAGGCCGCCTAACCCTCACCGGCAAGCTGGGCGACGTCATGCAGGAGTCGGCCCAGGCCGCTCTCACCTATGCCCGCAGCCGGTTCGAGGAGCTGGGCGTCTCCCAGGACTTCCTCGACAAGCACGACATACACATCCACGTCCCGGCCGGCGCCATCCCCAAGGATGGGCCCTCGGCGGGTGTCACCATGGCGACGGCCCTCGTCTCGGCCATGACCAAGCGACCGGTGCGACGACAGGTCTCCATGACCGGGGAGATCACCCTTCGCGGGCGCGTCCTGCCCGTGGGCGCCATCAAGGACAAAGTCCTGGCCGCCCACCGAGCCTCCATCAAGACAGTGGTCATTCCCAAGGACAACGAGCCGGACCTGGAAGAGGTCCCGGAGGACGTCCGCCAGGACCTGAACTTCGTCCTGGCCGAATCCGTCGACGACGTCCTCAATGCCACGCTCCACCCGGAGGCGATAGAGGAGAAGAGCCGCCTGGCCGCCGTGAGCTGAGCCTGGCGCCCGCATCGGAAGCGGACTACGCCCATCGAACCGCGGCGGCGTACAGCCCACTCCTGTCGCCTTCGGCCGCTATCCGCCCACGAACCAGAAGAGGACAAAGAAGAGAGGGAGGAAGACCACCGACCCGCCCTCATTGGCCAGGCCGTCAGCCAGGCGAAAGCGCCCCTGCCTATCGCGGTACGGACGCGGTGTCGGCAGCAGGCGTGGGACGGCCCTCCGATAGCGATGGTACTCCTCGCCGAAGCGGGCGGCGAGGAAGGCCTCCTCGTAGCGCAGGGCCCCGCCGTACACGATGGGCATTGCCACCGCCACAGCGTACACCGCGTACCAGAGGCCGGACATGCCAGCGAAGGCCACCACGCCGATGACCGTCCCCAGGTACATGGGATTCCGGACCCAGGCGTAGGGCCCAGCCGTGATCAGGGTGTCGCCAACGGGGTCACGGCCCCGGGCCGGCCGGCCCACGAAGCCGGCCGCCCAGATGCGCCACCCCTGCGTGACCAGCACCACCGCTCCCAGCAGCCCATAGGCCCATGGCGGCACCGACGAGCCGGCGACCGCCTTCAGGACCAGCGCCAGGCCCAGCGAGACCAGGTTCCACAGGCCACGCGATTGGTAGAAGAAGCGGGCCAGCACCGGCGCCGGAACGGCCTCGTCCGAAGTCACAGCGGCGGCCTCGCCGGTCCTCTCCTCGCCTACCATCTTCGCCGATCCCCTCGCTAGTACCCCCGCTGGGGGTCCACGACGTTGAGCAGCGGGCGCCCGTCCAGGTAGCGGCGCAGGTTCTCGCAGAAGATGGGCACGGCCCGCTGGAAGTAGCGCTCCGTGCCGCCCGAGATGTGCGGCGTGAGGATGACGTTCTCCATGCCCCAGAGCTCGCTGTCCTCCGGCAGGGGCTCGCGCTCGAAGACGTCGAGGCCGGCGCCGCCGATCCAGCCCTCCTTCAGGGCCTGCACCAGCGCCGCCTCATCCACGACGGCGCCGCGGGAGATGTTGATGAGCACGCCGGTCGACTTCATGGCTCGCAGCTCCTCCGGGGCGATTAGGTGGCGCGTCTCCTGGGTGAGCGGTACCGCCAGCACCACGTAGTCGCTCTCCGACAGCAGGTACGGCAGGTCGGAGGGCGGCAGCACCTCGTCGGCCGGGGCCTCGCCGGAGCCCCGAGCCAACGCCGAGCGCCGGATGGCCAGCACACGGCAGCCTGCGGCCTGAGCCAGCCGCGCGACCTCCGTCCCGATGGCGCCCATGCCGACCACGCCCACGGTCTTGCCCCACAGCTCCGCCGGCAGGAGGCGTGTCCACCGCCCCTCCGCCTGAGCGCGCGCGAGGCGATGCGCCCCCTTGGCGAACATCAGCATCACCATCAGAACGTACTCGCCGATGGGGGTAGCGTGCACGCCGCTGGAGTTCGTGACTACCACCTGCCGGTCAAGAAAGCCCCCCTTCTGGAGCCGGTCGACACCGGCGCTGGCAGCCTGAAACCAGCGCAGGCGCGGTGCCCGGTCGAGGAGCTCGCGGGCCCCCTGCGGCGAAGGCGGGAAACCGTACAGCACCTCGCCCTCCGCCAGGGCGACGTCCAAACGCTGCCGCGCAGCCTCGGCGTCGAGTTCCGGCGGCAGCGGCCGGTTCCGAAGCAGCAGGGCCGCCTCGTTGTCCAGGACGCTCACCTCCAGGCGCGGGTCCACGGCCCGCACCTGCTCCACGAGCTCTTCATTCAGGCCGATGGCCAGCAGGACCTTCACAGCACGCCCTCCACAGCTCGTCAACCCGACGCTCCCCATGGCTGCGGGTTCTGCTGCGTGAGGCCCGTCGGCACCACAGTCCTCATCGGGTCTCCTCTACGAATGCGGTTTGGCGGATCTTGCAGCAAGCTGTGGGAATGCCGACGGTGGTGGTCCATCTTCGAGTCGCCTTCGTATCACCCCGGCACACTCCTCCGGGCTGAGCAACGAAGTGTCAACCTCAAGATCATAGATTCCAGGGATGTGCACTTCACGTTGCCACAAGGCAACCGGAGGCGGGATCGGTTCGGCTGTCGAACCGGTTACGTACGTGCCTTCTCGTCCAACTTGACCCGCATTGCGTCGTTCCATGATGACCTCAATGGGGCAGCGGACCCCAACGAACAGGACCGGCAATCCCTCAAGCCGCTTGGCGCTGGCTTCGAGGATGTGCCTGGGCGTCGCGTAGGCGTCATGGTGCCCGATATCGACCACGACATTGAGACCCAGTCTGCTATGGGCCGCGACGGATTCGTACAGGCCTGCGAAGAACACTGGAACAAGAGGTCCGAGGTGCGGTCGCTCTCCTCCAGGGCGTAGACCGAGGCCGGGGCGGTAGCGCTCTGGCGTTACATGTCTCACGAATACATCTACACCCAGGTTCATCCACGGGCCTTCGAAAGCCTCCTGAATCGCAGCCACGATGGCCGACTTGCCCGATCGTGGGGCGCCATTCAGAATGATGATCTGTCCTGGTTTCTTCGGCGGCTCCATGTTCGTCCTTCGCGCCTCAGTGTCACCCGCTCCACAAACAGCGTATCGTAGGGAAGGGCGACACCGCTTCAAACTCGGCGTTCACGCACTCGCCACTGCGGTGCGGCCACTCTGATCCACTCGCTGCCTACCGGCCGTGGGCCAGGCGCTCGGCCAGGTAGGACGGCAGGCCGGCCTCCAGGACCTTCCGCTGGGCCGATCTCAGGTCGTACTCGACCCGATGCAGCGTGAGGGTGCGGGCATCGGCGTCATAGACGGCGTAGGAGGCGCGCGGGTCACCGTCCCGCGGCTGTCCGACGCCGCCCGGGTTGATGACAAGGCGCGCCCCTCCCAGCTCCACCACGTCCCCATCCTGCAACCGGACCATCGTCAGAGGCGACCCCTCCCGTTCGACGGCCACGAAGGGGACGTGGGAGTGGCCCACCAGGCCGTAGGGCGTCTCCTGGAGCCGGAGGTGCTCCCGGGCAGCGTCGGCCGAGAGAAGATACTCCCACTCGGGCTGGCGCAGGCTCCCGTGCACCAGCGTGAAGTCGTCCTCCACGACCACGAAGGGCAGCGAGGATAGATACCGGTTCTCCTCCGCCGAAAGATGGTCGCCCGTCCAGTCCGCTGCCTGGGCAGCCATAGGGTTGAAATCCTCGGTGCCCAGCCCGCCGATGGCCGCCAGGTCGTGGTTGCCGACCACCGCCACGTGAGGATAGCGTCGAAGGAGCGTCACACAGGCCTCCGGATCGGCCGCGTAGCCGACCACGTCCCCCAGGCACCAGAGGCGATCGATGGGTCCACTGCCGGTGGCGTGAGCCAGTGCGGCCTCGAAGGCCTCCAGATTGGAGTGCATGTCGGCCACGATGACTATCCGCATCCTCGAATCCCCGGTGCCCTTGACCATCAATCGATCGCTGTCCGACAGGAGTCTCTACTATATCAGCCCGGCACGCCGACCGCCCAGGCTTGCGTTGTGGCCCCCCCCAACGCGAGGCTATAATCGGGGCCATGAAGACAGACGCCCGCACGGTGTCCGAACTGGGCGAGTTCGCCCTCATATCCCGCCTCCAGGGAGAGCTCGGCGACCAGCGGCAGGCGCTGGCCAACCAGGCGGCCGGCTCCCGCCTCCTGCTGGGCATCGGCGACGACGCCGCCGTCTGGATCAGCGGCGGACAAGCCCAGATCGCCACGACCGACACCCTGGTCGAGGGCGTCCACTTCCCGCCCGGCGTCCCCTGGAGCGACCTGGGCTGGAAGTCCCTGGCCATCAACGTCAGCGACGTGGCCGCCATGGGCGGCAGGCCCGAGTACGCCCTCATCACCCTTGCCCTCCCCGGCGAGTTCCTGATCGAGGACGCCCTCAGCTTCTATCGCGGTCTCGGCGCAGCCGGCCGCCACTTCGGCGTGGCAATGGTCGGCGGCGACATCGTGCGCGCGGCGCAGTTCGTCGTCACCATCGCCCTCAACGGTCGCCCCACAGTGGCCGACGACGGCGCCCCGGCCCTACTGCGCCGTGACGCTGCCTGCGCCGGTGACGCCCTCGCCGTTAGCGGCCACCTGGGCGACTCCGCGGCGGGACTCCGCCTCCTCACGAACAGCATCGACTGCCCCCCACAGGCGGCCGAGCATCTGGAGCGCGCCCACCTAAGGCCGGACCCGCCTGTCGAACTGGGATGCGCTGCCGTCGCCGCGGGACTGCGCTGCGCCATCGACGTGAGCGATGGACTGGCCCAGGACCTGGGCCACGTCTGCGAACTGAGCGGCCTGGGCGCTATCGTCCATGCCGACCGGCTGCCGATCAGCGATCACCTGCGCCAGGCGTTCCCGGAGGACGCCACGGCCCTCGCTGCCACCGGTGGCGAGGACTACGAATTGCTCCTCGCCGGGCCGATGGGGACACTGGACAAACTGCGGCAGCAAACCGACGTGCCCCTGACGATCGTCGGGGAGATGACGGACGGCAGGCCGCACCGGCCGCGCTTTCTCGACAGGCGCGGTCAGGAGCTCACCCTGGCGCAGGCCGGCTGGGACCACTTCGGCGCAGGGCCGCGACGCTAGTGCGCCCTCTGACGCTCAGCAGCGACAGTCCCGCCGCCACGCGGCGCATCGGTGCCCGCCTCGGCCGCCGCCTGCGTCCCGGCGACGTCGTCCTCCTCCTGGGGGAGCTGGGCGCCGGCAAGACCTGTCTCGCGCAGGGCATCGGACGCGGCCTGGAGGTGACCGATCAAGTGAAGAGCTCGTCGTTCGTTCTCCTGAACGAGTACGACGGCCGCCTGAGGCTGTACCACGCCGACCTCTACCGGTTGGAGGACCCAAGGGAAGTCATGGACCTGGCCCTGGAGGAGACAGCCGCCGAAGGCGTCCTGGCCGTCGAATGGCCGGAGCGCGCCTGGGACGAGCTGCCGCCCGAGCATCTGCTGGTGCGGCTGGAGTGGGAAGGTGACCGCGAGCGACGCCTGACCTTCGAGGCCCACGGCGATCGCTACGAGGAGCTAGTACGCGCAGTCTCGCCAAGGGCGAGGCGCGGTCGCTGAGGGAGCCTGTGGAGCTATCACTGGACACAGCCAGCGACTGGGCAGGCATCGCCCTCTCCACCGAGGGGCGTGTGGTGGAGGAGATGACCTGGCACTGCCCGCGACGGCACTCAGTGGAGCTGATGCCGTCCGTCCAGGCCCTCTTGGAGCGCGCCGGCGTGCCGAAAGACAAGCTCACCGCCGTCATTGCCTGCATCGGTCCGGGGGGATACGCCAGCCTGAGGGTGGGCGTCAGCACGGCGAAGGGGCTCGCCTTCGCGCTGGACATCCCTCTCGTCGGCGTCGGGCGGCTGGAGGTGGAGGCCTACGCCCACAGCTCCAGGCCGCAGCCCGGCGTCCTCTGCCCCCTGCACCTGGCCGGTCGTCGGGAGGTGGCCTGGGCGCTCTACAAGGGCCCAATCGCCGACTGGCAGGAGGTATCGGCGCCGCGGCTGAGCCCCATCGAGGACTTGCCCGGGCTGGCGCCTCCGGATGCCCTCTTCTGCGGCGAGGACATCGAACGCCTGGCGCCGGAGCTGGCTCAGAGAGGCGTCGAGGCGGCCCGGATGGCGCCGAACCTACGCAGACCGAGCGACCTGGCGATCTTGGGCTGGCGCCGTCTGGGCGCTCGCCTGACCGACGACCCGAGTACCCTGACCCCCCTCTACCTGCGGGAGCCGGCCATTGGGCCGCAGAAGGGCGGGGGCTGACCGCGAACATCGATCGAACACGAGAGGTGGAAGGACAATGGAACGAACCCTGGTCCTGGTCAAACCGGATGCCATTCAGAGGGGTCTGGCCACGGAAGTGCTGGGCCGTTTCGAGCGCCGGGGGCTGCGAATCGCCGGTCTTCGACTGCTGCAGGTGGACGAGGCCCTGGCCCGCCGGCTCTACTCGGTGCACGAAGGCAAGCGTTTCTTCGACAGCCTCGTCACCTACATAACCTCGTGCCCGATCATCGCCGCCGTCCTCGAGGGCCCGCACGCCATCGAGGCCGTCCGGCGCACGATGGGGGAAACGGCGCCCGCCGAGGCCACGCCCGGCAGCATTCGCGCCGACCTCGGGCTGGAGATCAGCCGCAACCTGGTGCACGGCTCCGACTCGCCGGAGAGCGCCCAGCGCGAGATACCCATCTTCTTCAGGGAAGAGGAGATCCTCAGCTACGAGCGCGCCATCGACCGCTGGCTGACGGAGTGACGAGATGGACGGCTGAAGCCCTCCTCTATGGGGGTCGACCGAAGGGGGAGATGAGTCCGCAGCCTGTCCCTGTTCAGAAGCGCAGTCAGAGAACCCACCAGGATGTAGCGGAGGCCTTCAGGCCTCCAAGGCGATCCGCCAGCCTCGCACCGGTCTTCTGGCAGAGCAGACCAGAGGCTACTGGATGCGCACGACCGGGGTGCCGCCACCCCACAGCCGCTCGATGTCGTAGTAGACGCGCTCCTCGGGAGAGAAGAGGTGGACGATGACATCGCCTAGGTCGAGGAGCACCCACCCGGAGTCGATGACACCCTCGCTGCGAGGCGCACCCACGCCGTCCTCCTTGAGGGTCTTCTCCACGGTCTCCAGCAACGCCCGCATCTGGCGCACGTTCACCGCCGAGGCAATGACGAAGTAGTCGGTGAAGGCCGCAAGCTCGCGCAGGTCGAGGAGCAGGATGTCTTCCGCCTGCCTCTCGGCCAGCACGTCAACGATGCGGCGGGCGAGGTCCGCGCCTTCCAGAGAGCCCCCTCCCGGTCTTCGATGGCGGCATTATAGCACGCTGGCCCCGGCCCACACCTGCGGAAGGCCACAGGAGCGCGCCCCGCGAATGCCGCTCTCATGTCTTCTAAGCGAGCATGGGCTTGCGTCAGCGTTTCACCGGACAGCGCCTACTGCAGGGTTGACAAAACGGGCACGCATGCTATGCTGGCCGCGCTGGTGCCGTAGTTTCCCCGCCCTCAATCATTGCCCTGATGGTGGCGCGCTGTGCTCCGACGAATCTCTCCTCGATTCCTTGTGGTGCCAGGCCTGCTGGTGCCGGCCGCGGTGCTGACGACTTTCTCCGTGCACAGTGGACCGAGTCAGGCCGTCCTGGCGATCTTCACGGTGAACACGGCGGATCATGTCAACGATGGCGTGTGCGGCGTGGCTCAGTGTAGCCACGGCGCGGCGGCCAGCGCCCCTCACGCCAACGCCCACGCCACAGCAAAGAGGAGTCTCTGGCGGTCCGACCCGGGTTCTCTGCACCCGAGACGCTGAACGGCAAGGGCGCATCCGCAGGTCTGCCGGAAGGAGGAGCAAACCTTGAGTAGCAGTACGAGAAGACCAGGAATCCTGGCCGCCATCGCGATGGTGTTCCTGCTGTTTGCGACGGTACGGCCGGGCATCGACACCCCGACGGCCGAAGCCGACCTGGGAGCTCCGGGCGGCATCTCGGCTCTGCCGTCAGCCGCGCCGGGCTTCCCGGGCATCGCCAACCAGGCCATACCGGCCATCATCCCGGCCACCGAGCCGGGCCGGGGCGCCAGCAACAAGGCCCTGGTCTCGGTCTTCTGTGACAACGCCGGCGCGCTGCCGATCACTACCACAGTCTGCGCGGACCCCATTACCTTTGAGATGACGCAGGTCTACGGTGACGGGACGCTGGCCAGCAGCTTCGACGCGTCGGGCGGCGACACGCTGGCCTGCACGGACGATTCGGCCTGTGACCTGGCCGACCCGCCCGAGGTTTTCGGCGTCGACGGCGATGATGACGGTCTCTGCGAGCTGCTGCCGCCTCCAGCTGTGCCCGGAACCATGGAGACCTGCGGCGTCGACGGCGTCGTGTCCGTCCTCGTGAACGGCGGCGGTGAGAACGAGATCATCGAGGTTACGGCCACCGACGACGTCGGTGAGAGCCGCACGGTCCAGATCGTGGTGGTGGACACCATCCTGGCCTGGGACGAGTCGGGTGCCGTCAGCACCGCCTCCCAGCAGTCGCCGGCCTTCATCTCCTACGCCTGTGATGACACCGGTCTCCGCAGCCTCACCCCGTTGGAGATGCTGGCCGACCCCGACCAAGACGGTGCGGCCGGCCTGGACGACATCTTCGACCTGGTTTTCGCGTGGGGCTACGCGGATGCCGGGGACAACACCGGCCTCGCAGCCCTCACCAACAACTTCGCCCTTGACGTGGACATTAACCTGCTGCAGTGCGGCGGGGACACAGGCAGTCTGTTCGACGACTTTGTCGACTTCCAGACTGACCTGGGTATGTTCTCGGTCGACCCGGTGGCGGCCTCCATCGAGCAGGGCATAATCGACCTCTACCTGGCGATGGTCGCCATCCCTCCGCCCAGCCTGGACTTCGACTGCGGCGAGGGGAAGAACATCGACACCTTCGACATCAGCTCGCTGGCTGTGTGGGGGATCTTCCTCGGCGCATCTCAGTCGGAGAGCGGCTGTGACGTCGACTTCGCCGGCAACGGCGTGGTCACCACCATGCTCCTCGGCACCGGCGAGGTCGGAGAGGCCACCATCATAGGACAGCAGGGTGGCGGGGTGAGCCCGCCTCGGATGATCAACGTCACCTTGGTGCCGGTCAAAGTTGGTGGTAGCGCGGAGTTCCCCTACGCGTCCGAAGCATCCACTGCGGAGTCTGACCTGCAGACAGAGGACTCCGGCCGGTCGGCCTGGAGCTACGCCGGGCTGGCCACCGGCCTGGCCGCGGCGGCAGTCGCCTTGATCGCGGGCGGCTGGTACGTGAGGAGGCGAAGCGCCAAGTAGGGCTGTCGGACATCCGCCCAGCCTCGCCCCAGGCAACCGAGGCAAGACGAAGGGGCTTCCGGGGAGGGTTGCCCCCCCGAAGCCCCTCCCCGGTCTTCGCTGGCAGGACTATGGCATGCTGGCCGAGCCCCCATAGCCAGATGGCGAACCGACTTCCGGCCAACTCCAGGCTTACGGCGACGCGTGACTCGGCCGCGGTTACCGCAGGCTTGACAAATCACCGACGCGCGCTATACTGACTCCGCCGGTGGCTCTTGCTCTGGTTCGCCAGCAGTCGCTCTGTGTCTTGGAGCTGGTACCACATGCTACGTAGGAGTGACATCCGCCTTCTCGGTGTGGTCGCGCTTGCTCTGGCGTCAGGCGGGGTCCTGCATCAGGCGACGGCTACCGACTGTTGCAGGGGCAATGTCCAGGAGGAATGGGTGGCCCGGTACGAGGGCCCGGGCGGCGGATGGGACCACGCCTTCGACCTGGGCGTGGACGGCTCGGGCAACGTGTACGTGACCGGGCGATCTGAAGGCTCGGGCACCGGCAACGACTACGCCACCATCAAGTACGGCCCGGACGGCACCGAGCAGTGGGTCGCCCGGTATGACGGCCCTGCAAGCGGGAGCGACTGGGCCTGGGCCCTAGCTATCGACGGTCTGGACCACGTGTACGTCACCGGGCGCTCCTATGGCTCCAGCACGGGGTACGACTACACGACCATCAAGTATGCGCCCGACGGTACCGAGCGATGGGTCGCACGCTACGATGGTCCCTCGAGCAGCAGTGACACGGCGTGGGACCTTGCCATCGACGCGTCCGACAACGTGTACGTCACAGGGGGCTCCTACGGCTCCGGCCTGCGCACCGACTACGCCACCATCAAGTACAGACCGGACGGCACCGAACGATGGGTTGCACGCTACGATGGCCCGGCGGGCGGCGGCGATCAGGCGTCGGCCCTGGCGGTGGACGCGTCAGGCAACGTCTACGTGACGGGGCAATCTGAGGGCGCCGACACGGACGACGACTACGCCACCGTCAAGTACGGCCCCGATGGCAGCGAACTCTGGGCGGCTCGGTACGATGGCCCCGGCAGCGGCCATGACAACGCCCGCGACCTAGCCGTGGACGGCGCCGGCAACGTCTACGTCACGGGAGGGTCCTGCGATCCCGGCGGCCCCGACGTTACAGAGTGCGACTACGTCACCATCAAGTACGGCCCGGACGGCACCGAGCTGTGGGTCGCACGATACGACGGCCCCGGCAGCGAATTCGACTGGCCCGGCGAACTAGCCGTGGACGGCGAAGGCAACGTCTACGTCACAGGCCAGGCAGATGCTGGTCCCCCTGCAGACAGCGACTTCACCACCATCAAGTACAGCCCCGAAGGCGGCGAGCTGTGGATCGCACGCTACGACGGCCCCGTCAGTGGCTCCGACCAGGCCTACGACATAGCCCTGGACGGGTATGGCAATGTCTACGTGACGGGCAGATCCGGAGGGTCTGGCGCGGCCCCCGCCACCGACTATGCCACTGTCAAATACGGGCCGGACGGGACCGAGCAGTGGGTGGCACGCTACGATGGCCAGGGGACGATCGCCAGCTACGACACCGCCGTCGCTCTGGCCTTGGACGCGACCGGCGGCGTGTACATCACCGGCCACTCCTACGGCTCCGGCCTGCGCACCGACTACGCCACCGTCAAGTACAGCCCGGGGGAGCCGGCTCTCACCTCCACCCC
Organism: Dehalococcoidia bacterium; assembly: GCA_034420175.1. Classification (GTDB taxonomy): domain Bacteria; phylum Chloroflexota; class Dehalococcoidia; order DSTF01; family JALHUB01; genus DAOULP01. The sequence continues at coordinate 1,494 of DAOULP010000095.1, read as the reverse complement.
AACCGAACCCGCTACGCAGACCGCCACCTCCACGCCGACACCGACTCCCACGATGACGCCCACGCCCACGGACTGTCCGCCAGACGTATGCTCTCCGACGCCAACCCCTACGCCGACGAGCACCCCCTGCCCGCCGGACGTGTGCACACCAACGCCGACACCAACGACCACTCCCACGCCAGGCGGCGCCAACGCCATCGCTCTGGACGCCGTCCCCGGCGGAGGCGTGGATGCCAGCAGAGTCGTGAGCGGGCCGGCTCCATTCGATGTCGATGTCATGATTGCCGCCGCTCCCACCGGCTACGCTGGGTATCAGTACGTGATGGCGTGGGACCCGGCCGTGCTGGCGTTCGATGGTCAGGTCCATCTCGAGCCGACCGAAGCTGGGTTCGATCTCTGCAGCGAGAACTACGCACCTCCCGACAGGTCGATGGCGGGATGCGTGAAGCTCGGCGGCACCACAACTTGCACGGGGCCAGTGAACACCGTCACGATGCACTGTGTCAGCAACGGCTGGAGTGCACTGCACCTGGTAGCACAGGGGGAGGACACCACCTATTCCAAGACGCTCGCGCTCGGCGGCGTGGTCATCCCGACTGACCTCGTGGATGCCTCGATAACCTGCCAGGGCACGCCGACTCCCACGCCCATGCCCACCAACACGCTGATGCCCACGTCTACCGCCACTCCGACGGCCACCCCCACGCCGCCGCCAGCCATCCGGATGCAGAAGGACGTCACCGAGGACCCGAACGAGATCGTCAACGACGCCAACCTCTGGCTGTGCGAGACCGGCGACTGCGACGGCCCCGGCGAGGGCGAGTTGGTCATCTACGAGCGCGTGTTCAACGTGGCCAACGACCCGGACGGCGCCGGCGCCTACGAGTTCCAGCTCAAGTTCGACCACAAGCTCTTCGACATCACAATCGACGACGCGAGCTGGCTCAGCAACGGCGGAACCCGCACCGTCGAGTGCGACATGACCGTCATCACCGAGAACTGGATCCTCTTCGGCTGCGTCTCCACTGGCCCGGCCCCCGGCAACACCTCTGACGGCATCCTCGCCTACATCACCGTCCAGCCCGAACCCGACCTCATCAACCGCATCAGGCCCAGCAACGACAACGGCGTCTTCGACGAGCTCTTGGACGAGAACTGTGAGATCACCGACCCCCTCGGTCACCCGCTGGAGGTCGAGGGCTGGTGCTGCGACGGCATCGACAACGACGGCGACACCGTCATCGACGAGTTCGGTGAGGGTCTCGCACCGGGTGTCCTCCCCGGCGGCATGATCGAGGAGTGCAGCGACTTCGGCGTGACCATCCGCATCCTCGAGGGCGACCTGAACCTCGACTGCGCGGTGGACGTGCTGGACCAGCAGGGCAGCGCCTTCCGCTACGGCGCCACCTTCGGCACGACGCTGTACGATGACTGGTACGACCTGGAGCCTTGGGTGCCTGACTTCGACATCGACATCAAGGACCTCCAGAAGGT
>DAOULP010000094.1:0-19576 GCA_034420175.1 Dehalococcoidia bacterium | reverse complement strand
GTGTCTTCAAGACCAAGGACTCCTACGTCGTTGTCGGCGCTCTGGCTCCCTCGCTGCGCAAGAAGCACTGCGCCGCCCTCGGTTTCGAGGACGAGCGCATCGACAACCCGGACTGGGACACGACGACACCGGAGGCAAAGGAGTACGCCGAGAAGCTGGTGGAGCAGGTCGAGGCGCTGTACAAGCAGCGCACCACCGACGAGTGGCTGGCGCTCCTAGATGAGAAGGGGATACCCGCCGGACCCTTCAAACACATCCAGGAGCTGGTGGACGATCCCCAGGTCGTCGCCAACGACCTCCAAGTCGAGGTGGAGCACACACTGGTCGGGACGGTGCACATGGTCGCTCCGCCCCTCCAGATGAGCGAGACGCCCCTCCAGGTGCAGGGCCCATCTCCCGCCCTGGGCGAGCACAGCGACGAGATCCTCTCTGAGCTGGGGTACGGCGCCGACGACATCGCGTCGCTGCGGGAGTCCGGGGTGGTTCGCTAGCTGCTGCGACGGCACGATGCGGGCTGCTCAGGCCAACTCCGTCGGCGAGCAGCCGATGAGTGCCAGTCCGAAGGCTGCCATCACCGCCATCATGCCCGAGAACACCCGCCCTCGCGGGCGCCGCCTTCCGGCTCCGGGAGTGACTCGGCCACCCCCTCCGCCCAGCGCAAGAACGCCACTCCGGTGCGGAACGTCCCGCGCGCCAAGTCGGCGTCGAACTCGTCACCGAACAGGCGGCGCACAAGCTGGAAGAACTCACGCGCCAGGCTCGGGCCTGGATCGTCCGGGTACCGCGCCTCCAGCCGCCGCAGCGCCTCGAACTTGGGCAGCGCCCAGAGCTCCACGACGTCCTCCGCGTCGTGGGCCGCGAGGGCGAAGATCGTAGGCGTGACCCGGGTGGCGAGGAGTCGGACTCGCCTTGGAAGCGTCGGATCGTGAGCGTCGGCGAAGTTGGTCACGTCAGCCTGGATCTTCTGTGGGAGCTCATTCTTCCAACACCGCTACGCAATGACGAAGGGGTTCCCTTCGACGTGTCGATACCGGCCCGCGGCGCCGCTGGCTGCCGCACGGTCGTGCTGGGCGGGCTGGGTCCCCAGGTATGACGGCTCGCGGCGGTCAGCAAGGACACCTCCTCGAGAAGCTCCCGCCTCACGACACAGAGGCGGAGAAGGCCGTTGTTGCCTCCCTCCTTGTCGACAGCGACTCCCTTGACCGCCTAGCCCCCATCCTCCGACCGGGCGACTTCTTCCGTGAGGCCCTCGGCTGGATCTACGAGGCCTGCCTTGCTCTCCGTGCCCGCGGAGAGGGCGTCAACGTCGTGACGGCAGCCCACGAGCTTGCCCGCGGTGGACGCCTCGACGAACTGGGCGGCAACGCCTTCCTCAGCCGCCTCGTCGCCGAACTCCCGACTCCCATCGGCGTCGAGCACTATGCCCGCATCGTGAAACGCGACGCCGTCTACCGTCAGGGCATCCACAACGCGGGCAAGGACGCCCGGGCCTTCTACTCCGCCAACGGCAACCTGCCCCAGGTCTTGGAGGAGGCCGAGGGCCGCATCCGGGCGCTGCGGGAGATGGCCGCGCCCATCCTCGCAGGGGCCGGGGGGCCAGCTGCCTTGACCCTAGACGAGGTGCTTTGTGCGGCCCACGACTCACCCGAGTGGACAGCTGAGGGACTCATCGTCCATGGGGGTCTCAACATTATCGGTGGCGATGCAGAGACAGCGAAGAGCTTTGCTGCGGAGGATCTGCTGCTGGCAGTGGCCACCGGACAGTCCTGGCTGGGGCGCAAGGTACGACACGGCCGGGCCCTCGTGGTTGACGAGGAGAACGATCTCAACCTCTACGGCGAGCGCCTGCCCGGCCTTCTTCACGGCCGGGGCATCACGGAGGAGATCCACGGCCTTCGCTTCCTGGTCCGTGCCGGGGTGGACCTATCCACCGAGGAGGGTATGGCCAAGGTGGAGACGGAGATCCGCGCCTTTGATCCCAGCCTGGTCGTGCTGGAGACGTTGGGGATGCTCCGAGGCTGCCTCGACGAGAACAGCGCCACGGACATGACCGAGTTGACGCGTCGGCTCCAGTACCTCCGGGGCCTCAACGGCCACGCTCAAGTCCTAACCCACCACCTCGCGAAGCCGGGCAAGATCCCGCGTGATCTGCTCCGTGGTAGCACCCAGATTCGGGCCGCTGCCGACAGCATTCTTGAGTTCTCGGCCATGCTGCCAGGGGGCCCTTTTCAGGTCCGCCACTCCAAGAGCCGGCGCGCCCGCCGCCAGGCCAACTTCAGCTTTGTCGTCGAGGAGCGTGAGCCCGGGACTACTGTTATGGCCGCCCTACAGGCGCCGGCCGCCGCCGGCTCCTACGAGACCCTGGCTCGCGACAACCTGGAGTCGGTGCTAGCCGACGGCGAGTGGCACGCCCGCTCTGACGTCCTGACCACGTGCCTGCGCGCCGCTCCAGGCGCCAACGATGAGACGGTCAAGCGCGGCCTCAGCCGGGCCATCAATGCTCTCGAGACAGAGAAGGGGCTGGAGAGGCGGTCGGTGGGGAGGAACACCTACCTCCGAATGCCCATCGCGCACGACTTCGTCGACCTCGGTACGAACGAGGGACAAGAAGGATGAGTCTCGCGAATCTGACGAGGGCAACGAGGGACGACAAGGGACGGCAGAACGAGTCTGTGTCCCCTGTTGTCCATGGACGACGAGGGACAAGGGACGGACTATATATAGTCCCTTGTCCCCTGTCCTTCGTCCCTTGTCCCTCCTCAGGCTTCGCTTGGGGTAGGGGCCAGGCAATCTCTCGAGGCTCGCCTCTCAGAGGGCGGCGCGCAGCAGCGCACGAACGCCCGCGAAATATGGCAGGGGGGTATCCCCCGGAGGTGAGCCATGGCCGGTAGGCCGGGAAGGTCGGGCCGCAAGCCCCAGCCAACCCACCTGAAGCTCCTAGAGGGCAACCCGGGCAAGCGGCCGCTCAACAAGAGGGAGCCCAAGCCCCCTGCCGTCACGCCAACCTGTCCCCGCCATCTCTCGGACGAGGCCAAGAAGGAGTGGCGCCGGGTCACCCCTCTCCTCGACACCCTCGGCCTGCTCACCAAGATCGACCGCGCCGCCCTCGCCATGTACTGCGAGGCCTGGGGCCGCTGGGTCCAGGCCGAGGAGGCCCTCAGGAAGTTCGGCGTCATGGTCAAGTCCCCCAACGGCTTCCCTATGCAGTCGCCCTACCTGGCCGTCGCCAACAAGGCCATCGACCAGATGCGGGGGCTGCTCACAGAGTTCGGGATGTCGCCGGCCAGCCGGACACGCATCTCGGTGGAGCAGCCAATGTCTGAGGAGGACGCCGCAATGGAGGCGCTCTTCGACTGACGGAGAGGAGAGACGAAATGAACGAAGCCACCGCCGCCGCGGAGATCGCCATCGGGGCCATCGCCATCGCCAACCCGGGGCGCGACCCGGCCATCCCCCGCCGCATCCGGGAGTTTCAATTGGCACCCCCATCCGGCAGGACCAAGGGTACAAGCGAAGGGAGACGGCAGTGATGGACGACAACCTGCTGATCATTGGCCTATCGCGCTGCGACGTTGACCTCCTGCTGGAGGGGCTCCAAGTACTCCGACTCCGGCACGAGGCCTACCACGCCCTAGGAGTGGCCCTGGACCAGGCGTGGTGCGAGGAGGACGAGATCCGGGGGCACCTCATGGAGGCGATCCTCCAGGCGGCTCGTGAGACCTGGGGCGACTCGTACTCATGGCGCGGCGAACATGATGGCGGCCCGCAGTACGAGCTGACGGCGCTGCTGGCCAGGCTGGGCCAAACAGCAGGCGACCCCCGGTCGACGCACGTCCGGGAGTTGAAGGAGGGAGCATGAAAGCAGAGACGGCCGCCGCCGGTCAGACCGAGATCACCGTCGAGCAGGTCCCCATCGACAGCCTGCGCCCCGACCCGGCCAATCCGCGGCGCATCTCCGACGCCGAGCTGGAGTCGCTGACGAGGAGCATCCGAGAGTTCGGCCTCGTCGACCCCATCATCGCCAGACACGATGACCGAATCGTGATCGGCGGCCACCAGCGGCTCCTCGCGGCCCGCAAGCTGGGCCTCAAGACCGTGCCGGTCATCTTCGTGGACCTCTCCCCCGAGAGGGCCCACCTGCTGAACCTGGCCCTCAACAGGATCTCCGGCGCCTGGGACCAGGAGCTCCTGGCCCGCCTGCTGGCCGATCTTCAACCGTCTGAAGATCTCGACCTCACCCTCACCGGCTTCACCGAGGACGAGCTGGACAAGCTGCTCAAGTCCCTGGACGTGCGTGAGAAGCGCGAAAGGCCCGAGGCCTTCGACCTCGATGCCGCCCTGGAAGCCGCACGTGCCGCCCCTGTTGCCCAACGTGGCGACCTGTGGCGGTTGGGGGACCACCGGTTGCTCTGCGGCGACGCCGCCGACACGGGCGACGTGCGGCGCCTGCTGGACGTCCGTAAGGCTCAGATGGCCTTCACCGACCCGCCCTACAACGTGGCCTACGGGGACCACGGCGGCCAGAAGCGCGGCGCCCGCAAGAGGCGCATCCAGAACGACGCCCTCCCGCCCGAGCAGTGGGAGGCCTTCTGCCGGGGCTGGGCCCGCAACCTCCTGGAAAACGTCGACGGCGCCCTCTACGTCTGCATGTCCACCAGGGAGTGGCCGACGGTCTCCCGCATCTTGGAGGAACTCGGAGGCCACTGGTCCGACACCATCATCTGGGCCAAGGACCGCTTCGTCCTCGGCCGCGCCGACTACCAGCGCCAGTACGAGCCCCTCTGGTACGGCTGGCGGGAAGGGGCCGACCACCACTGGTGCGGGGACCGGGACCAGGGGGACGTCTGGACCATCGACCGGCCCGCCGAGTCGGCCTTGCACCCAACCATGAAGCCCCTAGCCCTTGTCGAGCGGGCCGTCGAGAACAACAGCCGGCCCGGTGACGCGGTGCTGGACCTCTTCCTCGGCTCCGGCAGCACCCTCATCGCCGCCGAGAGAACGGGCCGCATCTGCTATGGCCTGGAGCTCGACCCCCACTACTGCCAGGTCGCGCTGGCCCGCTGGGAGGCCTTCACGGGGCTGAAGGCCGAGAAGATTCAGAAGACCGCCAAGAAAGGGGCCCTGACCGGTTGACTTCCTTCGCCACCAGAGTGATGTATCCGCTACCAAGAAAGGAGGTGCCCGATGGCACTCGAGAACAGGAAGCTGGAAGCAGGGACCCGCCTGGCGGCGAGATACAAGGGCCACACCTACGCCTGTGTGGTCACGGCCGGGGAGGACGACAAGGTCGGCTTCAAGCTGGACTGCCCCGACCACCCCGACCTCAACGGAAAGGAGTTCAAGAGCCCCTCCTCAGCAGGCAGCGCCGTCATGGGCGGTGTCGCCTGCAACGGCTGGCGGTTCTGGTCTCTGGAGGGCCAGGAGCCGGCGGCCAAGGAGACCAAGCCGAAGGGGAAGGCGAAGTTCCGGACCATCAAGAAGATGCCCAACCAGAAGGGGCTGGAGGAGGGCCAGGTCCGCTACTGGTGCTCGGCCTGCCAGAAGAGCTTCGTGGTCGAAGGCGAGCAGGAGCCCGAGGCCTGCCCCGAGGGCCACAGGAACGACGAGGAGGAGCCCGCGGCCTAGCCGCCGCCCGGAATCCGCGAGAGCAGATCCCCCACGCGGGGGTCTGCCTCGTACACAGAGGCAGCACACTATCGCTTGATGGTGCGCCAGACCCCCCGATAAGCAGAGGTACGAGGTAGTTGTCTCCTCGCGCATGCAGCTTCATCAAGGAAGGCGGCGACCGCTGCCGCTCCGCCCCCATGCGGGATAGCGACTTCTGCTTCTGGCACTCCCCCGACCACACCCAGGAGGCCCAGGAGGCCCGCCGCCTCGGCGGTCTCCGCAGACGCCGGGAGAAGGTGACCTCTGGCGCCTACGACTTCGAGGGGCTCGGCACCGTGGAGCAGGTCCGTCGGCTCCTGGAGATCGCAGCCGTGGACGCCCTCAACTTGGAGAACTCCATCGCCCGCTCCCGCACCCTCGCCTACCTGGCCCAGGTCGGCGTCAGGCTCCTCGAGGTCGGCGAGCTGGAGGAACGGGTCCGGGACATCGAGGCAGTCCTCCACCCCCGCCTGGACGAGCGGGCCGCCTCCGAAGCCCGCAGCCGAGGCAGGAGGTGGGGCCGGTGAGCATCGGTGGGAGGCTCGACAAGCTCACCCCCGCCCTGACCGGCAAGGAACGGGCCATCCTCATCCTCAAGGCCTCCAAGGAAGGCGCCCCCGAGGACCCGCAGATACGCTCCAGCATGCCGCCGGCACAGGCGCTGGAGTTCAACCACTTCATCGGCCTCATGAACGGCGTCAACCTCTTCCTCACCTTCTACACCGGCGTTCTCAGCCAGTGCCTGGCCTACCTGGACGCCCGCTACGGCTGGCTCCTCACTTTCCACCTCTGGGCCCTGAACGTCGCCAGCCTCGCCCGCTACATCACCCTCTACACCAAGGAGCCCATCACACGCAGAGACCACGACCAGCGGCTCAAAGCGGCCCGCAAGGAGATGATACCTGCCTCCGAACTCGCCGAGCTGCTGGCCGACGACCATGAGGGCTGGGCGGACTCAGACTTGGAGCCGCAGAAAGGCGAAGAGGAGCCCCAGGTCACCGACGCCGCCTGGGAGAGGGCGTGCAACGAGAAGGAACGGGAGCTCGCCGAGCTGGTGGAGCAGGGCGTGCTCGCCGGCGGGAAGAAGGGACGGCGCCTCTTGGTCCAGGCCGGCTCCTTCTACGACTGGCGCGGCAGGCCGGTGCCCCTCTTCCCCGATTGGGGGTGGGAGTACGAGGTCTTCCCCGACGAGCAGGCCGAAGAGGTGCGCCGCCTCAGCGAGGCCCGCAGCCGCACACAGGACGAGTGCCAGACTGCGCCCCTCAGCCTCGTCCTGGACCTGCCCCGGCGCAAGGCCCGTCGCCCTCGGAAGACCGCGCCCATGGGAGAGGAGATCGCCGAGGCCGTGGGCACGAGCTTCCGGGAAGGCATCGAGCTGAGGTGGCGGGAGCTGCGGTCCATAGAGACCGTCCTGGAGGAGGTCGCGGAGGAGTTCGATGGGGAAGAGCCCGTTCGGCCGTGGGAACGGGAGGTGCTCGACAGCGCCAAGGAGAAACTGGAGGAGCTACATCGCGCCGCCCAGAAGTACGTGGGACCGTTCAAGCTGCCAGGGCCCAGTGAGGAGGAGATGGAGCAGATGAGGGAGTGCATACGGCGGGAGAGCGAGCCCGGGAGGTGATCACACTGACCCCCAAGAGGCCGCACACTATGAGCGGATGGTGCCCGGCGCCCCGGACGGCTGCGGTCTGGGCAGCCTAGTCCTGGAACTGGCTCCGGGCAGGCAGCTGCGCGGTCGGTGCGGCCCTCACCGACATGCACGCACCCACTCGTTGCTCCGCCACCGAGAGCCACTCTCCAGCTATGGGCAAGGGGGGCGGCACCAGATTGACGAGAGGGACTTTGGGCAAGATCACCGCGTGCCCCAGGAGCGCGTCTGGGATGATTGCCATAGGCAGCTCCTCCTTGTGGCCGGGGACCGCCAAGCGAGCGACACAACTGCTCGTTACTTGACAAGAGTCGAGCTCGTGGTATGATGCCCTTACTTCACATGTCCCCGCCTAGTCCTGAAGGCAGAGTTCGGATGTGTGCCTAGGTCATGCCCCCAGGATCGCGCCACGCCGTCGGAAAGCTGTCCTGGCGGATCAGGCGTCGGGGCCGCCGGCCACACTACTCGACGGGTGCGTTCCCACACTACGACCACCGACCATCGACAGGACGAAGGCTCCTGTACAGGTGGGGCAGAGCAGCCGCCTCACGTGGGATGAGGGTGGTAGCGCAACAAGATAAGGCGCGTGGCACGCTCGACTAATGCGACTGCCTGTTGACCGAGATCGTCAGGAGCCGTTAACCTGCACCAGGTCATCCGCGTTTCTTCCCTAGACTCGGCTGTTCTCGAGCGGAGAGCAAGGGACCCAAGATCACACGCCGAAACGCACAGCGAATGAGGCAGGTTGGCAGCCAGGGAAGCGCTGCCCGCAGGTGTCTGACTCTTGTTCCTATGGTAAAATAGTTCGTGAGAGAGTCGGAAGAGGAGGGTCCAATGGCCGGAAACGCGACCGAGCGGCTTCAAATCGCGGTTCGTCGTGCTCGTTGGCAGGGCTCACTTGCCTATCCGGCAACTTCATCTGACGCTCCAGGGCAAGGGCTGCCCACTCGGTGGCGTCTCGTGGTATCGCTGGTGGGTTTCTCCGCAATGACTCTGCTCGGGGGAGCGGAGATGATCACCGCCTTCGTGGGTTCTGAGCCGTTCATCCCGTTCGTCGTGTCAGTTGCGTTCGTTCTGTGTGGTGCGGCCTTGCTCGGCCTGAACGCAGTAGTGCTTCGAAGGCGGGCCTCCGCAGTCGATGAGTTCTGATGGAGCCCGATTGCGATAGCCCTGGTCCTAGCGATAGGACCACCCCAGTACGTCTTCTGAAGCATTTCTGGGATAGGCTGGTGGACTTGGTGGAAAGAGCGCTGCTTCTAGAGAGCACAGACCTCGGGATTTGGAACCGGAGCATAGTCGTGCTGTCAGGGGTGTTCATGCTGCTAATCCTGCTTGTCACCGCGATGGCTCTCGATCCGGCGCCGCGGTTCCGGCCATCCGCCAGCGCGGGCATGGTGGCCATGCTCGTGGTTCTCTCATCTGTTATCGGCTGCATGTGGCTGGTGCGTGAGGACCTCTTCCGCAAGTAGAGCCTCCAACACTGCTGCTCTTCGCACTTCCAGCAAGCCGCTCACCGACTCGCGGTCGTGGCTGCCACGTCTTTGCCTGTTGGCGCCAAGCGCTGCGCGTGATCCTGCGCAGCCGTCGGTTCCTTTGCCGGACTAGGGCCCCCACCGAGCGCTGTTTGGTGCGCATTGCGGTCTCCAGCCAGCGCATGACCCGTTGACGAGGACCTCCCCTCCCAGCTATCATGCGGTCTGTCCTGCGGCGCGATGACCACCGCCGCGAGGTAGGTCGCGGAGCCGCCCTGCCTCAGTAGCGAGTCACAGCCACCCCGGCCAGGCAGAGCTGCCCACGCAAGTCGGCCACGAGAACGCGTGGGAAGCTGGCTTGCCAGCAGGCATCACCTGAAGGCCTCAAAGCACGACAGCGGGCCATGAAAAGTGGGGGACAGTCGATGTGCGGTCGACCCATGTCGGAGACGAAGATCAGCGACGAAGCGGTACTCGTCAGGTTCTTCCGGGTTCAGCCGGGAGAAGAGGAGGCCGTGGCGGATAGGCTGGCCAAGCGCTTCCCAGAGGCGTTGGTGTACAGGGTCTTCGGGACTACCGACTTCGCGGTAGTGGAATCGCGACGCGACTGGGACGTGTCAGAGCCCCTTTCTGACCAGGACGATGGATTCCGTGTCTTTGATGTCATGCCCGTAAGGTGCTTCTGCTGGCAAGATGGCCTCGACTGGAACGGCCTCGCTAATGGGACCCACGGTTTGGTCGCCTTCTCGTTCGTCAAGATCAATGAAGACCCACTCCGGCGCGATGGCATTCTCGCTGAGAGGGAGATGATCACCAGGCTGAAGGAGCTGGCCCGAGAGGAAGAGCATTCGGGGGTCGCCGTCCACGCACTGTCTACTCTGGGCTGGCACGAACTTCTTGTAATGATAACGGGCGGGAATCTGGGAGCGATCCTGTCCTACGTCCTGCAGATGCGCTCTGGGTTCGGTCGCCACGATCGTCCCGTTTCCAACGTGCAGTCCACAACGACTGTTGTTGGCCTGCGTTGGCCTGCCATTCCCCAAAGGCCGACCTCCTTCGGAGGCGTGAGAGTCACGCTGCATGTCTCATGCAGTCCAGAGGCAGATCAGAAGGTCCACTCGGACATTGAGGCCGCATTCGGACCGCGTGTAGACAGGGCGGTCTGGTCGTTTGGCGTCAACGACTTCCTGAAGGTGCTGGATGGCTTGGAGGATCCAGTTGACTACATGAAGAAGGTGTCCGATCTTCGGAAAACCAACAGCGGCTTCATCTACAGAACAGTCTCATTGTTGGGGGGCGCCCCGCCAGAGTCGCCAGGGCCTCCCGATCCCACGAAGAACCCGATGCCAGGGTTGCCGTTTGTGGTGCCAAGTCTGGCGGATTCGCGCGTTCGCCAGCTCGAGCGGGAGAACTTCGCCTTGGCAGCGATGCTGCTGGACACCTATGCGATGCTACACAGCTATTCTCGCGATCCCCAGATATGGGAGGCATTCCAGGACGTATGGACCTATGCGGAGCGCCTTCGTGATGCCGTCGTAGACGCCGGACCCACACCCGAGGAAGACCCACTGCGCGATTGGTCTAACCTCTCGCTATATCTTGAGCTTCTCTCCTATGCCATCCGGCAACGCGCCCTCGGGACCGGAGTCCTTTGGGAAAGAGAGGTGGCAACCTATCCATACCCCCATCGCTTTGGAGGTGTGCATCGGCTCCTAACCGCTCTTGCCGCTGTCCCACAACACGTATTGGGGCCTGGGGATCAGCATTCAGGGAGCCTCGCGGTGGCTGGGTTTACCGGAGACTTCGAGCGGTTCCGATGGGCGGCCTTCAACGTGCCGTGGCAGGCCCTCGAGGATCTGTCCGGGTGGTCTGCTCTGGTTCATGAGGCTGGACACCAGTACGCGACCCACGTCGATCTCATTGGGAGCGAGTCCGTCCAACGCGTCATCAGGGCAACTGGCCTCAGGAACACGGCAGGATTGCTGCTGCTCGTGGAGGTGTTCTGCGAGGTATTTGGCTGTGTGCTCCTGCGAGGGTCGAGAGGGTGGGATACCTACCTGCGCGACTCTCTGGACTACATCCGCGGTCAACCAGCACTCCAAGAGCCGCGCACTCTGCTGACCATGTTCAATCGGTTCCTCCTGGCTGACCTCTTCTTCTCGTGGAAGCAGAAGGGAGCGACCGGCGTCCATCGGCCGTCGCCCCGCAACGCCCAAGAGCGCGCGAGAGAGATCGCTAGTCTGCTTGGTGCGAGCCTAGACAAGGTTGAGAGGCCAGACTGGAGATCTGAGATAAAGAAGGCGGTGGTCCGGGCTCTTGAGCTGCGCTCGGCGGGTCTCTTCGAGGCCCTGAATGAACACCTGCCCAAGCACGATGCCGGAGTAGGCGACGTGGCCCACCTCACCAACCGCCTACGGGCCGGGAAGGTGCTCTTGAGCCCTATGGTGGAGGGCACGCCCGTCAACCCACTCAGCATTCTGAGGGCCGCACTGGATCTGGCCGGTGACCGGGAGTGGAAGCAGATCGTGGTCTCGCTGTTGAGTCTGTGGCACTATGCAAAGACGAGACAGCCGATTCAGGTTGCCCGCTGATGTGGAGAGCAGACTTGCCAGCGATCAGCTGGGCAGGGAAGCCCTGTCGATCTCCTCGGTCTCTCCCGGGCGCGTTCTCGTGGCCCGTCCCCAAGCACAAGTCACCGCGACACTCCGCTGGGATGGCCTCTGGCAGCTGACCGCTCCGGCCGCGGAGTGCCGGGCAGGCGCCGACACCCTGATTACTACTCAGCCTGCATTCCCACCAGTGATGGGTGCTCGCGAGGGTCGCGCCCCGAGAAGCCCAGCAGGGGTCTCATGGAGGGCTAGGCCGCACACTATGGCAGCATGGTGTGCGGCGCTGTATCGGGTGGGATCGTGCGGGGGCTCGGTTCTCTGGTAGGAAGGACCAGACCGGCTAGGAGGGGCTTACGAGTCCCCTGCTTCAATATGGGGTATGAACTTGTCTGCCCGAATCTCCGCAGGCGACCCAACGGCCCCGGTCTGTGGACGAATCCCCTGGTCGCCTTGCCCAGAGGCTTGACGAGGGGTTCGTATCTTGACTGCCCGGCGGGCGTCAAGCCCTTCGACTCAGCCAGCGCCTCATCGCGTACCAGGCACCTGCGGTAAGGGCAAGGGCAACCGCCGCCAGACCGCCGCCCAGGGCAGGGTAGCTACCAAGCGACCGTCCGGACTCGCTGCCGGGGGCAGCAGCGTCGCCGCCTGGTGCTCCGCCCATGTCGGGAAGTTCCGCGATGCCGCCAACGGGAGCGATGGCACCCCGGTCATGCACGAAGACGTCCCCGGCTTCGTTCGTGTCCCCGGGAACCAGGTTGGTGGCATCGGAACCGAAGGCCACGTACCTGCCGTCGCCGCTGATGGCGAGGAAGTAATAGCTGTCGCCGTTCGCTTGGTTGCCCGCGCTGTCCACGCTGACCCGCTCGGTCATCCCTGCCTGGCGGTCGCGAACAAAGATGTCGTAGCAGTTGTGTGAGTCTGGAGGAGGGAACGTCTCGCAAACGTTGGTATCTCCCGGCACCAAGTTGGAGGCCATGGACTCGAAGGCGACATAGCGGCCGTCGGCGCTGACGGCTAGCCCGTAGGGCCCGCTGTCACCGTTCGCCTCATTCCCTCCGCTGTCCACGCTGACCCGCTCGGTCATCCCTGCCTGGCGATCGTGGAGGAACATGTCGTTCAAGCCGTTGGTGTCGCCGGTCACGAGATTGGAGGCGAACGACCTAAAGGCCACGTAGCGGCCGTCGGCACTGATGACCGCGTTCGGCCCACTGATGCTATTGGCCTCGTTCCCTAGGCTGTCGACGCTCACCCGCTCCGTCCCGCCAGCCTGGCGGTCGTGCACGAAGATGTCCGGGCAGGTGCCGGGGCCACTGTACCCACACTCGTTTGTGTCGTCGGCCACTAGGTTGGAGGCGCCCGACATGAAGGCGACGTAGCGGCCGTCGGCACTGATGGAGGGATAGTCGCTTTCGCCGTTGGCCTGGCTACCCCCAGCGCCGACGCTTACCTGCACTGTGACGCTGGCCTGACGGTCGTGTACGAAGACGTCGGGGCACTCCCCAGGGGTGGTGTAGCCCGCGCACGTGTTCGTGTCACCTGGTACCAGGTTAGAGGCGTGGGAGTGGAAGGCGACGTAGCGGCCGTCGGCGCTGATGGAGGGACAAGTGCTCTCGCCATTGGCCTGGCTTCCAACGCTGTCGACGCTCACTCGTTCCGTGGTGCCAGCCTCGCGATCGTGCACAAAGATGTCCGCCAAGCCGTTAGTGTCACCGGACACGATATTGGAGGCGTAGGAGCCGAAGGCGACGTAGCGGCCGTCGGCGCTGATGGAGGGAGAATCGCTGTTGCCGTTCCCCTGGTCGCCGCCGCTGTCTATGCTCAGCCGTTCGGCGGCTCCCGTCTGACGGTCGCGCACGAAGATATCCATGGCGTCGTTCGTGTCATCGGCCACCAGGTTGGAGGCCCAGGAGGCGAAAGCGACGTAGCGACCGTCTGCGCTTAGGGTGGGTAGGTGGCTCATGGCGTCTCCCTCGCTGCCAGTGCTGTTCACGCTGACTCGCTCGGTGGAGCCTGGCGAGGCAGCCGTGCCAGAGAGGAACACGGAGAGTCCGAGGAGAGCCGCGAGGACGAGCAGAGGGGTGGTGAATCGTTTCATGGGGACCAATCTCCCGAAGGCCTGTCGCTGCCGGCGTTGACGTGACTACGGCGGGGGGAAGGAGAGGTTGCGTACGCTGTAGATGTGTATCACTGCGACACCTGTCTGTCAAGCAGCATGCGGACCAGTTCTTCGTACCATCGCACCTGAGGGCTGCGCGGAGTACGTCCGCCCGCACACAAGAATGGCCCAGGCACACGATCCGTGAATCGTGACGGGCGGGACCAGCCTCTGACGCCAAGGGCCACCGCGTGGCGCTACCAAGGGACAGCCCATCTTCTTTCCGGAAAGCACCCTTCCGTGAAGTAGCTCATATATCGGCCCACCTTGACAGCAGGTGTAGAATAAGGCCGGCTCGCACCCTTCTCACTCAGGTCTATTCGTTCATCCGAGCAGACCCACCACGCAGCTCCAGGGACGGCTAATCCGCGGCCTTGATGGCACACCGCGAGGATCACCCAGGGGAGGCCCACGATGACACGGCTTGCTCTCACCTGTTCCGTTCTGCTGGCGGTCACCGTCTTCTGCTCCTGTGGTGGAAAGAGCGGTGGTGACGGCACAGCCACGCCCACTACCAGCAAGACCCCCGCCCCAACCGAAACAAGGGTGAGTGGCACTGCCACTCCAGAGGGCACCGGCACACCCACGAGTCCCACGCCGACTGAGGCGGCATCACCAACATCCACCGGCGTGCCCACCGATATGGCCGTGCCAGGGGAACTCAAGATCCACTTCATCGACGTGGATCAGGCAGACGCCATCCTGATAGAAACGGGCGAGTGGGACATCCTGGTGGACGGCGCAAGAAGCGGCAGCGAAATCCTACCCTACCTTGCAGAACAGGACATACCGGACATTGACCTGCTTGTGGCCACCCATCCGGACCAGGACCACATCGGGGGCTTGGACGAAGTCCTCGCTGGGTACGACGTGCTGGAGATCTGGACTAACGGGATGAAGAGGAGCACCGATGCCTGGAAGGACATGGCAACCGCCACCGCTAACGAAGGACCTGTCGAGCAGCACGTCAGGCGCGGCCACTCAGCCCAGTTCGGCAACGTGAACCTGACTGTCCTCCACCCAATCGAACCCCTGGCGAGTGACACAAACACCAACTCAGTTGTGCTCCGCCTGTCGTGCGGATCAGTAGACGTGCTACTGGCCGGAGACGCCACTGCAGAGAGTGAGGCCAGTATGATCAACGACGCCTCCGTGGAACTCGACGCCGACGTGCTCAAGGTGGGCCACCATGGCTCCAAGACATCCACCACAAATGCCTTTCTCGACGCAGTGACGCCCAGTGAGGCCGTGATCAGCGTCGGCGCTGACAACACTCACGGCCACCCGACCCAGGAGGCCCTCGACCGCCTGGCCTCCCACGGGGTAACCGTCTATCGGACCGACCTCGACGGCTCGGTCGTCCTGACCTCCGACTGCAACACGTACTCGATCAGCACCACAGTGGCTCCACCCCCACCGGGCCCGCCGACGCCGACGCAACTACCGCCGCCTCCTCCTGCTCCTCCAACGGCAACCCCGCCTCCAGCGCCGCCGACACCCGCTCCTCCACCCGACGGTATCGACTGCTCCGTGGATCAGTACAACTGCGGCGACTTCAGGAATTGCGCCGAAGTGATGGCGGTGTTCAACGCCTGTCCCGGCGACCCGAACCGCCTGGATGGGGACGGGAACGGAGTACCGTGTGAGAGCCTGTGTGGGTGAGAAGAGCATCATGCAGCGGATCGTAATGCTCCTTCTGCCCATGGCTCTTCTGTTAGCAGTGGGTTGTGAACGAGAAGGGCTTCAGACTCCAGCAACCAGGAGCCCGACTCCCGCCAAGGCAACTGGCACGCCTTCGCCGCCTGATCCTACATCGACTCCCGAGCTCGGTGGCGTTTGGACCTACTGCCGTGAGTTGGGGACCTCGCCTGACTGGCTCGAAGAGCCACCTAGTGGAGTAGCTCAAGGCTATCTGTGGCGATGCTACCAGGGAGCGCCGCTCTATTGCGAACCGGGGGCGACGGCGGGTGCGTGTATGAAGCTCTCCTACAACTCAACCGAGCCGGCGGGCGCTACGGAATGGTGCCGTGACCATGCATTTCTCCCCATGGCGATCACTGGTCATGGGCCCCAGGTATACCAGTGGGATTGCTTCGAGGGCCGAGCCGTGCGGAGGGATAACCCTTCCTATGATCCCGAGGACTACGACGACATGGGGTTCGCCCGTAGCGCCTGGTTGATCGTGCCAGAGCCCCAGGGTACCGAGGTGGAGGCGCCACCCCCTCCGCCGTCCAGCACCTTCGCGATTCCGCCACCAGCCACCTACGGCTGTGAATCCTCTTACCCGGATATCTGCCTCCCGCACCCACTGGATGAACACACCCTGGAGTGTCGGCACATCCCCTTCCGGGACTTCCGCGTGCTTGCGCCCGACCCCTACGCATTCGATCAGGACGGCGATGGCATAGGTTGTGAGTGGCCCGCGGCAGTCCCAGCGTTGACCGCCGACCCAGTCGTGAGCGTCATTGCCTACTACAAGTTCATCGACCGACGCGAAATCGAGCAAGCTTGGGCTCTGATGGGCTCCGCGATTACGGCGACTACGACGCAAGAGACATTCGCAAGCTGGTTCGAGGACAAGGTCAGCATATGGCGCGAGGAAGTGCGCGTTCTCTCCCTGAATGGAGAGCACGCTGAAGTGGAGGCAATCGTCCGATCGGAGGACTGGATCGGCGGCAGGCAAGTGAGCCAGCGCTACCGCGAGCAGTGGCAGCTTGCGTTCGAGAAGGGCAAGTGGAAGCTGAACAGGCTCCTTTCCACGGTACCCGTGGATGCGGCAACATCGAAGCCGGCGACCGGGACGGTGCCGACGCCTACGGCTACTCCGCTACCGCCTCCACCAACAGCCACACTGCTTCCGCCAGTACCGACGGCTGGGCTGCTACCCATGGCACCGCCAGCGTCGCGAGCCTGCTGCAAGTACTGCACGACCGGCAAGGCCTGCGGCGACAGTTGCATCTCTCGAAGCTATACGTGCCACAAACCGCCGGGCTGTGCCTGCAACGCCTATTAGCCGTCGTCGGTCCCTGCGGGCGCCCTGGCAAGAAGAGGCGATGCACACTAAGAGACGCTCCTATGTGCAAGGGGATCAGGCAGCCTTTCCTTGAGATGCTGTCGACTGGGTCGGTTCACACTGTTGCCAGAGCTGCCAGATGGCGCGAGCGACGAACCGTCTGAGGGCTCGATGGGCCTCACGGCGCGTCTTGCCCTGGGACAGCCGTCGGTCGATGTAGTCCTTGGCCTCGGGGAGATGGTGGGCCTGGGTTAGGACGATACGGTAGAGGACGGCGTTGAGGCGGCGGTTACCGCCACGGTTGAGGCGATGACGGACAAGCCCGGCAGAGGAGGCTTCGAGGGGAGCGACACCAGCGTAGGCAGCCAACTGGGCATCAGTGGAGAAGCGACGGCCGGGACCGAGGATGCCGGCCAGCGTGCCAGCAGTGATGAGGTTGACACCGCATATCCTGGTCAGGGGGGAAAAGCCTCTCTGTGCGAGCTCCTTGATCTGGTCGGCCAGCTCGTCAGCCTGGGACAGGGCCAGTTTGAGGCGCTTGGCCAGTCTGCGGACGGCGGCGGAGCGTTCCTCTGGCAGCCTGCCGCGGTAGGGAGGCCTGTAGGTCAACAGAGCATGGAGGCCAGCCTGGGACCTGATGGGAGGCAGATGAGAGCGGTATTCAGGGTCAATCTGCATGAGGAGGGCGTGGATGTGGTTGCGCAGGCGGGTAGCCTCAGCAACTGTGCCTTCACGTTCGGTGGCGAGGAGGTCAAGTAGGGCGGTGTCATCTTCTGGCAAGACCTGGGGCAGGGTGGGCGCCTCTTGTCGCACGAGGAGGGCCACAGCGCGGGCGTCGAGAGGGTCGGTCTTGCCGGGCCTGCGGGCGCGTCGGCGGCCGAGAGCGGTCCAACGAGGGTTGACCTCATGGACCGTTTCGCCGGAGGTGACCAGGTGCTGGGCGAGTCCGCGTCCATACCCCCAGGCGCCTTCGATGCCCCATTGCCGTGGGCTACCTAAGGAGGCAGCCCATTGAGCTAGGCTCCGCCAACCGGCTGGGCTGTTGGACCCACGCCACTGACCGAGTTCATGCCCAGAGGCGTCGAGAGCTTGAGCGACGTGGACCTGCTTGTGGGCGTCAACCCCGATGGTGATCACCAGTGCCTCCTTCTCAGCGTATAGACCTTTGGGGCTGACTGTTCTCTCTTGGGTCGAAGACCGGCTCCTATCAGGTCAAGCCCCGTGAGCCCGGCAAGGGGCGACAAGTCTCATACAAGGCACAGGGCCAGAACATCGGTGGGGTCAGCCCGTCTTGCCGTGCTCAGAGTCTAGCCTACAGAGAGAACATCGTGTGCCCGGCTGTGTCCGCCCGTCGAGCCCACAAACGGCCGTTGCTCGCCCAGCACGATCTGGCGCAGAGGCAGCTCGGGCCCCGTCCGGCCGTTGGCAGGGTGGTCGTCTTGGACGTATGCTGTGCTCGTGGGCGCTGCGAAAACACCGATCCTCAACTGCCGTCCCGCGATCCGTTGACGAGCTGTGAAGCGAATCCTCATCGTCGATGATGAACCTACTCTCGTAGCAACGCTACAGTACAACCTCGAGCGTGATGGCTACGAGGTCATCACTGCGACGGACGGTGAGGCGGGCCTGTCAGCGGCCCGCGCCAACCCCCCAGATCTCATAGTCCTGGACCTTATGCTCCCCGTACTGGATGGGCTGGAAGTGTGCCGTATCCTTCGTCGGGAGATGACGGTGCCCATTCTGATGCTTACGGCCAAGGCCGAAGAGGTGGACAAGGTAGTAGGGCTCGAGCTTGGCGCAGACGACTACGTGACGAAGCCCTTCAGCATGAGGGAGCTTCTGGCGCGGGTTCGCGCCCTGCTTCGCCGAGCCGACACGCCGGCCGCCCGGGTGACAGAGACCATAGCCTCCGCGGACCTACAGATCGACCTACTGGCAAGAGAGGCCTCGCGGTCTGATCGCCGCCTGCCCTTGAAGCCCAAGGAACTCGATCTGCTTCTCTTCTTCCTCCAGAATCGTGGGCGCGCGTTCACCCGCGAGCAGATTCTGCACCACGTCTGGGGGTATGACTTCGCGGGTGACACGCGAACGGTGGACGTCCACGTTCGATGGCTGCGGCAGAAGATCGAGAACGATCCGGCCAAGCCCACACGCCTGATCACGGTCCGGGGCGTCGGCTACAGGTTCGACCGCTAGCAATGCTGGGGAGCCTTCGCTTTCGCATCGCGGTGGCCTTCGTGCTCCTAATCGTCGCTGCATTCGCCGCGCTTGGCCTCTATGTCCTGGACAGGATGGAGGGTGACTTCCGCGACAGCATCAAGGATGACCTCACCTCGCAGGCTCAAATGGTGGGGAACCTGGTTCGGTCTCTCCTCGAGGAAGGAGACCCACCACAGGCCTTTGACCGGATGGCCAAGCTGGTGGGTCAGGAGACCGGCACCCGCGTCACCATCATTGCCCCGGACGGCACCGTGCTCGGTGATTCCGAGGCTGACCCGGCGACGATGGACAACCACCTGGACCGTCCCGAGGTTCAGGAGGCGATTCGTCTTGGCCGTGGCGACAGCAGCCGCCACAGCGCTACCCTGGATGTCGACTTCACCTATGTCGCCGCGCAGGTCATTCTTGACGGCGACGTTGTCGGATTCGTGCGGGTCGCGCGGCCCTCCGAGTCTGTGAATGCCTCGCTGTCCGGCATCACTCGCTCCATCCTCGTCGCGGTGGTGGTCACAGCCGGGACTGCCGCCGTTCTGGGCCTGGCCATCGGCACCACAGTAACGCGTCCGCTGAGCAGACTGGCGAGGGCGGCCCGCGCTATGGCGGCCGGCAACCTCAGTGAGCGGGTGAGCCCACGTCCATCGGGAGAGGTGGGAGAACTGGCTGACGCCTTCAATCAGATGGCCCAGAGCGTTGAGGAACTCCTCAGCTCTTCCTCTGAGGGCCGCAACCGTCTCATCGCGGTGCTCGACAGCAGCGCTGATGCCGTTGTCGCCGTGGATGCCGACGGGCGCATCAGCTTCGCCAACCTTGCCGCTG
>DAOULP010000093.1:0-5951 GCA_034420175.1 Dehalococcoidia bacterium | reverse complement strand
CCGTCGGTGGCCGCCGCCGCCGCCATTGCCGGTCGAATCGTGCACCCGGAGGAGGTTCTGTGATGCCTCTTCGAGGCCATGTCCACAAGTACGGCGCCGACATCAACACCGACGTCATCATCCCGGCCCGCTACCTGAACACCAGCGACCCTGACGTGCTGGGCCAGCACTGCATGGAGGACGAGGACGAGGAGTTCGTGCGACGCGTCCGGCCCGGCGACATCATCGTCGCCGACGCCAACTTCGGCTGCGGCTCGTCGCGGGAGCACGCGCCCGTCGCTATCAGGGCGGCCGGCGTGAGCTGCGTCATCGCCAAGACCTTCGCCCGCATCTTCTACCGCAACGCCATCAACATGGCACTGCCCATCCTGGAGTGCGACGAAGCAGTCGACGGCAGCGAGATGGGCGACGAGCTGGAAGTCGACCTGGAGTCAGGCGCCATCCGCAACCTGACCCGCGGCACCGGCTTCCAGGCCAAGCCCTTCCCGCCCTTCATGCTGGAGCTCCTCCAGGCCGGCGGCCTCGTCGAGTACACAAAGCGGAAGCTGGCCGCGAAGGCCTAGGGCGGCCGACGGGCGGTGACGGGCAAGTGTGGCGGAAGGCTTCAGCCTTCCATCTGAGGGCGATCCTCGGTGCCACAGAGCTTTCGCAGGAAGCGCAATCGGCTCCCCCTGGACGTCTACAGGCGCCGTGCTGCCTACTCCATAACCACTGCCGTCGCGGGCCGGCGGCCCGTCTTCACGCGCCCTGAGGTTGTGGCTCGATGCCTGGAGAAGCTGAGAGAAGCCTCGGCCAGGTCCAGCTTCGAGGTGCTCGCCTATTGCTTCATGCCGGATCACCTCCACCTCCTCGTGCAGGCCATGGGGAAGGCAGACCTGGTGGCGTTCATGCGCCTCTTCAAGCAGCTATCCGGATACGATTACCGCCAATTGACGGGTGACCCCCAGGCATTGTGGCAAACCAGCTACTACGACCACGTGCTACGGCCGGAGGAAGATGTCCGTGACGTGGCAAGATACGTTTGGGGCAACCCTGTCCGAGCCGGCCTTGCTGACAGCCCGCGGGAGTACCCGTATTCGGGCTCATTGACGATTGGAGAGGCCTGGAAGATGGAGGGCTAAAGCCCTCCGCTACAGGCGTGTGCGTGTCAGTGTGACGAGTGTAGCGGAAGGCTTCAGCCTTCCACACACGTCCGTGGAGGGCTGAAGCCCTCCGCTACGACTCCCTGGCTAACGCTCTCTACCCCCTCCGCCGATGATGTGTTATGGTAGCGACATGAAACCTTCGCGCCCTTGCCTGGTGCGTCCCTCACTGGAGGTAGTCACAAGCCCCCGACTCGCTCGGGGGCGGGTGATTGGCGTCGCCTCCCCGCCGATCGCCTGACAGACACCCAACAACACCCCACGAAGGGAGGCATCCCCTGATGAAGGTCGAGCTTTACGACACCACCCTCCGCGACGGCACCCAGATGGAGGGCATCTCCCTGTCCATCGAGGACAAGCTGAAGATAGCCCGCAAGATCGACGATCTGGGCGTCCAGTACATCGAGGGCGGCTGGCCCGGCGCCAACCCCAAGGACGGCGAGCTCTTCGTCCGAGCCCAGAGCCTGAGGCTCAACAACGCCCGCCTGGCCGCCTTCGGCATGACCCGTCGCGCCGGCGGCCAGGCCGACTCCGACCCCACGCTGCGCGCCCTGCTGGACGCCCGCACGCCCGTCATCACCCTCGTCGGGAAGGCGTCCGAGATGCAGGTCCTGGACGTCCTGGAGACCACCCAGGAGGAGAACCTGGCCATGATCGCGGAGTCGATCCGCTATCTTACGAGCCAGGGCCGCACTGTCTTCTTCGACGCCGAGCACTTCTTCGACGGCTTCTTCGGCAACCCCGAGTACAGCCTGCACTGCCTGCGCGCGGCGGCCGAGGCCGGCGCCGAGTGTCTCGTCCTCTGCGACACCAACGGCGGCACGATCACCGCGCGGGTGGTCGAAGCGGTCAAGGCCGCCCGTGAGGCCGTGTCGGCGCCGCTGGGCATCCACGCTCACAACGACGCCGACGTGGCGGTGGCCAACAGCCTGGCCGCCGTCGAGGCCGGCTGCACACAGGTCCAGGGCACGATCAACGGCTACGGCGAGCGCTGCGGCAACGCCAACCTGTGCAGCATCATCCCCGACCTCAAGCTGAAGATGGGCATCGACTGCATCAGCGAGGAGCAGCTGGCTCGCCTGACGGAGGTCTCCCACTACGTCAGCGAGGTCGCCAACATGGTGCCCAACGACCAGGCGCCCTACGTGGGGGTGAGCGCCTTCGCCCACAAGGCCGGCCTTCACGTCGCCGGCATCGTCAAGTTGGAATCCGCCTACCAGCATGCCTCACCGGAACTCGTGGGCAACGAGCGCCGGGTCCTGGTGTCGGAGCTGTCCGGGCAGCGCAACATCCTCTCCAAGATCAGGGAGCAGGGCATCGATATCGACCTCGGCAAGGAGGAGGCGCGCCGGCTGCTGGAGCAGGTGAAGGTGATGGAGAGCCGTGGCTACCAGTACGAGGGCGCCGAGGCCTCCTTCGAGCTGCTGGTGCATCGCAGCCGGCCCGGCTACCAGCCTCCCTTCGAGCTGGAGGACTTCTGGGTGATGGAGCGCCGCCGCACCCGTCCCGGCGATGGCGACGAGCGTGACCTGCAAACCGAGGCCATGGTGAAGGTGAGCGTGGACGGGGAGCTTGTCCAGACCGCGGCGGACGGCAACGGCCCCGTCAACGCTCTGGACGCCGCCGTCCGCAAGGCGCTGGTGGAATTCTATCCCAGCCTGGCCGCCGTCAAGCTGGTGGACTACAAGGTGCGTATCATCGACAGCGCCGCCGGCACAGGCGCCTCGGTGCGCGTGCTCATCGAGTCCACCGACGGCGAGCACTTCTGGCGCACCGTCGGCAGCTCCACGGACATAATCGAGGCCTCGTGGCTGGCCCTGGCCGACAGTCTGGAGTGGTGGATCATGCATCGTGAGCCCGCGGGCCGCTGAGAGGCCCGGATGCGCCACGACGCTGACCCGACCCGTCCCCGATCGCTAAGGAGGCCATTCATGGTTACACCCGCCGAACCGCAAGCCCGCATCCAGTCGGACATCGAGGCGCTGTGCCGCTTCCCGCGCGGCTCCGCCACCGAGGGAGAGCGCGAGGCGGCGCGCTGGGTGGCCTCCCGCTTCAAAGAGATCGGCCTGGACCCGGAGCTGGAGACCTTCTACTTCTACCCGGACTATTGGAACGTCTGGGGCGCCCACATGCTGGGCGCTCTGGGCGCCTGGCTGGTGCTGGGCCGGGGCAGCCGGCGTCGACGCCTGCTGGGGGCGGCCGCCACCTCCTTCCTCACCACATCCTTCTGGGGCGACGCCTCCGCCCGCTTCTACTGGCTGCGACGCCTCTTCCCGGCCCGGCCGTCGATGAACGTCCTGGCGCGGCTGCGCAACCCGGAAGCGAAGCGCCTGCTCATCGTCTCCGGCCACGTCGATGCCGCCCATTCCGGCATCGTCTTCCATCCCGGCGTCCGGCGCTGGCTGGAACGCCGCTCCGGCGGCGAGATACCGCCCGCACTGATCCTGCCCTACCGGGGGCTACTCTTCCTGACCGGCGCCTCGATTCTCCGCGCCATCGGTTTCCCGCGCTCCCTTGCCAAGCTTGTGGCCCTGCCGGGCGTCTTCATCTCGGCGGCGACGGCGGGCTTCATGGCCGACATCGGCAGCCGGCCGACGGTGCCGGGTGCAAACGACGACGCCTCCGCCGTCGGCACTGTGCTCGCCCTGGCGCAGGATCTCACCGCCAGCCCTCCCCGGAACCTCGAGGTCTGGTTCCTCGCCACCGGCTGCGAGGAGGGCATCGAGGGCGGTATCCACGACTTCCTGGCCCGGCACCAATCCGAGCTGGAGGACCGGCGGCCCTTCTTCCTCAACCTCGAGATGCTGGGTGACGGCCGGCCCGCCTACGCCCAGGCCGAGGGCCACATCACCACCTTCTACATGCACGCCGAGGCCGTCTCGCTGGTCGCCGAAGTGGCCGGCGAGACGGGGTTCGAGGGCATCGAGGGCATCACGACGCCGGCCCAGAGCGATGCCCTGGCGGCCCACCACTACGGCTTTCCCGCCATCACTGTGATGTCGCGAGCGCCGCAGGGGGAGGCCACGCACTACCACTGGCCGAGCGACACACCGGAGAACATCAACGTCGACTCGCTCGGCCGCTGCTACCGCTACCTGCAACGGATCATCCAGCGCCTCGACGAGGAGGCCGGGTAGCGAGCCGGCCACACTCGCCGGGAACAGAGGGGCGCCCTCTCTCGAGGGCGCCCCGGTTCTTGCGCGCTCCAGCCTGCTACTGCACGTCGGGGGTGGTCAAGAGTATCTCAGGCGTCAGCGGCGGCGGAAGCACGCCCCGATGTCTGCCCCAAGCGAACAGGGGAGACAGGATGGCGAGCGCCTCGTCGGAGTCGTCACGCGTGACGACCAAGACGCCATCGCCGGGCCACAGATCCGTGAGGTCACGCCCGGGGACAGTCACGAAGACGCGCGTCTCCTCCGTCACCGTGAAGTGCCGGTCGATGCCGGAGTACCCGTTGGGAGCGATCCGGAGCTCCGTCTCGCCGACGTCAAGGACAACGCCGGCCGTCACGTGGAACGCAACGTGCGTCCGGCTCTGACCTATCAGCACCACATCCACGCCGACAAGCTGTTCGAACAGGTCGGCAAGATCCGTCGAATCCCAGTCAAGGTCAAGGTCCAGGCCAGCGTCGGACAGCAGGGAGGACAACCCCTGCGGAAGTAGAGACTCCCCCGGAACGAGTTCCCCGAGTGAATCCAGGCCCGGCCGCTCCCCGAGCACCACTGGGACTTGCATCTCCTCGAAGCCACGCCGGATGAACAGCGGCACGTCCTCGCCCGGATCGTGTTCAAGGATAGCCTCAACCACTCCTTCCACCGTCTCCACCCGCTTGAAGCCGATCATCAAGATGACATCGCCGCGGCGCAGGCCGGCCTCGTCGGCCGGGCCGCCTTTCGCCACCTCCAGGACGGCCACGCCGCCCCCCATCGGCAGGTCCAGCTCCTCCCGGATCTCCACTGTGACGTCCGCGAGGCTTACCCCCAGATACGGGCGGACCATGTCCCGAAATGGCGAAACGAGATTCAGACGCGACCGCAGCCGCTCTCTCACGCTGGCGGGTGCGGCGCCCAAGGTGACGGTCACCTCTAGCTCTTGATCGTCCCGCTGCACCGTGAAAGTCACCTCGTCCCCGGGGTCCTTGTCGCCCAGCAAGTCCGGGATGAAGGGAGGCCACGGCACGATCCTCTCCAGCGCGAACACGGGCAGCCCGTCGACGGCCGTGATGACGTCGCCCACCTCCAGGCCGGCCTCTTCCGCAGGGCTCCCCGCTATCACCTCCGTGATGCGAAGTCCGTGGTCGTCGGGTGCTTCGACCAGCACCAGGCCGGCATAGGCTCGTTCGGCCTCCGGCGTCGGCGTCGCCTCATCGCCGTTTCGCGACTCGTCATCTCCCGGGCTCTGATGCGCCGCCTGGATCTCAGCACTCTGCCCGCCGCCGTCGCCCTCACCAAGAACGACCGCGGCAGCGAAGAAGCCGGCGGCGGCGGCGAGACCCAGCGCCAGCACCGCCAAAGGCAGCAGCAGTCCTCTTCTCACGACACACCTCCTCGTCCGCCCGCCGATCAGAAGACAGCACACCGCGGCCGCCGCCCGAAGGCCCGGCCAGCGGGGCGCACACGCCAATCTATGGTCTCTCCCCTACCAGATATACGTTGAAGAGCGGCGCTTGGTGCTGCCTCGGATTGGCAATGTGTGGAGGCCTTTGCTATACTCCTGCCGATTGATGGCCAGGGAGGTGGTTGTTGAACATCGGTAATCTTCCGAAGTGTCAGAAGTGCAAACTCGGCGACTTGGTCCCACTGTCAGACT
>DAOULP010000092.1:0-43951 GCA_034420175.1 Dehalococcoidia bacterium | reverse complement strand
ACGGTCGGAGTAGGCAAGCTCCCTCTGCCGAACCCGTCAGCTAACCCCGTAGGCACAAGGGAGAGGATGGTCCTGCACGGAAGCCCGGGGCTATGCCTCGGGCTCTTGCTATCTAAGGGGCCGGTGGATTCCTTCCTCTCCCACGAAGGGAGGCCACCATGGCTCAGCTATGGCAGAGGGCCCTACAGGAAGCGGTCCGCAGCGTTGACGAGCTCAAGACCTATGTACCGCTGACAGCACAGGAGGAGGCCGGACTGCGCTCCGTCGTCCGGCGCTTCCCCATGCAGGTTCCGCGGTCCTACCTGCGCCTCATAGACGTTCGTGACCCCAATGACCCCATTCGCAACCTCGTGGTACCCGCCTGTGAGGAGCTTCAGGGCGGTGGGATGCTGGACACGAGCGGTGAGTCGGACAACACGCGCGTCCCAGGCCTGCAGCACAAGTATCGGGCGACAGCGGTCATCCTCGGCTACAACCGGTGTGCGGCCTACTGCCGCTACTGCTTCCGCAAGCGGCTGTTCGACCGCACCGGGCCCTCGAACACCGAGGCGATCCGCGACCTGCAGCCCGCCCTTGAGTACATCCGTAGCCACCCGGAGATCACCAACGTCCTGATCACGGGCGGCGACCCGCTCATCATGAGCAACGAGCGGTTGGACGGGCTGCTATCGGCTCTCCGCGCCATCGGGCACGTCAGGATCATCCGAATCGGCAGCAAGGTTCCGGTGTTCCTGCCGATCCGCATCACGTCGGATCCGGGCCTGCTGGACGTGCTGGCGCGGCACACGTCCGGCGACAAGCGCCTGTACGTCGTGACGCACATCGACCACCCGCGTGAGCTTACGGGCGAGGCGATTCGTGCCATGGACGGCCTGCTCAAGGCCGGCGTGGCCCTAGCCAACCAGGCCGTCCTGCTCCGGCGCATCAACGACAACCCGGAGACTCTCCGAGACCTGTTCAACCGCCTGGCCGAGGCCGGCGTGGCGCCCTACTACGTCTTCCAGTGCCGGCCGGTTACAGGCAGCCTGCACTCACGGGTACCGCTGGCGCGTGGCTACGCCATCGTCGAGGCGGCGAAGCGCGGCTGCTCCGGCCTGGCGAAGCGTCTGCGTTACGTGATGTCCCACTACTCGGGCAAGCTGGAGATAGTGGGGGTCGAGGGTGAGGGCCTGGAGCGCCGGGTGTTCCTCAAGTACCAGCAGGCGCGCGACCGGCGCGACGAGGGGCGCTTCTTCTCACGGCGGCTGCCCGCAGAGGCCTGCTGGTTCGACGATCTGCCTGTCGACGAGCCCGTCGTCAGCGGCGCCTCGCACTGGGCGTGGTAGCGGACGCTTGTCCAGCCGCTTGAGACGCCTCACACGGTAGCACGTGTGTGACAAGCCGAGGTCGCAAGGGGTGCTCAGCGGCCGCCGGAGGGCGTGGGAGCCGCACTGCGCCCGCGGCGAGTCGCGCCGACCCACAGGGCGCGACCAACGGCCAGCGGCGAGAGGAACTGAAGGAGGCCGATGCTTCGGGAGCCGAAGGCCAGCAGGTGACGGGCGGTCGCCGGATCCTTCACGGCCGCGGAGAGGAACAGCTTCTCCACCGTGCGGAGAGGCCGGGCGGTAGAGAAATCGGAGATCGACCAGTAGTGACCCCGTAGCGCCGAGCGATGCCGCTGGCGGTACCGAGCCAGGGCACGGTCGACGTCCCCATTCGAGAGCAGCGCATCCGCGGTGGCATCCACCAGCCACTCGGCCGACCGCAGGGCCCAGGTGATACCTACTCCCCAGACCCAGTCGGTCACCACAGCCGCGTCGCCCACGAATGCCAGTCCAGGTTGGACAGTAGGGCGCCAGGTGTTTGGGTAGTCGAGGCTGCCAAGGAACTCTGAGGCCCGCTCGGCTTCCCTGACGTTGGGCCCATCGGGGAGCGCTTCGACCGACCTCACGAAGCTCTCCTCGATGTCCCGCTTGAACTCAGGGAGCTTGGCCTTGGTGGGCATGTAGGCGAGCAGCGTGAGGCCGTCGTCGTTGGGGAAGGCATAGGCCATGTCCGGTTCGAGGAACCACATCTGCGACCTCTTACCGGAGGTAAGCTGCAGGTCGCGGTAGTACGCGAAGTAGATGAAGCGGTTGTTCGGCTTCGCCGTCGTTGCGGTACCGGCAAGCTGGGCAACCCGCGAGTTCCGTCCGTCGGCCGCCACGACCAGCGGCGCCCAGATCTCCCGCATCTGCTTGTCCCGTCCCTCGATCTCGACCCCGGCGACGCGCGCATCATCGGTGGCCAGGCGGCGGAGCGTCTGCCCCAGCATGAGATCGACACCCGGCGTGGCTCCGGCCAGATTCCGCACGATCGGGTCCAGCTTCTCGCGCCGGATGTTGTAGCCGTGCGGGGGGTGCGCGCCTTTGCCGTTCGGTTGCTCTCGGGCCCATCCGAAACGTGACCAGATGTCGATGGCGTTGGGCACAGCGCCCGCTGCCTCAATCGCCTGGATCAGGCCCAACCTTTCCAGAGTGGGTCTTGCGCTTGCCTGGATGAAGTGCGTGCAGAGCTTCTTGTAGGCATCGGGGTCAGGGTGCCGCTCGACCAGGGCGACCTTGAGGCCGCGCCGCGCGAACATAACGGCGGTCGTGCACCCAGCCACGCTCGCGCCGACGACGGCGACATCGTACGGGCGTTCTGCGTTCATACAACCAGTGTCACCCCCAGGATCGCCGCCTGTCAACAGTTGGTACGCGGCAATATTCGCAGGCTGGCGGATTGAAGCCCTTGGGCGACATGAGGAAGTCCTGAGGGTCGTGTTTTGGGCGGCCGAGGAGGCCGTGCCTTATCTCATCCCTGGGCTGGGAGGCCTGGGCGGAAGGGCGGCGCAACGGGCAGGGGAGGCGCGCCCTATGCGGCCTTTCCGGAGTGCTCGCTGAGCCTTTGCGAGGCGACTGCGTACAGCTTCTCGAAGGTGACGCCGTCGGCGGGAAGGCGGCTCAGGCCGGTCTCGATTCCAGGCACGTCGTTGTGCAGGCGCGCGACCACTCGCCAGGCGCCAGTGCCGTCAGTCTCGGGCATCAGCAGCATGATGCGCCCGTTACCCAAATAGCCGGTGATATCGACCGCACGGACCTGTCGGCTGGCCCAGTCGGCAAGCTGCCCCTGCACCACCCGGGCATCGGAATCCGGTCCCGGCTCGGCCAGCAACAGCGTCAGGGGGCGCTTGTACCTGACCGACCGGTCGCACTCCTCGTCGCCGCGAAGGGACGCGTACCAGTAGGCCAGAAGGCCGGTCTCGCGCTCGTAGATCGCGAGCCTGCGCCCGGTCTCGGCAGATTCTGCCGCCTGGCGAAGCAGAGCGCTCTCTCCCGGCGAACGCTGGCGGACCTCCGTCACTAGGGTGCCCAAGATGAGTACCGTTGATGCCGCTGCGAAACAGGCGGCAGGGACAGCGCCCACGACCGCCGCCATGAGGAAGGCAGCGGCCGATGCTGCGGCGGCAGCCCCGGGCACGAGGAAGCGGGAACTAGGCCTCTTGCGCGCGGCGAGCCGACGACCGACGGGCGTCGGCGCATCGGCCGTCTGTTGCGTGGTCCGCCGACGAGAGAACAATCGCATCTCCGAGGTCATTGTCGGTCGCGGCCGCGGGGGCTTGAGGGGTAGCGGAGGAATCGTTGACGGCCCCGGGGGGGCAGCTCCTCCGTACCGGTGCAGGAGTCCTTCCGGTTGCGGCTTGCCCCCGGCCGGATCGAGCTTCACGCCAAGTCGCCCACCCGGTGCCACCAGGGAATCCGCATCCCGGCGACAGACGTAGTATGAAAGAGAGGGGCCAGCATCAGCGCCACCAGCACTCCGCCTCCGCCTGTCCTCTCTCGGGTAATCCTGAAGCACCCTTGAGCGCACCCCGCCGCCCGGCGTTCAAGGGTGCTCCCCTTTTGAACCTTCACTCCAAGGAGCCCCGCGCCGGATGTATTGGTGAGGCGGTCGCGGTTGTCCAGCGGGCGCGCCTTTGTGGGAGTGCGGTCCACGAAGCGTGGTGAGGTGGCGTTTCTCCTTGTTGACACCTGATTGGGGCCTGGGTAGCATACCCCTGGCTCCAGATGAGCTGCCGCTTGGGGCCAAGATGTGGAATCGCAGGCAGTGAGGCAGTGGCCCTAGGAGGAATGAGAATGGCTTCTTCTTGGCGTTGGTGGCTGGTTATCGCGGCCCTGTTGGGTGCGATGATGTTGGCCGCCTGTGGCGGCGATGACGAGGGGACGAACGGCAATGGCCCGACGGACGAGGGTGTGGCGACGACGCAGCCAGCCGATGGGGCCGTGGAGGATGGGAACGGGGAGGAAGATGGGGATGGCGGCAATGGCGGGGTAGACGCCGGTGGCGACGCCTTCGACGACGTGCCGGTACCCGGGGGTGCCGACGAGACGGGCTCCGGCCAATGGAGTGGCAGCATTCCGGGCCTGATCCCAGGCCAGGGGCCCGACGTCGGGGAGTACGAGAGCATTGAGTTCAAGGAGTACGAGGTCGACGACTCGCCCTCCGACGTCATAGACTTCTACCAGGACGAGATGGGAGGTTGGGAGGAGATAATGGTGATCAGCGGAGGGGCGGATGACGAAGAGGGCGGCTTCGGGATGTGGATGCGGAATGACGGCGACGAGTTCATCTCGGTAGGGGTGAGCGCCAGCGATGGTGGCACCGACCTAGTGATCATCCGGGGCTCAACCGACTAGCTTCCGGTTGACCCAACAAAGTCATCAAGGCCGGGCGTGAGCCCGGCCTTGGTCGTGTGTCAGCATCGGAGAACCACGTGTGCGGTAGCGTCGCCGGGCTGGCCCTCATCGAAGGGTGCGATGGTCAGGCTCGTGCCGGGCCAGTGACCTCCTGCCGGCAGAGGGCAGACGTGACCCTACACCCGGTACGGGTGCGGTCCGAAGGCTGCCTCGTAGAACGGAGCCACGGCGTCTCCCCGCCGGGCCACGCGGTCGATCTGCTTGCGGTCGTCGTCCGTGAACGTCACGTCCAGCGCCCCCAGGTTGTCCTCGAACTGGCCCAGCGTGCGCGGGCCCACGATCGGGCTGGTCACGCCCGGCTGTTGCAGGCACCAGGCGAGCGCGAGCTGCGAGAGGGTCACCCCCTTCTCCTCGGCGAGCGGTTGCAGACCCTCGATGACGTCGAAGATGCGCTCGGTCATGCGTCGGCGCTGGAGGGGGTTGTTCTCGTAGTCCGCGAAGCGGCTGTCCTTGGGCGGGTCCTGGCCGCGTTGGTACTTGCCGGTGAGAAGACCGCCGGCAAGCGGGCTCCAGGGGATGATCGCAAAGCCGTAGGTCTGCGCCATCGGCAGCAACTCCCGCTCGATTCGCCGGTCGAGCAGGTTGTACGGCGGCTGCTCGCAGACGAAGCGGTGCAGACCCAGCTCCTTCGCCACCCACAGTGACTCGACCAACTGCCAGGCGGCGTAGGTGCTGCTGCCGACGTACCGGACCTTCCCGGCGCGGATCAGGTCATCGAGCGCGCGCAGCGTCTCGTCGATCGGTATGTCGGGCTGCGGGCGGTGGATCTGATAGAGGTCGATGTAGTCGGTCTGTAGGCGGCGGAGGCTCGCCTCGCACTGCTCGATGATGTGGCGGCGGCTGTTCCCGAAGTCATTGACGCCCTCGCCCATTGTGCCATGCACCTTAGTCGCCAGCACTACCTCGTGGCGCTTGCCGTTGTGCTTGAGCGCCTCGCCGGTGACTTCCTCGCTGCGTCCCCTGGCGTAGACGTTTGCCGTGTCCAGGAAGTTGATGCCCACCTCTAGGGAGCGGTCGATAATCCGTTGCGACTCGGCGGCGTCGGCCTTGGCCCCGAACATCATGCAGCCCAGGCAGAGGCTGCTCACCTTCACGCCGGTGCGTCCGAGAGAGCGATACTCCATGACATCCTCCTCGTGCAGGACCCGCACGGTCGCTAACCAGGGCGACCACGCGATCGACGGCCTGCGGCGGTTGTGTCCTGATCGTGCCGCGGCAGCGTGCTACGGTACAGATGTCGGATCTGGCTTCGGAACCACCGGCTGAGGGACGCACTTGCGCGCCGGAGGCGCCGCCAGCAGCGCCGTTCAGAGGGCCGTGCTGGGCGTGATGCTAGACGAAGTAGGTGGCCGCCGCCTGGTCCACCGCCTCTGGCGACAGGGCCCGGGGCGAGCCCCGATAGCGGGCGGCGTCGTCGATGGCCTCTACGATGTCCCGCGGCTGGCAGCCCCGCATCTCCCGACCCGTCTCCACGTAGTAGCGATCCACAAGGTGCTCGGCCCCGTCCTGACGATAGGTAACCTCGCAGTCCTGACACTCGCGGCGCAGGATCTCGAGGAACTCCTCCCTCGTCGGGTTGGGGATCTCCACCTTGTAGCGGATGCGGCGCTGGAAGGCCTCGTCCGCCAGGCTTGAGGGCGGCAGGTTGGTCGAGAAGATGGGAATGACGTCGAACGGCACCTGGAAGCGGACGCCGGTGTGCAGAGTCAGGTTGTCCACACCCTGTTCCAGGGGCACGATCCAGCGGCTCAGCAGGTACGAGGCCTGGAGCTGCTGGCGCCCGAAATCGTCGATGATGAGGAGGCCACCGTTGGCCTTCATCTGGATGGGCGCCTCGCAGGTCCTGTGCACGGGATCCAGGATCAGCTCCAAGTGGTTGGCTGCCAGCTCTCCGGCGGCGAACACGGCGGGCCGTCGGATCATCAGCCAGCGCCGGTCGACCAGCGGCGAACGGCTGAGGTCGGGCTCCACCGTCTCATGGCAGGACGCGTCGTAGAGGCGAATGATCTGGTGCGCGGCCTCGATGGCGTGGGGGATGACGATGTGCCCCTGGAGAGCGTTGCGCAGGCTCTCGACGGCCGTTGTCTTGCCGTTGCCGGAGGACCCAAACAGAAGGGTGGGCTTCTTGGAGCTGGTGGCGCGCCCCAGCCGCTCAAGGGTCTCGGCGCTGAACACCAGGTGGGATAGGCTCGATTCGATGTCCTCAGGCGTCACCGTCTCCCGCTGGATGGACTGTTGCCCTACCTGACGGATGTAGTCGGGCAGAGGCACGGGTGCCGGACCGACGTAGCCGCTGAGCTCCCACGCTGCCGCCGCCCGCGACGCGCCTTCGCCCGTCAGAGCGTAGCGAAAGGTTGGTGGCGAGGCGCCCGATCCTCCGGTGACCTGGCAGAGATGCTCGCGGCGGAGCAAGGCAAGGATCTCTCCGATGACCGCCACCGGCAGTGCCATCCGTTCTGACAACTCTGCCCCAGTGGGGTTGCCGGCGAAGTAGAGGGTCTTCAACGCCAGGTCCGACAGCAGGCCGGGGTCCAAACCGGTGTCTTCCAGCGACAGCGGCGCCGGCGGTAGCTCAGGCCGCTCGCTTATTACCTCCGGGGCGATAGCGATTTCGACCAAGTTGTCCTCCTACGACCCTGCCATCCGCCAACGCTGTCGACGCATCACCACGGACGGCGGGCCGGCCCCCGCGTCGTTCGCGGCGACCGGGCCACAAGCTGTGGACAGGGCCTTCCAGTGAACAACGGATTCGGGCGGTCTGCATTACGCCCGCCGCGCTGAGGCCCGGTGTGGCCCGTCGACAGGGCCGGCCTGCTGGCTCAGGGCCGGGGGGCCGTCGCTACCAAGAACAGCATGAGCACCGCCGCGGCCAGGGCGGTGCCGGCGCCGACTGCGAAGGGCGCTGCAGGAGCCACCGCCTGCCAGAGCAGGCCTGCCATCACGCTGGCCAGCAGCGTCGCCAGTCCGACCGACGTGTGGAACAGGCCCAGGAAGGTCCCGCGATGTCCCGAGGGCGCCGCCTCCGCCACGAGCGCGCGTGCCGTACCCTCGGTCAGCGCCATATAGGCGCCGTAGACGACAAAGAGCGGCCAGACCCACGCTGTCGATGGGAGCCAGGCGAAGCCCAGGTAGACCAGGCCGTAGATGACGAGCCCGAGCGCGTAGACGAGCCGGCGGTCCACTCGGTCCGAGACGATCCCTGCTGGCGTGGAGAGCAGTGAGTAGGACACGTTGAAGGCGACGTAGGCGACGACGACGAGGCTGACGCTCAGGCCGACATCTCGCGCCCGGAGGATGAGGAAGGTGTCGCTGGAGTTGCCGAGGGTGAAGAGCAGGACGATGGCCAGGAAGGTCCAGTAGGCGCCGGGGGCGCGTGCCGCCGGGTCATCGGCGTCGGCGCTGGCGGCGCTTCTCACTGGTATGTCGCGTACCAGCAGCAGGAGCGCGACGGCGGCAACGCCGGGAACGAGGGCCAGGAGGAGCACGGCCCTGATGCTCACGCCCCAGGCGCCGACGAGAAGGAGGGCGATGAGCGGGCCCAGCACCGCACCGGCCGTGTCCAGCGCCCGGTGGAAGCCGAAGGCCCGGCCCAGCAGCGACGGCGGCGTCCCATCGGCAATCAGGGCGTCCCGCGGCGAGGTCCGCACCCCCTTCCCGAACCGGTCGACGAAGCGCGCGACGAAGACCTGGGGCCAGGCGAACGCCAGGGCCAGAAGTGCCTTGCCCAGGGTCGAGAGGGCGTAGCCGCCGACGACCAGCCCCTTGCGCCGGCCGACGCGGTCTGAGAGCCACCCCGAGGCAATCTTCAGTGAGCTGGCGGTTCCCTCGGCCACGCCCTCGATGGCGCCGAGGGCGGCCACTGGCGCGCCCAACGTCGATGTCAGGAACACGGGGATGAGGGGATAGGCCATCTCGCTGGCGACATCGGCGGCGAAGCTGACGACGCCCAACCGGAAGACGTTGCGGGTCACGCCCGGCACGACTGAGGGCGCATCTGCGGACGTGAGGTCAGCCTCCTGGACCTCGGGGGGGCTAGGGGCGTCGGTCTGGCGGCCCGCGGCCGTGGGGTCGGGCGAGGGAGCGGTCATCGTTAGCACCGGGGGCAGGGTATCGCTGACTTCATACCACAGCCGGGTTGGCCAGGCCAGAGGGTCTTCCTTGTGGGGCGACAGCGGCGGGCGGCAGGGTGGTGTCCATAGAGTGCCGACACGAGTACAATGAGTTGACACCGAGACTGCCCCGATCGTATGCTGGGCAGAGAGGACGGCGGGCGGCAACCGCCCGCCGCTATTCTCACAGCCAGGTTCTTGACGGGCGCCGGCGAAGGCGAGGCCGAGGGAGGGAGCGGCGCAGCCTCCCTTGGGGGCCGCACAGGCTCCAATCCACGCTGTACAGAGGCCATGGGGAAGACGCAAGCCGCCACGGGTCATTTCGACATCGGCACAGGGCGAGCACTGGACTCCCCCAGTGTCACCGTCTTCAGGTGTGCCAACAGCCTGCGGCTGGCTGCCGTGCCCTCAGCGACGATGAGGGTGAGTCTCCCTGAGCCACCCATCGAGTGGCCCGTCCCGGTCCACGAGATCGCCGTGCCCTGCACGGGCAAGCTGCAGCCGGAGCACTTGCTGAAGGCGTTCGAGGCTGGGGCGGATGTGGTGTGCGTGCTTGCGTGTGCCGAGGACAACTGCCACTACCTCGAGGGGAGCCGGCGTGCGAACCGCCGCGTTGGCTACGTCCGGGGGTTGCTGGACGAGCTCGGCCTCGGCGGCGACCGGCTGATGCTTTTCAACCTGCCCGGCTCCGCCCGTGAGGACATGACGCTCGCTTCCGGTGCAGGGAACGGCGGGGCAGGCACACGGATCGACCAGGAGGAACTCAGCTCGCGGCTGGCAGCGATAGGCAGGGAGGTCCTGGCCCAGATCGAGGCGCTGGGGCCGAGTCCGCTGCGCCGAGGCACAACCGCTGTCTGACCGCGGGACGGCGGGCGATGGGGCAGGGTGAGATGGAAGTAGCATCAAGGCTAGCTGACGCATTGCGGTCGGAGCGACTGGCCCTCACTGCCGAGTGCGTGCCGCCGCGCGGGGCGGACGCCGAGGCCGTGAGAAAGCTGGCGGCGTCCTTGCCGTCAGCGTTGGATGCCATCGTCGTCGCGGACAACTACCGCGAAATGAGCGCGTCCGCTCTGGCCTGCTCCTCGATCTTGGCAGCGGCGGGGACGGAGCCCGTCCTCACCCTTTTGACCCGCGACCGCAACAGGATTGCTCTCCAGTCCGACGTACTTGGCGCGGCGATGCTCGGTATCACAAACGTCCTCTGCCTGTCCGGAGATCACCAGTCGCTGAGCGTCTGCCCGGAGGCGGCTGGCGCCTACGACATCGATTCCGTCCAACTCATCCAGGCGCTGGCAAAGATGCGCGACGATAGTGTCCTGCTCGACAACAGGCCCATCGAGTCCAGCCCACAGCTCTTCATCGGTGCGGCGGCGCACCCCTACCTTCGCCCGCTTGAGCTCGGACTCATCGGGCAACGGAAGAAGGTGGAAGCGGGTGCGCAGTTCCTGTTCACGCAGCCCGTCTTTGACCTCGAGGGCTTCAGCGAGTGGATGGGAGCTGTGCGGGACTCGGGTCTTGCGGAGCGGGCCGCAGTCATCGCCAGTGTGAGGCCGCTGAGAAGCGTGGAGGATGCTGAGGATCTGCGGAGCCGGCAGGGAGCCGCAGGGATTCCCGACGATGTGATATCCCGGCTGCGTGGCTCCAGTGAACCGGCGCAGGAGGGAATAGCGATCTGCGCCGAGATCGCCGCTCGGGTGAAAGGCATTGACGGGGTGCAGGGCATCCACATCCTTTGCGGCGGATCAGGCGAGGCCGCCGCCCAAGTGATCAAGCAGGCGGCTCTTTCAGGCCCATAGGCGGAGGAGAAGGTTGCCCGAACGGTATCACATTCCGGTCGTTCCGACGCCGGCCAGGTTCGATCCCGTCGGCAAGTACGGGACCGTCGACTGGCGGGAGGACTGCTCGCGGTGCCGGAACTGCGTGAAGACGCAGTGCGTCTACGGCGTGTATCGAGCGGAGCATGTCTACGACAGCGACCCGTCCTCGCCGGTCGAGCCGCTGTTCGATTGCCGGGCCTGTCTATCCTGCGTCCAAGGCTGTACCAAGGGCCTGCTGTCGCTCTCCATCAATCAGGAGTACCTCGCACTGGGCGACGACTACTGGCACCCGGCCATAATCGCTACCACTCGCGAGCAGGCCGAGACGGGCCGCATCCCCGTGTCAGGCGCGGGGTACCGGGGGCCGTTCTCCGGGCCCGGATTCGACTCGATGTGGACGGACATGTCGGAGATCGTCCGTCCGACACGCGATGGCATCCACGGCCGCGAGTACATCAGCACCTCCGTGGACATCGGGGGGAAGCCCACGCGTCTCGTCTTTGGGCCCGGCGGCGAGCCTGCGGAGGCGGAGCCGCTGATCGAGGTGCCGATCCCGGCTATTCTCGACGCTGCCCCCTGGACCCCTCCGGGCGCGCCGATCGCCAGGGGCAGGATCGCGGCGGCGGCGGCTCTCGGAACGCTGAGCGTGGCGCGGCCGCCTGACATCGCCGTGGCGTCGCCGGAACACGTCTCCTGTCTCGTTCCGCTGCTCGAAGGCCCTGAACTCCCGGAGCACGAGTCGCTGCTGCGGCAGGTCCCCATGGTCGAGATCGCGGAGGGGTCGGACATCCTCTCCTGCGCTGAGCAGGTGCGCGCGATCAACGCCGGCCTGGTCGTCTGCGCCCGCATCCCACTTGGACCGGCGGCGGCAGAACGTGTGCTGGCGCTGCATGAGGGCGGCATCAAGGTGATTCATCTGTGCGCCGACGCGCATGGCAGGGAGATCGGCACCGAGCGCCCGAGGTTCGTGAGGGACGCGCTTAGGGAAATCCACGGGCGTCTGGTTCAGGAGGGCGTGCGCGACGAGATGACCTTGATAGTCGGCGGCGGCATCGCCCTGGCCGAGCACATGGCCAAGGCGATCATCTGTGGCGCTGATCTCGTCGCGGTCGGAGTCCCTCTGATGGTGGCGGTGGGGTGCCGCATCTGTCTCGGGGATCACGAGACGTCGTGCCCTGCCGACATCCCGGACATAGACCCCTCCTACGCGGCCCAGCGGATGGTGAACCTCACGGGTGCCTGGCATGCGCAGTTGATTGAGGTGCTGGGAGCGATGGGAATCCGTGAGGTCCGGCGCCTGCGCGGCGAAGTAGGGCGCGCGATGTTCGTCGAGGATCTTGAGCGAGAGGCTTTCGGTGATCTCTGCAACTAAGCCCTCCGCCGTTGCGGCCCCCGGCCGGCAGATTCCGCGGACGCCGCAGGTGGCCGTGGCCAGAGAGGTCCGCCCCGCGCCCGACCGCTATCGCAATCCGATCGGCAGGTACAAGGTGCGCCGGAGCGCCGACTGTCAATCATGCGGAGTGTGCGTCGAGGTCTGCCCGTTTGGAGTTCACGTGAAGCCCGAGGGGTACGCCCGCACGCTTCGACCGCGTAGCCACCTCTGCATCGGTCCAAGCTGCGCCGAGACCGACCACTTCTGCATCGACCGCTGCCCGAACCACGCGCTCTCCCTCACGCGGAACCCGACGGCCGACGCCATCGGCGACCCGCGTTGGACCTCCGACCTGCTTCTCTCCACCTGGCGCCAGGCCGAGACCGGCCGTGGCGTCACAGATGGCCTTGAGTTCCGGCATGGCGCGTCCGGCGGGGGCTTCGACAAGCTGCGCTTTCGCTTTCCGGAGCAGCCTCCGGTCGCGCTGGAGGCGAGTGAGATCGACACCGGGCTCGACCTGAACCGGCGTGATGACGGGCGGCCGCGGCTGCATATCGACCTGCCCATCTACGGAGGGGGGATGTCCTTCGGGTCTGTGAGCATCCACGTGATGATCGCCAGGGCGCGGGCGGCCGTCGCCTGGAACACGTTCACGTGCACCGGCGAGGGCGGGTACCCTCAGCGTCTCGAGCCCTACGACGACCACGTGATCACTCAGGTGGCCACGGGCCTCTTCGGCGTGCGTGAAGAGACGATTCAACGTGTACCCATCGTGGAATTCAAGTACGCGCAGGGCGCGAAGCCCGGCCTGGGCGGGCACCTCTTGGGTGACAAGAACACGCCGGACGTGGCCCGCATGCGTCAGGCGGTCGCCGGCAACGCCCTCTTCTCGCCCTTCCCATTCCACAGTGTGTACTCGGTCGAGGACCACAAGAAGCACTTGGACTGGATCAAGGCCACGAATCCGAGGGCGCTCGTGTCGGTCAAGGTGTCGACGCCGACGGACGTGGACATGGTGGCGGTCGGGAGCTACTACGCCGGCGCGCACATCATTCACCTGGACGGCAGCTACGGCGGCACCGGCGCTGCGCCGGACATCGCCAAGAAGAACATCGCAATGCCCATCGAGTATGCGGTCCCCAAAGTGCACAGGTTCCTGGTTGAGGAAGGCATCAGGGACGAGGTCGTGCTCATCGCCAGCGGAGGGATCCGGACGGCCCACGACGTGCTGAAGGCGATAGCCCTCGGAGCGGACGGCGCCGTGGTCGGCACCGCGGAGCTCGTCGCTCTGGGCTGCATCCGTTGCGGTGGGTGCGAGAGCGGTCGTGGGTGCGCGCGAGGCATAGCGACCACGGACCACGAGCTCATGCGTCAGGTGGACATCGACTGGGCGACGCAGAGGCTGGTCAATCTCTTTGCGGCGTGGCGCGAACAGATGGTGAGCGTCCTCAGCCGGTTCGGCATGAGGAGCGTGGGTGAGCTGCGGGGACGGATGGACTGTCTCTACCACCTGGACTACGTGAAGGGGGGCGAGGCGGCCGGTGCTTGACGCGGCTGAGCGCTTGATCCAGTCCCGCGCGGAGATGTTCGACGGGCGTCCGCCGAGCGTCGCCCGGCGCGCCGCCGACGAGGGCGGCTGCGGCGTCACTGGATTCGCTTGCTCCATCCCCGTGCGCGGCCGCCACATCTATGAGCCCTCCGTGCAGATGCACAATAGGGGCAACGGCAAGGGCGGCGGCATCGCCGCCGTTGGCCTCGTGCCGGAGGACGTCGGTGTGTCGCAGGAGGTCTTAGACTCTCACTACATGGTGCAGGTCGCCCTCCTCGATCCTTCGGCGCACGCGGACGTGGAGCGGGAGCACATCCAGCCTGTCTTCGACATCGCTCTCTCCGAGCCTGTGCCGGCCCTGGCCGACTACCGCGACGTGCCGGGCCTTGAGGTCCAGCCACCGGATGTCCATCGCTACCTGGTTCGCGTCAAGCCTGATGCTCTGCAGGCCTTCGCCGACAGGAACGGTCTGGCCGATCTGCCGCCGCGCGACATCGAGGACGAGTTCGTCTACCGCAATTCCGTCCGGCTGAATGAGGCCTTCTATGCCTCCCTCGGCGAGAAGAAGGCGTTCGTGCTCTCGCACGGGCGGAATCTGGTCGTGTTCAAGATCGTGGGCTACGCCGAGCAGATCGTTCAGTACTACCAGCTCGAAGACCTGCACGCCCACGTCTGGATCGCCCACCAGCGATACCCGACGAAGGGCCGCGTCTGGCATCCCGGCGGCGCCCATCCCTTCGTGGGCCTGAACGAGGCGCTGGTCCACAACGGCGACTTCGCCAACTACCACTCGGTCGCCGAGTACCTGCTGCAAAGGAACATCCGCCCGCAGTTCCTCACCGACACCGAGGTCTCGGTCCAGCTCTTCGACCTCTGGTCGCGGGTGTACAAGTACCCGCTCGAGTACGTCATCGAGGCGCTGGCGCCCACGACAGAGCTTGACTTCGATCAGCTCCCCGAGGAGAAGCAGCCGGTGTACCGCCGGATCCAGGCGACGCACATCCATGGCTCGCCGGACGGACCGTGGTTCTTCATTATCGGGCGGAGTCTGCCTGACCAGAACCAGTTCCAGTTGCTGGGCATCACGGACACCGCCATGCTGCGGCCGCAGGTCTTCGCCCTTTCCGAAGGTGACGTGCAGGTAGGCCTCATCTGCTCCGAGAAGCAGGCCATCGATGCCACGCTCCGCAGCCTGGCGCAAGAGGACGAACGCTTCTGTCCCATCGCGGACCGGTACTGGAACGCGCGCGGCGGGAGCCACACCGACGGCGGTGCATTCGTCCTCACCGTCGGCGGGGAGAACGGTCGCAAGACGCTCACGTGTACCGACAAGTTCGGTCGGGCCGTTTCGATCGCAGGCGGCCGGGTCCGCTGCGACCTCGCGTCGACTGACGCCTCCGGCGAACGCTCTCGCTCGACAGGCGACCTCGTTCGCGATTCGCTTCGGCGAGGCGATGCTTTCGGCCTGTTTGAGCACGTGGCTCAGAACCTGCCGGCGTGGGAGCCGGGTGGGCTGCGCGAGTTCTGCGATGCCGTC
Source organism: Dehalococcoidia bacterium (assembly GCA_034420175.1). Lineage (GTDB taxonomy): Bacteria > Chloroflexota > Dehalococcoidia > DSTF01 > JALHUB01 > DAOULP01. The sequence goes on along the minus strand of DAOULP010000092.1, from coordinate 28,810 downwards.
TGCGAGGCGTCGGACGATGGTGCGGCGAGAACGACGGCGATCGAAGCACTCACCATGCTTCACGATCGCCGGTTCGACACGGGGGACAAGCGAAGGAGCTCAGTGCTGCGGGTTCTGGACGAGGCGCTGAGGTCCCTGTTCCAGGCCGTTCCGCTCTTTGGCAGAGCCGCGAAGGGAGCCTACCGGCGCGTGGATTGGGAGAGCCGTGGGCTGCTGGCAGCGCCGGAGCCGGGCGAAGAGGTCCTCGTCGTCAGCGCTGAGCGGTTTCCGGCCGAGGGCGAGGATTGCGATGCCACGCTCGTACGCCGGGCCTACGACTTGGGCTGGCGGCGCTTCATCTGCCACGGATACCGCGGCCAGCGCTTCACCGGTTGCGGACTGGGGCCGGCCACCGACGACGTTCGCATCGACGTGTACGGAAGCTCCGGCGACTACTTGGGGTCCGGCCTGGACGGACTCTCCATCTTCGTGCACGGCAATGGCCAGGACCAACTCGGGCAGATCATGAACAGCGGCAAGCTCGTCGTTTTCGGCGACGTAGGTCAGACGTTCCTCTACGGCGCGAAGGGCGGCGAGGTGTACGTCCTCGGCAACGCGGCCGGTCGGCCGCTGATCAACGCCGTCGGCCGTCCGCGTGTGGTCATCAATGGCACCTGCCTCGACTTCCTCGCCGAGTCCTTCATGGCGGGCAATCCGCTCGATGGTGGCGGCTTCGTGATCCTCAACGGCATCGAGTTCGACCATCAAGGCCGCATGGTCCCGCAGCCGACGCCCTACCCCGGCAGCAATCTGTTCTCCCTCGCCTCCGGGGGGGCCATCTACATCCGCGACCCGCATCGACAGCTTGTCGAGGCGCAGCTCAACGGCGGTCAGTTCGCCTCGCTCGCCGAAGAGGACTGGCGGCTGATCCACCCCCTCCTCGAGGAGAACGAGCGGCTGCTTGGTGTCTCGGTCCAGCAGCTCCTCACGGTCGATGGCCAGCTTCGCGAGCCGGAGGAGGTCTATCGGAAGGTGACCACAGTCAGGCTCGACGTTCTGGCGGCGATGACGGGAGGAGTGGAATGAGCGCGGTGGCTGAAGGCCTGGCCCGTGCGCCCGTCCTTGGGGACGCCTTCGTCCGCGAAGTCGAGGCCGCCTCCGGCGCCGGCCTGATGCTCTGCCTCCAGTGCCAGAAGTGCACCTCCGGCTGCCCCGTCGCCGGGCGCGCCGACGTCAAGCCGCACGAGATGATACGGCTCATCCAACTGGGCCTGCGAGACGATGTGCTCGCGAGCCGGATGATCTGGGAATGCACGTCGTGCGACACGTGCGAGACGCGCTGCCCGCAGGCCGTGGGAGTCCCAGGAATGATGGACGCCCTGCGCAGGCTGTCGCGTGCCACGAAGAAGGTCAACCCTGAGACCACGGTGCCGGCCTTCAACGACATCTTCCTTGGGACCGTGAAGCAGACCGGCCGCGTGCACGAGTTGGGGCTCATGGCCGCGTTCAAGCTGCGCACCAGGGACCTCCTCCGGGACGTAGACAAGCTCCCGGCGATGCTGCGCAAGGGCAAGTTCGCGCTGCTGCCGGCCTTCGTGCGCGGGCGCTCGCGGCGGGCCAGCCTCTTCCGGCGCGCCGAGCGCCACGGGGGCCAGAAGCGATGAGCTACGTCTTCTATCCCGGCTGCTCGCTCGAGTCGACGGCGAGGGGCTACAGCCTCTCGACCAAGGCGGTCGGCCAGGCGCTGGGACTTGCCCTGCCCGACTTGCCCGCCTGGACCTGCTGCGGCTCCACTGCCGCCCACCAGTCGAATCCGACGCTGGCGCTGGCGCTTCCGGCGGCCAACCTGCTCGCGGCCGCTGGCAGAACCGTCGCTGTGTGCTGCGCCGCCTGCTACAGCCGTCTGAAGGTTGCGAACCACGAGATTGCCAAAGATCCGGACACCCGCAGCCGGGTGGCTGACGCCCTTGGCGCCGACTACGACGGCTCCACGCCGGTGAAGCACCTGCTGGAGATCATCAGGGATGAGGTCGGCCTCGAGGAGGTGGCTGGGCGCGTCGTGCGCCCGCTCACCGGCTTGCGCCTGGCTGCCTACTACGGCTGCCTGCTCCTGCGTCCACCTGAGATCATGCAGTTCGATGATCCGGAGAACCCGACGGTCATGGACGACGTCCTGGCCGCCACTGGCGCAGAGCCTGTGGCATGGCCTCACAAGACGGAGTGCTGCGGCGCAAGCTACTCGATCACCAAACCAGAGATCGTGGAGCGGCTGTCGCACGACATCCTGGCGATGGCCCGCGATTCGGGAGCGGAGTGCCTTGTGACGGCCTGTCCGCTCTGCCAGCTCAACCTCGACATGCGGCAGCGGGACATGGAGGTGCGCTTCGGGGACAGGCTGGGCCTGCCGGTCTTCTACTTCACGCAGTTGCTGGGCCTGGCTCTCGGCCTCAATCCGGATCAGCTTGGGCTGGGCAGCCTGCTCGTGGACCCCATGCCGCTGCTGGCGAAGAAGGGTGCGTTGGCAAGCGCCAAGCCAAGGGCGGCGGCGACAGCCACCGTAAGAGAATAGACGGATGAAGCAAGACCTCCCAACCGGCGCAGTCCTCGTCTACGGAGCAGGCATCGCGGGCATCCAGGCCTCGCTCGACCTGGCCGAGTCCGGCTTCAAGGTGTACCTGGTCGAGCGCTCGGCAGCCATCGGCGGGCGGATGTCCCAGCTTGACAAGACCTTCCCCACCGGCGACTGCGCCATGTGCATTCTCTCGCCCAAGCTTGTTGAGTGCGGGCGCAACAAGAATATCGAGATCATCACGCTCGCCGAGATCGAGGGGATCACCGGCGAGCCGGGCCGCTTCGACGTGACCGTCAAGAAGCAGCCGCGCTACGTGGACCTCAAGAAGTGCAACGCCTGCGGCGACTGCGCCGAGGTCTGCCCCGTGTCGCTGCCTAACGAGTTCGACCGCGGGCTGGGGCAAAGGAAGGCCATCTTCCGGCCCTACCCGCAGGCGATCCCCAACGTGTACGGCATTTCGAAGTCCGAGGGCACAGCCCCGTGTAGACACGCCTGTCCGGCGGGAGTGAACGCCCATGGCTATGTCGCCCTCGTCGCCCAGGGCAAGTTCAAGGAGGCCTACGATCTCGTCCGCGAGCGCTGCCCGCTGCCTGCGGTCTGCGGCCGCATCTGCCAGCACCCCTGCGAAGCGCAGTGCAACCGAGGCGGCGTCGATGAGCCGGTCGCTATCCGCGACCTGAAGCGCTTCGCCGCCGACTGGGTCCACGCCAATCGGGACCAGCTTGGCGAGGAAGCTGGCGCGGGGCCGCGCCCGGCCGAGCTGCGCGAGGAGAAGGTCGCGATCATCGGCGGGGGCCCGGCCGGCCTCACCGCCGCCCACGATCTGAGCCGCATGGGTTATGGAGTGACAATCTTCGAGGCGATGCCGTTCCTGGGCGGCATGCTCCGCCTCGGCGTGCCCGAGTACCGCCTGCCCAGGGACGTGCTCGACTACGAGATAGACCAACTGATCAACGAGCGCATCGAGGTCAGGCTGAACTGTCGCATTGGACGTGACATAACGCTGGATGGGCTCCGTGATCAGGGTTATGGGTCGATATTCATCGCTTGCGGCGCGCACCAGAACCTGCGGCTGGATGTCGATGGGATCGAGCACGACGGGGTGCTGTACGCGCTCGACTTCCTGAGAGGCGTGAACCTCGGCGAGGGAGTCCGGGTCGGCAGGCGGACCGCTGTGATCGGCGGAGGGAACGCGGCGATGGACTCTGCTCGCGCTGCCCTCCGCCTGGGTGCCGACGAGGTGACGATCGTGTACCGCCGCTCGCGGGCGGAGATGCCGGCCCTCGACGAGGAGGTCCATCTCGCGCAGGAGGAGGGGGTCAGGTTCCACTTCCTGGCCAACCCCGTCCGCATGATCGGCGACGACAGGGGCTCTATCGTCGCGATGGAGTGCATCCGCATGAAGCTGGGCGAGCCGGACGCGAGCGGCCGCCGCCGGCCGGTGCCAATCGAGGGCTCGAACTTCGTCCTGGACGTGGATACCGTGATCATCGCCGTCGGCCAGACCTCCGATCTCGAAGGCCTACCGCTGGGCAGCGCCGGGAGGATCGCCTGTGACGACTCGCTGGCCACGGAGATGCCGGGTGTCTTCGCCGGAGGCGATGTCGTGCTGGGTCCGGCCTCGTTCGTTGAGGCGATGGGACACGGGCACACGGCCGCCGAGGCCATCCACCGCTACCTCCGCGGGCAAAGCCCGGAGGGGGAGGCGGGGCTGGAAGGCGCGGCCGGCGAGAAGATAGCTCCGAATCCGTTCCCGGACACGCCAAGGCAGCCCCGCCGTCCCATGCCGCAGGCCTCGGTCGACCGGCGCAAGCGGGACATGCGGGAGATAGACCTGGGCTATTCCGAGGAGGACGCGGTCGCCGAGGCGCAGCGCTGCTTGAACTGCGGGCTGTGCTCTGACTGCCGCCTCTGCGAGACGGTGTGCGACGCGGCCGCGATCTTCCACGACATGCGGCCGGAGGCCGAGGTGCTCCGGGTCGGCTCCGTCATCCTCGCCCCCGGCTTCGAGGAGATCCAGGCCTCCGTTCGCGGCGAGTACGGGCACGGTCGCTACGCCAACGTGATTTCGTCCGTCCAGTTCGAGCGGATGCTCAGCGCCTCAGGGCCGACCGAGGGCACGGTGCAGAGGCCGTCCGATGGCGGGCCCGTGCGGCGAATCGCGTTCATCCAGTGCGTCGGCTCGCGGGACAGCGCGCGCGGCAACGGCTACTGCTCCTCCATCTGCTGCATGTCGGCGACGAAAGAGGCGCTTGTCGCCATGGAGCACATCCCGGACCTCGAGATCGCCATCTTCTGCATGGACATCCGCGCTTTCGGCAAGGAGTTCGACCGGTACGTGGACCGGGCGCGGGCCGAGCACGGCGTGCGATACATCCGGGCGCTCCCGTCGCGGGTGGTGGAGATGCCGGGCACGAGGAACCCGCGAGTGCGCTACTTCGACGACCGCGGGAATGAGTGCGAAGAGGACTTTGATGTCGTTGTGCTCTCGGTGGGCATGAAGCCCAGCGCCGGCATCGGGGAGCTGGCCGAGCGGCTGGGGATGGACCGCAACCAGTTTGGCTTCTGCGAGACGGACCGGCTCGCGCCGGTGGCCTCCTCAGTGCCGGGCGTCTTCGTGGCCGGCGCCTTCCAGGAGCCGAAGGACATACCCGAGTCGGTCGCGCAGGCGAGTGCCGCCGCAGCCAGTGCGATGGAGCTTCTCGTCCGCGGGCGCGACACACTCACGCAGCGGCACGAGTACCCGCATCAGCGTGACATAACCGACGAGGAGCCGCGGATCGGCGTCTTCATCTGCCACTGCGGGCACAACATCGCCTCTGTGGTAGACGTGGAGGCGGTCAGAGCGGACGCGGCGAAGCTGGCGAACGTCGCCTATGCCGAGACAGACCTGTTTACATGCTCCGACATCAGCCAGGCCCGGCTCAAGAACCTCATCACTGAGCACCGCTTGAACCGCGTCGTCATCGCGTCGTGCTCGCCGCGCACGCACGAGGTCCTGTTCCAGGAGACGCTGCGGGAGTCCGGCCTCAACCCCTATCTCTTCTCGATGGCGAACATCCGCGATCAGTGCTCGTGGGTGCACCGCGATGATCCAGCTCGGGCGACGGAGAAGGCGTGCGACCTCATGCGGATGGCCGTGGGGCGTGCACGGTGGCTCCGTGCGCTAGAGACGGGGCAGGTGCCCATCACGCGCGCCGCCCTGGTCATCGGCGGCGGGCTGGCGGGCATGACCGCCGCCCTCTCGATGGCTGAGCAGGGCTTCGAGGTGTACCTCGTGGAGAAGGAGGCAGAGCTGGGCGGCAACCTGCGCTGGCTTCACTACACCCTGGAGCGAGATGACATCCAGGCGTTCGCCGCTGACCTGATCAGCCGTGTTCGATCCCACCCCCTCGTCACGCTTCGCACCGGCGCTCAGGTGACGGAGGTTACCGGCCACGTCGGGAACTTCAGGAGCGAGATCGAAGGCACCGTCAGCTCGACGACGATTCACCACGGCGTCACGATCATCGCCACGGGGGCTATCGAACGGGCGACCGAGCAGCACCTTCGCGGTAGGCACGAGCGTGTAGTGACCCAGCGCGAGCTCGAAGCGCAACTGGCGTCCGGTGGGCTCGCCTCGGATCTCGGTGAGGCGCCGACCGTGGTCATGATCCAGTGCGTCGGGTCGCGGACCGAGGAGACGCCGTACTGCAGCCGCGTCTGCTGCTCGGAGGCCGTCAAGAACGCGCTGGCGGTCAAGGCGCAACGGCCGCAGGCCCGGGTTGTCGTCCTGGCCAAGGACATCCGCACCTACGGCTTTCGAGAGACCTACTACGAGAAGGCACGGCAGGCGGGCGTGCTGTTCATTCGCTATCCGGAGGATCAGGAGCCGGAGACGGTCGATGACCAGGGCTTGACCGTGCGCGTCACGGACGCGAGCACTCGACGCCGGTTGACGCTGCGGCCGGACCTGCTCGTGCTGAGCACAGGCATCGCGCCGGCGCCCGACAACCCCGCTCTGTCGGGCATCCTGAGAGCCCCACTGACCGCGGATGGTTTCTTTCTGGAAGCTCACCCGAAGCTGCGCCCAGTCGACATGGCAAGCGAGGGCGTGTTCGTCTGCGGGCTCGCCCACTCGCCGCGGTTCGTCGATGAGACGATCGCGCAGGCCCAAGCCACCGCTGGCCGGGCAGCCACGATCCTGTCGCGCCCGTACTTGGAGATCGGCGGCCAGGTAGCGCGCATTGACCCTCTCGAATGCACCGCCTGCATGACATGCGTCAAGGTCTGCCCCTACGGCGCACCGATGGTTGACGAGCGGCAGAGGGTGGAGATCCAGGGCGCGAAGTGCATGGGCTGCGGTAGCTGTGTTGCCGCCTGCCCAGCGAAGGCCATCCAGCTCCAGAACCAAGAAGAGGAGCAACTCGTCGCGATGCTCGACGAACTGCTGGCCGTGCCTGGTGGGACGCCGTGATTGAATCCGAACGGGCCGCACCGACTCAAGTCGTGGCCGATTCTGACTGCGAAATCCTGGCGTTCTGCTGCAACTACTGCGCCTACGCCGCCGCCGATCTCGCTGGCGCAAGGCGTATGCAGTACCCGGCGAACGTGCGCATCGTGCACGTCCCCTGCACCGGTAAGGTCGAGGTGGAGCACCTGCTGGCCGCTTTCGAGCGGGGAATCGACGGCGTCCTGGTGGCGGGCTGCTTGGAAGGTGGCTGCCACTTCGTCGAAGGGAACTTGCGCGCGAAGCGCCGTGTCGAGGCTGCGCGACAGGTGCTCGACGAGATCGGCCTCGGACGGGAGCGGCTGCGGATGGTCAATCTCTCCGCCTCCGAGGCGCCCACGTTCGTGGCGCGGATCAGGGAGATGGTGGAGACGGTGAGCAGCCTGGGCCCCAGCCCGCTGCGAGCGACCCCGGCTGGGGAGCGGAGGCCCGCATGATTGTAGGAAGCCGCAAGTCTATCTCAGAGCTGAAGGACGTGCTTGCCAGGCACGACAGGGTCCTATTCGTGGGCTGTGGCACGTGCGTGACTGTTTGTCTGTCCGGCGGCGAGCGTGAGGTCGGCATCATGTCATACGCCATGCGCATGGCGCGCCGGCTCGAAGGCCGACCCATCGAGATAGAGCAGATCACCATCGAGCGCCAGTGCGAGGACGAGTTCATTCAGGAATTGGCTCCCGCCGCGGCGCGCAACGAGGCGATCGTGTCGTTTGGGTGTGGGGCCGGCGTGCAGGCCATCGCGGAGCGGTTCCCGGAGAAGCCGGTCTATGCGGCGCTCGACACGCAGTTTCTCGGCATCCTCGAAGAGCAGGGGGTGTGGACAGAGAAGTGCCTGGGGTGCGGGTCCTGCGTGCTCTCGGAGTTCGGCGGCATCTGCCCCATAACGCGCTGCGCGAAGCGCCTCCTGAACGGCCCCTGTGGCGGATCCACCGAGGAGCGGTGCGAGGTTGATCCCGAGCGACCCTGCGCCTGGCAGCTCATCTACCGTCGGCTGAAGGCAATCGGCCAACTGGACAGGCTGGAGCGTATCGTCTCGCCGAGAGACTGGCGGACCTCCTGGCACGCCGGCGCACGGACGGTGGTGCGCGAAGAGCACCGGATCTAGCGGCTGCCCGCTCCTTACTCTCTCCCGGACACGTTGGCTGAGACTCCTGCGCTACTCGGGTGCCGTCCGAGCCGCCTGAACGGCGGCCTGGTTGCTCGCGTTGTCCTGTTGTGTGCGGGGGTCGGCGCGTGTGGATGGGAGTGGTTCGCGGTGCAACGTGTCCAGAGGCGGACGGGGAGTGGTCGCCCCGCAGGGCACGTCTTGGCTAGGAGGGAATCTGCCGGTACTGCTAGAGATCCCAGTAGCTCTGGAGCCGCTGGAACTCGAAGGTGCCGCTGTTGGCTGTGTTGTCGGCCTCGATGCCGGCCTCTTCGGCCGCGGCGACGGCATTCAGGCCCCCGTGCAGGATGACGCCCACCTTGTTCAGGCCGACCGGAATCTGACACACGGGCTGGCTGGTGTAGCCCATTACGACCACTCCGCCGATCCCCGCGTCACTGAGCTTGTCCACAACCTCTTCGGCCATCGGCTTTGCCGCTGCTGGTATCTCCCTGAAGTTGGCGAGGATCGTTCCTTCTCCTCGGGTCGCGGCCTCACGTACCTCAGTCATGTGCGCCTTGATGTACGCCAGCGAGGGGTCCAGGGAGGAGCCGGCGTAGTGGATGATGGCCACGAACCTTCGCGGGGCGGAGTTGCGTATCTCCAGGATGCCCCCGAATCGCGAGTCCATGGGGATACCCGCCTTCAGCAGGACTCCGTTGATCGTGGCGCTGCAGACCGTCGCCAGCCCGATTCGGTCCTCGGGAACGATAACGTCGCCCAGCTTCTCCCCCTCCTCGGCCACCGCAACCATGTGGCTGACGCCTATGTTCGCTGAGAAGGCGTCCTTCATCGCGGAGAGAGCCTTCTTGAACTTGCTCTTGGGGAAGAGGGACGTGTTGATGATGACCTCGCCGCTACGGGTGCCCGGGTCGAATGTCGTTTGGAAGGCGAGAGAAGCGATCCTCTCTATGACCAGGCCGACCTGCTCCGGCGCCAAGGCGATTCTCAATTCCTCGAGCCCCTTGGCAGTCAGGGCCCGACCGTCCCTCCCCAGGGGCTGGGTGAAACCGCGCTCGTCCGTGAGCCGGAGGTGGTATCTGACCTGCCGCTCGCTCAGGTGGATACCGTGATTCTCCAAGGCCCGGGCGATGCTGACAGAGCCCAGCGGTTCCGGTGATTCGCTCAGCACCCTCAGGATGGTGATGACCTTCCTCTCGGTTTCGCGAGCCTCGGCTTCCAGCATCATGACTCCCTCACAGACCCCTCCGCCGGGTGGGTCGACGGGCGACGGGGCGCTGGCTTGCGGCGACCGGCAACCACCCCCTGGCACAACGCCGCGCCGGTGTGATATGTTGCCTGCACCAGCCACATCGTACCCCAAACTGACAAGGAGGCGCACGTCCATGGTCGAGGCCAGACAGCCCCAGACCTCAGCACCTGCTACCCAGAATCCCTTCGAGATGGCGGTGGCCCAGTTCGACGCCGCCGCAGAGCACATGAACCTCAGGGACGAGATGCGCGAGTCGCTGCGGCGTTGTGACCGCGAGTTCACCGTCAACTTCCCTGTGGAGATGGACGACGGCGGCCACAAGACGTTCACCGGCTACCGCGTCCACCACAACAAGATCCTGGGCCCGACCAAGGGCGGCATCCGCTACCACCAGGATGTCACCTTGGACGAGGTGAGGGCTCTCGCGATGTGGATGACCTGGAAGTGCGCCGTCAACGAGCTGCCATACGGCGGCGCGAAGGGAGGGGTCACAGTCAACCCGAAACTGCTCTCCCGGTCCGAGCTGGAGAATCTCACGCGCCGATATGCGACGGAAATCAGCTACATCATCGGCCGGCACATGGACATCCCGGCGCCCGACGTCAACACGGATCCCCAGATCATGGCCTGGATCATGGACACGATCACCATGCATGAGGGGCATCCCGTGCCCGCGATTGTCACCGGGAAGCCCATCGCCCTGGGTGGCAGCGAAGGCCGGGTCGAGGCTACCGGCCGGGGCGTGTTCTTCTGTGCCCAGGAGGTGGCCCGCGAGAAGAACCTCGCACTCGATGGGGCAACCGTGGCAGTGCAGGGCTTCGGCAACGCCGGGCAGGTTTCCGCCTACCTGCTGGAGGGGGCGGGCGCCCGCATCGTGGCTGCAAGCGACACGTCCGGTGCCATCTACAACGGCAAGGGGCTCGACGCCCAAGCGCTGGCTCGCCTGAAGCAGCAGCGGGGACGCCTGGCCGAGAGCGGGGCCGGTGATGCCATTAGTGACGAGGAGCTTCTCAGCCTGCCCGTGGACATCTTGGTGCCGGCCGCCCTCGAAGGGCAGATCACTGCCAGCAATGCGGGCTCGGTGAAGGCGAAGGTCGTCCTGGAGGCAGCCAACGGCCCGATCACGCCCGACGGTGACGCTATCCTGGAGGACGCCGGCGTGGTCGTGGTTCCGGACATTGTCGCCAACGCGGGCGGCGTGATTGTCTCCTACTTCGAGTGGGTGCAGAACCTGAACTTCCTGCGCTGGACGGAGGAAGAAGTCAACCAGCGGCTCCACGCAATCATCACCAAGGCTTTCCAGCGGACTCTGCGGCTGGCGGAGGCCGAGAAGGTGTCGATGAGGCGGGCGGCCATCATGCTCGCGGTGGGGCGAGTCGTGGAAGGCTTCGAGCTACGCGGGATCTACCCGTAGCCGATCGGACGGGCTGGCGGCCTGGTGCCCCAGCCGACGAGTACAGACACGCAGCGCCTCCCTTTCGGGGGGCGCTGCGCTTTGGTCTGTGCTCAAGGGAGGGCCCAAAGTCACGAAACGCCCCCCGTAGCAGAATCGTAACTCGCATGAAACATGGCCGTAACACGTGTCTGGCAGGGTACGACGGAGGTCTCCGTCGAGGTGCGCAAGGGGGCACCGTGACTGCCAAGACATCGATGAGCCGGGCGGAGTTGGAGCTTGCAGTGCGAGCTGAGCTCGTAGATCTGGCTCCGACGACCTGGCACGCGAGGCTCGCCGCCGACTACATCTTGCGCGCCTTCGATGAATACGCGCAGACGCAGCGCGAACACGTGGAGCGGCGGCAACTGGAGGTAGCTGAGTTCTTCCTGGCCGGCGGGTGGGACGGCGAGGACTCTGCTGGTTGGCAGGTCGCCCGCTGGATCGCCACGGAGTGGCACCGTGCGGTCTGTTGCGACGGTGACCACGTCCACGACGAGACGCCCTGGAGCCTTACCCAAAACCCCTAGGTGACTGAGCACAGATGCGGGACCGACCGCGGTGCGGCCGCGTCGTGAGGCTACTGACTCGCCCCTGCCTCTGGCTTCAGTTGCCCTCTGGACCTTGGGGCCGTTCAGCCTCCACCAGGGCCTTCAGCTTCTGCACCGAGCGCTCGAAGCCAGACCGGAGGCTGCCCCCCAGGAAGAGCCGGTCGGACAGGGAGGCCAGCGGGTTCCCCGGCGCGTACTCGAAGACCAGGGTGAACCTGGTTCCCGCCGAAGACGGCTCGAGGGCGAAGGACACGCTAGTCGAGGCCATCATCGGCACCTGGCCATCGTGTTTCTGCCGGCGGGGCGGGTCGAACTCCGCGATCCTCCAAGTCGTCACCTGACTCAACGGACCCAGTATGCGGGAACGCTCTCGATACACCGTTCCCTGCTGCGCCGGTTCCGGCTCCACCGACAGCATCTTCAGCGTGTCCTCTACCCATTCCGGGATGCGGCGCAGGTCGGACACGAAGGTCCAGACTGCCTCCGGGGCCGCTCCGATGTCTACCGACGCCTCGATTCGTGTCATGTCGCCCTCCCTAGTCTCCGCTCGCCTGGCGGTCGCGCCGGTTGCCTTCGACGCACTGCCGCACCAGGGCCGTCAGCCGCTGCCTGGCGTGTTCCCTTTCGCCTGGGCTGAGGTGCAGGATGAGCACCTCCGGCCGCGCCTTGATGGCGTCGGCCCAGGGATGGGGGGCCAGCAGGATGCTTCCCAACAGGCAGCAGCCGGCGTCCAGAGCCGACTCGACCGCCCGTCGGAAGCGCTGCGATGCCATTTCCATCTTGCCGATCTCGTCCACGACAACCACTTCGGCCGAGGCCACCGCCGCCTCCAGCGCCGGGACTCCTACGCGCTCCAGCGCCGCCACGTCCACGCCATACTTGCCTACCCGCGGTGGTCCCGGCGTGTCCACGGAGGCCAGGATGGCCTCCTGTCCGTCCAGCGTCAGCAGCCGGAAGCCGCTGCGCCGGCCGCCGCGGCGGATCTCCTCGGTGTAGAATCCGCCGGCCCGCAGCGACTGGTCTGCCACCACCTGGCGAAGCAGCGTGGTCTTGCCGCAGCCCGGCGGGCCCGTGACCAGAAAGGCGTGCTTCAAGGCGGATCGCTCACCATTCGACTGCGGGCGCCTGTCAGGCATGCCCCTGGGCTCTCGGAAGCCGGACGATCCGGCCGCCGTCAACGTGGGAGCGGCACCTTAGCACCCTTGTTCCACCCTTCGACGCTCTGGTACAATCGAGATTCGGCAAACGGCCGGATTTCGTTGCTAGGAGGGGGTATTCCGTGCCGCTGGACGCCATTATCGTCAGGGGCGCCCGAGAACACAACCTGAAGGACGTCGACGTCTCGATCCCTCGTGACCGGCTGGTGGTGATCACGGGTCTCTCGGGCTCCGGCAAGAGCTCGCTGGCCTTCGATACCATCTACGCCGAGGGGCAGCGGCGCTACGTCGAATCTCTGTCCGCCTATGCGCGGCAATTCCTGGGCCAGATGGAGAAGCCCGACGTGGACTACATCGAGGGGCTTTCCCCGGCCATCTCCATCGACCAGCGGGGCGCCAGCCGCAATCCCCGGTCCACTGTCGGGACCCAGACGGAGATCTACGACTACTTGCGCCTGCTTCACGCCCGCGCCGGCGAGCCCCACTGCCCTCAGTGCGGGCGGCCCATCGAGCGGCAGACGGTTCAGCAGATCGTGGACTCCATCCTCGATATCCCGGCGGGGCGCCGCCTGATGATCCTGGCGCCCGTCGTCCGCGACCGCAAGGGTGAGCACCTGGGCACCTTCGAGGATGCGCGCAAGGCCGGCTTCCTCCGCGTCCGGGTCGACGGGCAGGTGCGCGACTTGGAGGAGGACATCGCCCTCGACAAGAACCGCCGTCATACCATCGAGGTGGTCGTCGACCGGCTGGTGACGGAGAGCCCCGAGGGGGAGGGGTCCGCCGCCTCCGCGAGCCGCCTGGCCGACTCGGTGGAGATGGCCCTGAAGCTGGGAGGCGGCATCGTCCTCGTCACGGTGGAGCCTCCGCGTGATGCCGACGACCAGGCCGGGACGGAAGAGCGGCTGTATTCGGAGCACTTCGCCTGCGTCCACTGCGGCGTCAGCCTGGGCGAGATCGCGCCCCGCAACTTCAGCTTCAACAGCCCCCACGGCGCCTGCCCAGGCTGCACCGGCCTGGGCGTGAAGATGGAGCTGGACCCGACGCTGGTCATCCCCAACAAGAACCTTACGCTGGCCGAAGGGGCTGTTCAGCCGTGGGCCAGGTCCGGCGCTCCCAGTCCCTGGTACATGCGAATGCTGGAGGCCATTGCCGAGAAGTACGGCTTCTCCGTCCACGTTCCCATCCGCCAGCTCACGCCGGAGCAGCTCGATCTCGTCCTCTATGGCGATGGCGGCCGTGACAAGGTGACGCTCAAGTTCATCGGCCACGGTGGTCACGTCAACCGCTACAATGCCACCTTCGAGGGTGTCATCCCCAACCTCGCTCGCCGCCACCAAGAGACGGACTCCGATTGGGTGCGCTCCGAGATCGGGCGCTACATGGCTGCCAACCCCTGCCCGACCTGCGGCGGCGCCCGGCTCCGGCCCGAGTCCCTAGCGGTTACCGTGGGCGGCAGGAACGTCATCGAAGTGACGCGGATGAGCGTGGTCGAAGCCCAGGCCTGGTTCGCCCGGCTGGCTGGTCCCGAGACGCCCCTCTCAGAGCGTCAGCGCACTATCGCGCACCAGATCCTGAAGGAGATTCGCTCCCGGCTCGACTTCATGGTGGAGGTTGGTCTGGACTACCTGACGCTTGACCGGGCCACCGCCACGCTCTCGGGCGGCGAGGCCCAGCGCATCCGCCTCGCCACCCAGATCGGCTCCGGGCTCATGGGTGTCCTCTACGTCTGCGACGAGCCGACCATCGGCCTCCACCCCATCGACGACGCGCGCCTCATCCGGACCCTGGAGCGGCTGCGCGACCTCGGCAACACGGTGCTCATCGTCGAGCACGACGAGGCGATGATGCGCGCCGCCGACCACATCATCGACATGGGGCCCGGCGCCGGCGAGAAGGGCGGCCACGTCGTGGTCGCAGGCACGCTGGAGGACGTGATCGAGTGTCCTGAGTCCATCACCGGCCAGTACCTGAACGGTGCCCGACAGATCCCCTTGCCCCCGCGCCGGCGCAAGGGCAACGGCCTCCACGTCACCGTCCACGGCGCCCGCGAGAACAACCTCAAGAGCATCGACGTGCGCATCCCCCTGGGCAAGTTCGTCTGTGTCACCGGCGTCTCCGGCTCGGGCAAGAGCAGCCTCATCGCCGAGATCCTGTACAAGAAGGCAGCGCAGCTTCTCTACAATGCTAAGGACCGCCCCGGCGCCTGCGACGACATCTCTGGCCTGGAGAACATCGACAAGGTCGTCAATATCGACCAGTCGCCTATTGGACGCACGCCGCGCTCCAACCCGGCCACCTACACCGGCACCTTCACGCCCATCCGGGAGCTGTTCGCCAGCGTGCCCGAAGCGCGCCTGCGCGGGTACGCCCCCGGCCGCTTCTCGTTCAACGTCAAGGGCGGCCGCTGCGAGGCGTGCGCCGGCGAGGGGTACATCGAGATCGAGATGCAGTTCCTGCCCGACGTCACCGTTCCCTGCGAGGTCTGCAAAGGCAAGCGCTACAACCGCGAGGCCCTGGAGATCCAGTTCCGCGGCAAGAGCATCGCCGAGGTGCTGGATATGACGGTGGACGAGGCGCTGGAGCTCTTCTCTCCGTTCCCGCGTGTGAAGGGCAAGCTCCAGACCCTGAAGGACGTGGGGCTGGGCTACATTCGCCTCGGCCAGCCGGCCACCACACTCTCCGGCGGCGAGGCGCAGCGCGTGAAGCTGTCGACCGAGCTATCCCGGCGCTCGACGGGCAGAACGCTCTACATCCTCGACGAGCCCACCACCGGGCTGGCGTTCCACGACACGAACGCGCTCCTCAGCGTCCTCCAGCGGCTGGTGGACGGCGGCAACACGGTGCTGGTCATCGAGCACCACCTGGACGTGATCAAGAACGCCGACCACATCATCGACCTGGGGCCGCTTGGTGGCGATCGCGGCGGCGAGATCGTGGCCGAGGGCACGCCTGAGGAGATCGCCGCCGTGGAGTCCAGCTTCACCGGCCGGTACCTAAGGGGGAAGTTGGCGGGGCAGAAGCCGCGGAAGAAGGTGGCAGCCGCCTCTCGCGAGTAGCTGTACACCGTGGCCGAGGCTTCTTGGCGTCGGCCGCGCGGTACTAGCTGGGTTGGGCGCGCCACGGCGGCGGCAGCCGAGAGACCTGGCAGCAACACCTGGTCGAACACAACCCAACAGCGCGCCGCCGCCGCTCCATCCGGCTACCGGCGTATGACTACGGGCGGCAGACGTAGCCGAGGCTTTCCAGCCTCGGCGGGGACCCGCAAATGGGCAGACTCCTCCGGTTCTTGCTTGACGGCCACTGCTATCACGTGACCACCAGGACGCGAGGCGGTGCTCCGGTCTTTCGAGACCCAGCAAACGCCAGGATCGTCGTGGACGCGCTCCAATTCCTGCGGCGCGACAGCGCCTACCTGCTCGGCTACGCCATATTGCCGGATCATTTGCATGCCGTTCTTGTTCCGAGAGACCGGCAAACCATCTCCAAGCTGATGCAGAGCATCAAGGGATACTCCGCGCGGGTCGTGAACGCCCGACAGGGCTGGCGTGGCACTCTCTGGCAGGCCAGTTTCTACGACCGCGTCATACGAGATGAGCCGCAGCTAGTCGGCACCCTGGAATACCTCCACCGCAATCCTGTGGTAGCGGGCCTGGTTGAGGCACCCGAAACATATCCCTTCTCGTCAGCGCACCCCGAGGCCGAGACAGACCTCGACATGTTGCTGTCGGGGCTCGCCGAGGCTAGAAAGCCTCGGCTACGTGATGATACGGTGTGATCACACCCAGCCCGGCGCCTACTTCCTTACTCTGGTTGCGCACCACCGTCAATGCCTCCTTGGCGAGGTTGTCGATGGGCAAGTGCTGCTCAATGGCTATGGCGAGGCGGTCGGGCAAGAATGGCTGCGGTCGACGCAGCTCAGGCGCGAGATCCAATTGGACGCGTTCGTGGTCATGCCCAACCACGTGCACGGCATCATCGTCCTCGTAGGGGCAGGCCCCCGTGCCTGCCCCGAAGATTCAGGGCGACCACAGGGGGTCGCCCCTACGATGTCGTTGCCGGATGCTGTTCATCGATTCAAATCGTTGACCACGGCTAGGTATCGCCGGGGCGTTTGCAACGATGGGTGGCGGCCGTTCCCTGGCCGGTTGTGGCAGCGCAACTACTACGAGCATGTCATCCGTGATGAACGAGGACTGAATCGCGTTCGGCAGTACATACTTGACAATCCGGCGCGTTGGGAGGAGGACCCGGAGAACCCTGACTGCGAGTCGTAGGGACCCCGCAAGAGCGCGCGGCCGTGCACGGCTACTATCGTCTGTCGGCCGCGACCCTGCTATAATCGCGGGGTCAATTCGATGGCGGGGGTCTGACGGCCGGCCCCGCACTCGGTTGGGGATAGGGAAGGAGTGCCTATGAGCTCAGTCGTCAAGAAGAGGCGTAAGAAGATCCGCAAGCACAAGTACCGGAAGATGCGGAAGAAGACCCGCTGGCAACGCATGCACAAGAAGTAGGGACCTGCCATGAGCCTGGCGGTCATCGTCTACGTTCCCGCCGGGATTGTGATAGCCGCGGACTCGCGGACCACCATGACCCGGCGGGAACAACGCAACGCCGACGGCCAGCGCGTCGCCGTCGAGCAGCCCCTGGTCCTGAGCGACAACGCCTACAACGTCATGGCCCTCCAGAAGGTGCCTGTGGGCATTGCCGCCTACGGCACAGCCCTCATCCAGAACCGCATGGTGGACAGCCACGTCGCCAGCTTCGAGGAGGCGGTGCTGGGGCCCCAGGACGACGTGGAGAGCGTCGCCGACAGGCTGGTCGACTACTTTCAGAAGCAGTTCTCGAACGCTGTCGTGGGCTTCTACGTCGTCGGCTATCGGTCGGAGGAGGAGCGCGCCGTGCCCTACGTCCTCCACTGCAACACGGCCAAGGAGCCGTACGTCAAGCGGCTCAATCAGAACGACAGCGGCAAGCTCGTGTTCGGGGTCGCCAGGGGCGGCGACGCGCTCATCGTGAACCGCCTCATAGCCAAGGACCACCTGCCGGTGTTCTCGGCGATGCCGCTCCAGGACGCCGTGGACTACGCCATCCACCTGATCCGCACGACTATCGATGAGCTGCGCTTCGAGCCGCGATTCCCCTCCGTAGGCGGCCCCATCGACGTGCTGGTGATCACGCCGTCGGAGATGCGATTCGTGCAGCGGAAGGAGCTGCACGGCCTCTCAGACTGACGCCCTCTCGATGCGGCTAGGGTGGTGGTCAAGTCCTTCTCACTCCTTGAGTGCTGCCTCGACACGCCCTGCGCCGAGTTGCCTCGGACAACATCCAAGGCGCCAGGCCCGGCGTTGGGACCACCGGCCTCCGACGCCTCAGCGGAGTTGACCGTAAAGAGCCGATTGGCTTCTTGCCAGCGCTGGGCGGGCCATCTATCCTGGTATTGGGGAGTGTACGCGTCAAGCATCTCGCCCATGCGTACGGCCCCCGGACTTTCGGAGGGAGCCGGTGCTAGTCCTGACCCGCAAGCCGGATCAGTCGATTGTGGTGAGCTGTGACGGCGCGGAGGTCAAGTTCACCATCGTCCGGTCATCGAAAGACAAAGTGACGGTGGGGGTGGAGGCACCCCCGAGCGTGAGAATCCTGCGCGGAGAGCTTCGGGGTGAGAAGCCCGCGGCTTGACTCTCGAGTCGGACAGCCGCACCGCCACGCGCAACGGGCACTTCGGCCCATGCAGGCCCCCTGAGCCCGGAGAGAGTGGTACACTGTTGCCGGGCCATGCCGAGCCTCCACCTGCTGATACACCGCAGCCGTATCCAACGGCGCGTCCGCGCCCTGGCCGCCCGGCTTAGCCACGACTACCGCGGCAAGTCGCCTCTCTACCTGGCAGTTCTCAAGGGCGCCTACATCTTCCTCGCCGACCTCACCCGCCGACTCGAGGAACCCCCCGAAGTCGACTTTGTGGCGCTATCAACCTACGGCCTGCGCGGCACGATGGCAGGTCGGGTGCGCGTGCGTCTGCAGCCCAGCGCTGACCTGTCGGGGCGGCACGTCGTCGTCGTGGAGGACATCGTCGATAGCGGGCGCACGCTGGGGTATCTGCTGCGGTACCTGGCCCGACAGCAGCCGGCCAGCCTGAGCCTCTGCGCTCTCCTGGCTCGCGAGAGCGTCCTCCCGGAGCTGCCTAAGCCCATCGACTACTTGGGTCTGACCGTCGGTGACGGCTGGCTGGTGGGCTATGGGCTGGACCGGGGCGAGCAGTACCGCACGCTGCCCGACATCTACGTCATCGAGGGAGACTGATGGACAGACAGGACCTCGTCGGCGCTGCCCGGGGCGATGTCCCCGGGGACCTGTTGTTCCAAGACGCCCGCGTCGTCAATACGTTCACCGGCGAGGTCGAGGAGACCGATGTCCTCGTGTACGACGGCCGGGTGGCGGGCCTGGGGTCCGGCTACCAGGCGCGGGAGACCGTCGATCTGCGGGGTGCCTACCTGCTGCCCGGCCTCATCAACGGCCACACCCACATCGAGAGCTCCATGCTCTGGGTGGGTGAGTACGCCCGCGCTGTCGTGCCGCACGGCACGGCGGTCGCCGTGAGCGACCTGCACGAGATCGCGAACGTCGCCGGCTTGGCGGGTATGCAGCGGGCGGCGGAGGCGGCCGCCGGCCTGCCGCTCGACCTGCGCCTGATGGTGGCGTCCTGCGTTCCCGCCACCGACCTCGAGACCGCCGGTGCCGAGCTTGGTCCGCAGGACATCGTGCAGGCCCTGGCCCTACCGGGCGTCATCGGACTGGGGGAGGTGATGAACTTCCCTGGCGTCATTGCCGGGAGCGACGCCTGCCTGGGCAAGATCGAGGCCGTCGGCGGGCGGGCCATCGACGGCCACGCACCAGGCCTGGGGGGCAAGGCGCTCAATGCCTACCTGGCGGCCGGGCCCCGCTCAGATCACGAGACCACTGGCCTTGAGGAGGGACGCGAGAAGCTGCGCCGGGGCATGTACCTCATGATCCGCGAGGGCACCACGGAGAAGAACTTGGAGGATCTGCTGCCCCTCGTCACCGACCGCACGGCCTCCCGCTGCCTGTTCGTGGTGGACGACCGCTCCTGCCGGGACCTTAGGGACGACGGCGACGTGGATGCCGTGGTGCGCAAGGCCATCGCCCTGGGGCTGGACCCAGTGCGAGCCGTCCAATTGGCCACGATCAACCCAGCGATCTACTTCGGCCTGCGCGATCTGGGAGCCGTGGGCCCCGGGTACCGCGCCCACCTCCTCGTCTGCGACGACCTGGAACGCCTGCGCGTCCGCCAGGTCTACCACGACGGCCGGCTGGTCGCCGAGGACGGCCAGCCCCTCTTCGGCGCCCCCGAGACGCCCCTGCTGGCCCTTACCCACACCTTCCACGTACGCGGCCTCAGCCCGCGCTCCTTCCCCCTGCCTGCCGATGGTCTGCCTGCCGGGAGGGACGGTGTGATGTACCCCGTGATCGAGCTGGTGCCGGGTCAGATCATCACGCGCCACAGCGTGGAGGATGTCTGTGTCGAGGAGGGACACCTCGTCGCCGACCCGGGCCGCGACATCCTCAAGCTGGCGGTGGTGGAGAGGCACCGGGCGACGGGGAACGTCGGTTTGGGGCTGGTGCGCGGCTTCGGCCTGCGCCGGGGCGCGCTGGCCTCTTCCTACGCTCACGACTCCCACAACATCGTGGTCGTCGGCACCAGTGACGAAGACATGTTCCGAGCCGCGCTCCAGGTGGCCACCCTCCAGGGCGGGCTGGTCGCGGCCGCCGACGGTCGCGTGATCGCCTCGCTGCCGCTGCCCGTGGCCGGGCTGATGTCGCCTAGACCCATGGGCGATGTGGTGCGTGACCTCGACGCCGTCGAGGAGGCGGCGCGCTCGCTGGGGGCCACGGTGGCCGCACCCTTCGCGGCTCTGTCCTTCCTGGCGCTCCCCGTCATCCCGACCCTGAAGCTCACCGACCGGGGCCTCGTGGACGCCTCGACGGGGCAGTTCGTCGATCCGGCCCGCCTGGCCGCGAGCGATCATGGTTAGGTCCCGCTGCGCTCCAGTTGGCGCACCATCGGCGACAGCGATGCCGCCTTCCGAGTCCCCCCGGCCGTTTGGGCAGCGTGTTGTCGCCCGACTGCTTGCGCCCCCTCGATCCCCGGTGTAGCATCGAATCAACAACCACACGCCGGGCCGTCACCGGCCCGTGTGAGCGCAGGAGGATTGGCGCCATGACCTACGTTATCGCCGAGCCGTGTGTCGACGTCATGGACAAGTCTTGTGTAGATGTCTGTCCTGTCGACTGTATCCACCAGGACGAGGGCGAGGACCGCATGCTCTACATCGATCCCGATGAGTGCATCGACTGCGGTGCCTGCGAGCCGGCCTGCCCCGTCACTGCCATCTTCGCTGAGGACGACGTGCCCTCCGGAATGGAGGAGTACACGCCTCTCAACGCCCTCTGGTACAAGGACAAGGCCGCCGCACGGGCGAAGGTGAACGAACTCAAGCCCGCCTGATATCCCCCGACGGGAAGAACGAGCCGCGCCGGCGTCGCGACCCCAGGGCCGCGGCGGGCGCGGCGTTTCTTCTGCGGGACGGGCCGGCGAGTGTGGCCCTTGCCTCACGCCAGCATGATGGGCCGGCCGTATTCGGGCTCTATGATCTCGATGTCGCCGTCCTGCAGGGCCTCGCGGAAGTAGCCCGGGTTCTCGGTGTGGATGGGGATCAGCGTCTGTGGAGCCACCTCGCGCACGAGGCGTAGCAGCTCGTCGGGGCCGGCGTGGCCGGAGGCGTGCAGTCCCGCCTCCTCCGGCCGGGGCTTGCCTCCGAGCTTGCGTTGGGGCACGCCGACGCCTGCCATGCCGAAGTGCTTCAGCCACATCCCCAGCCGGTCCGTGTCGATCAGCATCTCCTCGCTGAAGGCCTCGCTGGCGGAGTAGATGTAGCGGCCGCCGGTGGGCTGGATGTCGATGAGGTTCTTGACGTCCCAGAAGCTGAAACAGAGGACGAAGTCGCCCGGCGCTCTGCCGACCTCGGCCGGCGTCACCATCTTGCCGGCGTAGCGGTCGCGCACCCGCTGCTCCCAGGGAACCGGCCGCGCCTTCGGGTCTTCGTAGAGGCGCAGGCAGGGCTCGGAGGCGACATCGGGCAGAGCCGGATCGACCAAGCGCATCGCGTCCAGCAAGTACGCGTCCTTCGACAGGATCACGA
Organism: Dehalococcoidia bacterium; assembly: GCA_034420175.1. Taxonomy (GTDB): domain Bacteria; phylum Chloroflexota; class Dehalococcoidia; order DSTF01; family JALHUB01; genus DAOULP01. Next base: position 7,061 of record DAOULP010000092.1, on the reverse strand, counting down.
GCTGCCTGTCGGTCTCCCTGCAGACGGCGAGGAAGGTCAGCAGCCTGTCGACGTTTCGCGGTCCGAAATCGGCGACGACCAGTCCGGCGCCCGCGGCCCGCACCTCGCGGAGGGCATTCTCCTGGATCGATGCCTCGCTCGTCATCTCCTCGGGCGGCGCGTCGGGCTTCGGCGCGCGCGTTCCCTCGCAGAGCAGGGCCCGGGGGTGGAGGGCCCGGGCCGCCTCGATGAACGCCTCGCTGTCGCGGGAGCGGGCGCCCGCCGCGAAGCGAACGTCGCCGCTGTAGACTACCCAACCTGCAGAGGTCTCCACGCCCCAGGCGCAGGCGCCGTGGACGGAGTGGTCCACCGGGAAGTGCCGTACCGGGAGCCCGCCGATCCGGCTTGGGGAATGGGCGATGGGCGCCGCCGCGAGCCCTTTCTTCCTCGGGGATTGGCGCCAGAACTCTTGCGCCTCCCCGCTGAAAGGACCGCCGTCCATGAGGGCGAAGGGCCGCCCCTGGTAGTCGTCACTGCCGCGGGTGCCCAGCGTGCCCTCCGTGTTGGCGACCCGGGGGCTGACGTAGACGACCTCTCGCTCCAGGTCCGAGGCCCCCGAGTCCTGCACGGCCTTGGCGACGAAGGCGGTCATGGCGGTGGCGAAGACCGGTATCTCCGGCGGCAGGAACGAGATGTAGCCCGTGTGGTCGAGGTGGGCGTGGGAGACAAGGACGCCGTCGACGGAGGGGAGCTGCCGGTACTCCGGCCGGCCTCGATGGCGGGACCAGATGTCGCCGGCGGGCACTAAGTCCGGGCGGTACAGCCCCTCGAGGGGAGGGAGCAGCCCCATCTCCAGGAAGTCGAGCAGGCCCTGGTTGGGGCGAGGGGCCAGGAACTCCTCGAAGTACTTGCCGCGCTCGTTGTAGTCGGTGCCGAAGTCGAAGAAGAGGCGGGTGTCGCCGTCCTCGAGGAGGGCCTTCGTTCCCCCGATGACTCCTACGCCGCCGTAGAGGGTGAGGGTGGGCATCATGGTTCACCGTGCGAGGGTCTGGGAGCGCTGATCGTGGCCGAGCGTAGGGACAGAGCTTCAGCTCTGTCCTTGCCGTCCCCGACAGGCAGATTGCCATCTTCGTGTGCCACCATTGCCTCGCGAGGGCCTGAGTAGGGGTAGGCATACGCTTCGTGCACTATCCCCGTTCGTACCGGGTTGGCCCAGATGTAGCGTGCCACGTCGTCGAGACCCTCGTCGTGCCGGAGGACGTGATCGTAGTAGCTCCGCTGCCACAGTCCGCGGTGGCGGTGGCCCGTGGCCTGCTTGAAGTGCTGGACAAAGCGCACGAGGGGCGAGTCATGAGTTCCGGCTGCGAGCAGATGAAGGTGATCCGGCATGAAGCAGTAGGCGACTATCTGGAAACCATACCGCGAGGCGCTCGCTTCTAGGCACTCCAGACAGGAGGCCACGAGGCGTCCGTCCTGCAAGCATGACACTCTGCCCCGAGTGTTGAGGATCAGGTGGTAGGCGTAGCTCCCTTGGTAGCCGAAGGAGTGAAGTCTCGGAGACGACCGGCGAGGTTTGAATCTCAAGGTAGGCCTAAGACCTCCGGGACCAGGACAGAGCTTGCGCCGGCGGCGCACCCGCCTGCGGCGGGAAAGCTCTGTCCCTACGGGCATTCGCCTCTCCCCCGATGACTCCAACGCCGCTGTAGAGGGTGAGGGTGGGCATCATGGTTCACCGTGCGAGGGTCTGGGCACGGATGTCTATGCCCCCGCGAGCCGCTCCCGGAGCGCTTCCGCCAGGCCGGTGATGGGCACGCGCACCTGGTCCATCGTGTCGCGGTCGCGGATGGTGACCGCCTGGTCGTTCAGCGTGTCGAAGTCTATGGTGACGCAGCAGGGGGTGCCCACCTCGTCCTGGCGCCGGTAGCGCCGCCCGATGCTCTGGGAGTCGTCGTACTGCGTCATCCAGTCGGAGCGTAGCAGCTCCCACACCTTCCGCGCCGGCGGCACGAGCGACTCGTGGCGGCTGAGGGGCAGGATGGCCACCTTGATCGGTGCCAGAGTGGGGTGAAGGCGCAGCACCACCCGCTTGTCGCCGCGCACGGTCTCCTGGTGGTAGGCGTCGAAGAGCAGGGCCAGCAGGCAGCGGTCCACCCCTGCCGACGGCTCGATGACGTAGGGCACGACGTGTTCGCCCGACTCCTCGTCGAAGTAGGTGGCCTGGCGGCCGGAGAACTCGGCGTGCCGGCTGAGGTCGAAGTCGGTGCGGTTGGCGATGCCCTCCAGCTCCGACCAGCCCATAGGGAAGAGATACTCCACCTCGTAGGTGTCCTTAGCGTAGTGGGCCTGCTCCTCCTGTTCCAGCGTGCGGATGCGGAGATTCTCCTCCCGGATGCCCAGGCGGAGGTACCAGTTGCGCCGCTCGTCCACCCAGTGGCGGTGCCACTCCTCGTCGGTGCCCGGTTTGACGAAGTACTCGATCTCCATCTGCTCGAACTCGCGGTCGCGGAAGATGAAGTTGCCCGGCGTTATCTCGTTGCGAAAGGCCTTGCCGATCTGGGCGATGCCGAAGGGGAGCTTGCGACGGGTGGTTGTCAGCACGTTGTCGAAGTTGGCGAAGATGCCCTGGGCCGTCTCCGGCCGCAGGTAGGCGGTGCTGGCCTGGTCCTCGACCGGCCCCACGAAGGTCTTGAACATGAGGTTGAACATGCGGGGCTCGGTGAGCTCGCCGCCGCACTCCGGGCAGCGCGCCACGGGAGCCTTGGCATCGTGACCGTGGGCGCTTGCCGCGGCGTGGCGGGCCTCAGGCTCAGGCTGATCGGCTGGGGGAGGGAGGTCGTCGGCGCGGAACCGCTTCTTACACTCTTTGCAGTCCACCATGGGGTCCGCGAATGTGTCGACATGGCCGCTGGCCTTCCAGACGCGAGGGTTCATGAGAATTGAGGCGTCCAGGCCGACGATGTCATCGCGTTCCTGAACCACTGCCTTCCACCAGGCGCGCTTGAGATTGTTCTTGAGTTCCACGCCCAGAGGCCCGTAGTCCCAGAAGCCGCCCAGGCCGCCGTAGATCTCGCTGCTCTGGAAGATGAAGCCCCGCCTCTTGCAGAGGGAAACCAGGGTCTCCATGTCCAGGCCCTCGCCGCTGGATTTCTCGTTCACCTGTCGCCTCCGATCCCGCGCATGTCTGGGACAGAGGCTAGCAGCTTGATTCGCGTCAGTAAAGGTTCCCGGCCCCGGCCGTGGCGGGAGGGGTTCTCCCGCTTGACAGCAGGCTCGGCCAGCGTGCTAGGATGCATGAGAATTCGCACACCAGAGCCGAGTCTCCGTACCGGCGGTCCGGAACGGGGAGCGGCGGAAGCGAACTATCCCGCCTGAGGCTCCGGTTGGGGCCGTGGGCACGCGAGAAGGGGCCGGCAGGGGAGAGTCAGGGCGTCGGCCCTGTTTGAGGATTCGCGCTACGGGAGGACGTGACGCCAGGAGGTGAAGGTCATGCGGTTCATCCTGGGATTCCTTCTGGGCATGCTCGTCGGGGCTTCCATTGCGCTTGCCCTGGCACCTCAGCCGGGCAATGAGACGCGGGGCATCATCCTGGAACGGGTTCGCCAGCGCCGAGCGCAGCGGCACGGTGAGGCGTCACTCGAGGGTGACACGCCCATAGAGGGCGGGGAAGTCTAGGCCTTGGACGGCACGAGGCCCGTTCGAACGTTGAGCGCAGCCCTGCGCGCGGGCCCCAACCGACCGCGGGCGGCGGACGGTTGCCATCGACCTCGACGAGGGACGCCGAGTGAAGCCTTCGCCCCTTAGGCTGGTTGTTGTCATCGCCTCCGACGCCGACGCCGAGCGGTTGATGCGGCGCTTGGTCCAGCAGGGCTACCCCGCGACCAAGATCGGCAGCACGGGCGGCTTCCTGCGAAGGGGCAATGCCACTATCCTCTCCGGTGTCGATGCCGCCGAGATCGACGCTGTCCTGGCCACCGTTCGCGCCGAATGCCGGGCGCGCACCGAGCGTGTGCCGGTTCAGGCTCTGCCCCTCTTCGGCGAGGGCGCGGTACTAAGCGAGCCGGTCGAGATCCGTGTGGGCGGGGCGATCGTCTTCGTGCTGCCGGTGGAGAGGTTCGAGAAGACCTAGGAGCGCTTCCGGGCCCTCTGTGAGCAGAAGAGCCGCACGAGCTGAGCGTCAAGCTGGGTACCGGCGGCTCCCTCAAGCACCTTGATGGCCTCGGCGTGGCGCATGCCGGGCCGGTAGGGCCGGTCGGACGTAAGCGCCACGTAGACGTTGGCGATGCTAAGGATGCGGGCTTCGAGAGGAATCTCGGGCCCGCTCGCCATCTCTGGGTAGCCCCGGCCGTCGGGCCGCTCGTGGTGGGCGCCCACCCAGAGCGCCACCTCGTCCATCCCCGGTAGGCCTTCCAGGATGTGTTGTGAGTAGCTGGGATGCTGGCGAAGGAGGTGCATCTCGCCGACGTTGAGAATGTCAGCCTTGGCGAGGACCTGCGGCGGCACACCGAACCGGCCCAGGTCATGGAGGAGACCCGCCACCCGCACGGCCTGCGCGTGCTCCGAGCTGAAGCCGGCGGCGCGGGCCAGGCGGTGGGCTTCCTCCGCCACTTTGTGGGAGTGACCCATCGTGTACTCGCTGCGGCCGTCCACGAGCGACGCGAAGGCCCCAGCGAAGCGAAGCAGCGCGCGCTTCTCGCGCCGATGCGGCTCGGTGCGATGGACAGTCACCAGATCCTCGGCTAGCGCATCGTTGAAGAGGCCGAGCCAGAAGTCATCCCGAGAACAGATCTGTGCCATCGCTTGGACCAGGCCCGGATCAAGGGCACGTGCCGAGAGCTGCCGCAGCGATAGCGGGAGGCTGCGCCGGGCGGTCAGGGGACTGGTTTCTGTGGCTATCAAGGCCTCGGCGTGGTCGGCGAGAGCCAGGATACGGCCCCCCGTTGAGGTTTCTTCCCCGGCTAGGGCCGCGGGGTAGCCGTTCCCGTCCCATCGCTCATGGTGGTTGAGGATGAGGTCGGCGACCGCGGCTGGCAGGTCCAGGCCGGTGACGGCGCGCGCTCCCAAGAGCGAGTGCTGATGGAATACCTGGACAATCGCCTGAAACGTAGCGGGGTTCCTCTCTGCGGCCAACTGCTCCGGTGACTGCAGCGGTGAGGCGGCGAAGAGGTCGCCGTCGCTGGTACCAGGCAGCGCGGAAAGGGCTGATGAGGCCATGGCCACGCCGATGTCGTGGAAGAGGGCGCCATAGAACAGCGCCAGTCGCTCCTCACGGCTGAGCCCCACCTCCCGCGCGAGAACTGAAGAGATGTAGCACACGCGCTGGGCGTGGCCCATCCGCCGCCCCTCCGCCAGGTCCAAGCCCTGGGAAAGAGCGACGGTCAACTCAGCAGGCTCCAGAACGGGGAGCCGCTTGGGCGTGACGCCGGGCAGCGCGACCCTAACCGTGCTGGCTTTCTGCGGGAGATCCGAGTTCTGGGCGGCGGCTCGCGGGGGCAGAGACGTATCCTCCCTCTTGCGACTGGTGGGCCCGTCTGTGGGGCCGTGCCGATGACGAACGTCCCTATGATGGTTATCGGCCGGATGGCCCCCTGGATTCAGCCGTTGGCGTCGGCAATGCTGACAGTTCCCTCCATCACGGGATTGCCCCAACGGGGAGGGGAAGGCACAATGGCCCGGAGGCAGGCATGATACTGCAAGGGCTGGTCACCGGCCCCTTCCAGGGCAACTGCTTTGTAGCGGGCTGCGATCGCACCCGCGAGGCGCTGGTGGTCGACCCTGGCGACGAGGAGGATCGCATCCTGGCGGTCTTGGAGCGCCACGAGCTTACGGCCAAGCTCATCGCCTGCACGCACGCGCACATCGACCACGTCGGAGCTGTGCAGCCTCTACGACAGGCCACCGAGGCGCCCCTGGCCATTCATCGAGAGGCTTTCGCCACCATCGGAGGCCAGTCCCGCTTCGCTGCTGCGATGACGGGCAGGATGCCGGAGCCCGTGGCCGAGCCCGAGCAGTTCATCGATGAGGGTGACGAGCTGGCGGTCGGCGACCTGCGCTTCCAGGTGCTCTACTGCCCTGGGCACGCGCACGGCCACCTGTGCTTTCAGGGCGAGGGCGTCGTCTTCACCGGGGACGTGCTCTTCCAGTCGAGCATAGGGCGCTTCGACCTGCCGGGGGGTGACGGCCGCATCCTGCTGCGCAGCATCCGCGACAAGCTCCTCGTCCTCCCCGACGAGACCGTCGTCCTGCCGGGCCACGGCCCAACGACCACTATCGGCGAGGAGAAGCAACAGAACCCCTTCATCCTCTATCCTCGGACCATAATGGGCATCGACCCGGACTAGGGCGGCGGCGCTGGCCCGCCATCGCCTGATTCGCTACACGTGCCAGTTGCTGCCCCGGGCCCTCGCCCCGCGTCACGAGCGGCCCTCCGCACCGCGGGGTACCCCGAATACACGAAGGCCAGGCTTGAGCCTGGCCTTCGCGGCTTGGACTGTAGGGACGGCGCTAACTGATGAACAGCGGCGCCAGCACCAGGGTGACGGTGCTCAGGAGCTTCACCAGCACGTGGAGAGACGGGCCGGCGGTGTCCTTGAAGGGGTCGCCGACGGTGTCACCAACGACGGCGGCCTTGTGCGCCTCGCTGCCCTTGCCCAGCACCTCCATCTCACCGCCCCCGTCCGACGCAGGCACCTTGAGGAGGCCCGCCTCGATGTACTTCTTGGCGTTGTCCCAGGCGCCACCGACGTTGTTTAGGAAGGTGGCCAGGATGATGCCGCCGATAGTGCCAACCATCAGGAAGGCGGCGACCGCCTCGGGACCGGTGTCGTTCAGCAGTTCGGCCTCGTAGACGAGGCGGAAGATGACGCCCACCGCTATTGGCAGGCCCACGGCCAGGATCCCCGGAGCCACCATGCCCCGCAGGGCGGCCCTGGTCGTGATGTCAACTGCGCGGTCGTAGTCAGGCTTCTCCTCGCCTCGCATGATGCCAGGCTTCTCGCGGAACTGGCGCCGCACCTCCTCGATGATGGACCCTGCCGCGCTGCCGACGGCGCGGATGGCGAGGGAGCTGAAGAGGAAGACCAGCA
>DAOULP010000091.1:0-8146 GCA_034420175.1 Dehalococcoidia bacterium | reverse complement strand
TAGGCGACGCCGAACCAGGGCCAGTTGCGGGCGTTCTTGACGTACCGCCGCCGGAGGCCGCGCCCGATGTCATTGAAGTAGCGGGCGCCGGGCAGGATCTCTGACATTAGCCGGTCCTGAATCTCGTAGCCGATCTCCCGCCGCTTCTCGTAGTCGAACTCCTCCCTTTGGTCCTCGAGCCGCTGGTCGAGCTGCTCGTCCGACAGAGGATAGGAGTTGAGGCCCCCGTTGGTGTGGTAGTACTGGTAAAGCCAGTCGTCAAGGTCCGTGAAGCCGTTGTCGAAGCTCCACGTGAAGACGCAGCCCTCGGCCGGGGCGCCTGCCATGGCGCGGGAGAGGCAGGAGATGATCTCGGTGTAGCCGGTCCGGTCGATGTCTGTCTCCACCTTGGCGCCCAGGTTCTGCTCCAACTGCCTCACAACCTGAGGCAGGATCTTCTCCGGGATCCAGGCCGGTATCGAGGAGAACAATATGCGGATGGGGCCCACGCCGTCGCGACCGCCTGCCGCCTCGAACAGCGCGCGGGCCTCGGCGATGTCTTCCTCCCGCTCGCCGGGGCCGTAGCGGTAGCCAGGATAGGTGGCCAGCCTCTCCTGCGGGAGAGCCCAACGCACAATCGGCCAGCAGATGGGACCGCTGAGCAGGACCCGAGGATGGCCGGCGGCGGCGGGATAGGCCTGCTCGCCCAGGGCCTTGCGGTCCTGTGCGTAGTTGATTGCCTTGCGCACGCGAACGTCGTTGAAGGGCGGCCGGTCGTTCAGTAGGGCGGTCGCCAGGCCCCCGGTGGTCCCAATCTCCGTCAGTTCGAGAGTGGAGTCCTCGTCGAGTATCCGGTACAGGTTCCCCTGGTCGATGAAGCCCACAGAGTCGATCTGCTTGCCTTTAAAGGTCGTCTCCGCCACGCTGTCGCTCTCGGGGGTCCAAGTGATCTCGACGGCATCCAGGAAGGGACGTCCCGTGCCCATGCCCTCAGGGCTGTCGTCGGCACCGTGCCAGGCGGGGTTGCGGACCATCCGCAGGATCTTGAAGGCCTCCAGATTGTCCAGGATGAACGGCCCCGACCCGACCATCTTGCTGAGATCGTTCATGTCGTCGGTGTCGGGGTCAACGAGTTCGGGCGGGATGATGAAGGCATTGCGGTCGGCTAGGAAATGGATAAAGGGAGAGCAGGGCTTCTTGGTGGTGATGCGTAGCGTGTGGTCGTCTACGACTTCTATCGTGTCGATGGTCTCCCATTGGTAGCGGCGGTAGTAGAGGGCTCGCTTGGGGCTGTCGGGGTTGAGCTGGCGTTCGATACTGTACTTGACGTCCTCGGCGGTGAGGGCCCGGCCGGCGGTTTCGGGCCAGTCCCGGCGGATCTTCTCCGAGTCGTGGAAGCGGGCGTCGGGGCGGATGCGGATGACGTAGGTTAGCTCATCGGGCTGCTCGGGCATGGCCGGCTTGCCGTCAGCATCGCAGGAGAGGTCGGGCCAGATGATCTGCTGGATCTCGTCGAAGTAGTTGAGCACCTTGCTGAAGACGTAGGACTGGACATTGTACTGTGGTCCCAGGCGGGTCTGGTGGGGGTCGCTGGTGTCCAGGGTCATGGCGTCATAGCCAAAGGCGCGGATGGTGCCGCCGCGGGTTCCGACCGGCACAAGTGCTGGCTGGCCACCGGCTTGCGCCGTGGGGGTGCCCGCCGCGGGCGTGCCGGCCGCCGGGCCCCCTTCATCGCCACCGCCGCAGCCCACGACGGCCAGTCCGGCGGCGCCGGCACCGGCGGCTGCGGCTCCCGCCAATAGGCGCCGGCGGCTTAGCTTCCCCTTCTGCAGTTTGCTCCAGTAGTTGTCCTCTCGCATGGAGTCACCGTCTCCTTTGCCGCCGTGCGGCTTCAGATGTCAATCCTCGCTGCCTCAGGCGCGAAGCCTGGGGTCCATGATGTCCCGCAGAGCGTCGCCCGCCAGGTTGAAGGCCAGCACCGCCAGCGTGATGGCCAAACCGCTGAACACTGCCTGCCAGGGCGAGGTGTAGATGAAGTTGCGGCCCTCGTTGAGCATCTGGCCCCAAGACGTTCCGGGCGGGGCCAGCCCCAAGAAGGAGAGGCCGGCCTCGGCGATGATAACCGAGCCGAGGCCGATTGTGAAGACAACTATGATTGGGGCCGCCGTATTGGGCATGATGTGGTAAACCATCGTGCGCAGGTCCGTCGCCCCCAGGACGCGCGCCGCCTCCACGTAAGGCATCTCGCGCAGGCTCAGGACCGTGCCCCTCACGATGCGCGACACCTGGGTGATGCCCACGATGCCGAGAGCCAGGATCAGGTTCTGGACATTGGGGTCCATATAGGTGGCCATGAGAATGAGGAGGAGGAGGGCGGGAAACACCTGGAGTGCGTCCATCAGGCGTTGGAGCACAGTGTCCACCCAGCCGCCGAAGTAGGCGGAGACGACCCCCACCAGAGATCCCGTGATGATGGAGATACTCAGGGCACCGACCCCGACGCCAAGTGAGCGCCGGGCGCCCCAGATGACCCAGGACCAGATGTCGCGGCCCGAGCTGTCGGTGCCCAGCCAGTGGTCCGAAGAGGGCTCCGCCAGCCTATCCAGCGTGGTGGGGGTAAGGGCCTGGGGATTGAAGGAATCAGGATCATAGAGGGGATCGGGCCTCTGGAACGTCTGCAAAGGATCATAGCGGCCCAGAGCTGGCGCTCCGATCGCCGCTATCACCACGAGGAGAATGATCACAAGACCGAAGGTGCCGAGCGGCTTGCGCACCGCCAACCGGCGGGCCGCTACCCAGAACGATGCCCGGCGGGGGAGGACCCACTCCTGATCCAACAGGGTCGCTTCTGTTGTCATCCTCTCCCCTCTGGTACCCGTCTAGCGGTAGCGAATGCGGGGGTCCAGCCAGGCGTAGCTGACATCCACCACGATATTGGTCATTACCAGCACGATGGCTACTAGGAGCACGATGCCCTGGATCATGGGCAGGTCGTTCTGGTTGAACGAGATCACCACGTAGCCGCCGATACCCGGCAGGGAGAACATGGTCTCAAGGATGATGTTGCCACCGAAGAGCACCCCCACCAACAGCCCAACAATGGTGAAGACAGGGATCATGGCGTTCTTCATGGCGTGACGGGCGATGACTGTCCGTTCGCGCAGGCCCTTGGCCCAGGCGGTGCGCACGAAGTCCTGCCGTAGTACCTCCAGTAGCTGCGAGCGCAGGAGACGCATGATGACGGCCCCCATACCGAAGCCACCGGCAAGGGCGGGCAATACCATCGCCTGGAGGTTCAGGCTGGGGTTCTCGAAGAAACCTGCATAGGTGGTGACTGGCGGCTCCCAGCCAAACCCCTTGAAGCCCACCAGAAGGAGGAGGGTGGCCATGTAGAAAGAGGGTATCGCCAGGCCCAGAACGGCAAAGAACCGCAGTACGTAGTCAAGCCAGGTGTCTTGCCGGATGGCCGAGATGACTCCGATGGGGATGCTGATGACGAGGCCGACGAGGATCTGGAGGATCCCCAGTTCTATGGAGGTACCGAGCCGGTCCTTGAGTACCGAGAGTACGGGCTCTTGACCAGTCAGAGAGGTACCGAAGTCGCCCCGGGCGACATCGAACAGGTAGCGGCCGTACTGTTCTATAAGCGGTTTGTCGGTGCCCAGCTCGGCACGGATCGAGGCCACCGCCCTCTCGAACTCCACCCCGCCTATGAGGCCCTGAGCGGCCCGCCTCTCGGCGATGTCGGGCCGGAGGTGGCTGACAAGGAAGACGATGGTGACGACTAGAAAGACGACTGGGATGTTGAGGAGGATGCGCTTGGCGATGTACTGCTGCACGAGGACGCTTTTCCCTGGGTGTATGGCCGATCCCCGAGTCGACCGGTACCCCAGACAGCCCGCCTGCCACGAGCAGTGGCGGCACAGCCCTGGTGCCGACCGCCTGACCGCTGGCAGTGCCTGAGTGGCGATCCCTCGCGCGCGGAGTCGGCGGGGCAATTATGGCTGGGTGCTCCGCAAGATGCAATAGAGCGAAACGTCGGCATCCTGACCCTGTGGGCGGAGGCTCGTTCCCACCCTGCGGCTGTGGCCTGTCCGCGCCGCCTCAGTCTGACGCCGTTCGGCGCAATAGCGCTCGGTGTTTCCCCCTACAAGTCCAGCCAGGACTCGTTGAGGAAGGTCTGCGTGTCACCCAGGCCGGAGGGGTAGTTCTTGACGAAGTCCCAATACAGGTTGTAGCTGCTCCAGCTCACAATGGGCAGGAACGAGGGCCCCTTCTCGTAGATGAGGCGCTGTACCTCTCGCACCTTCTCGATGTGCTCCTCGGTGCTCAGCGCCGACTTGGAATCGACGAGCGCCTCGTCTACTTCGGGATACAGGGCGCCCACGCCGATGGCGAAGTTCTCGTCCTGCTGCGGTCCCAGCGAGGACTGCCAGTCCAGAGTGATCTCGGAGGTCTCGTAGATCTGGTTGGGGGAGAGGGAGGCGTCGTACCTCACCCGTGTGTAGTTGGCCAGCCAGCTACCGAAGTCCTGAGGGTCCTCCTGGACGTCGAAGCCGGCATCCCGCATCTGCTGCAGGAAGATCGGCAGGTGCCTGTCATGGAACTCAAGGTCCATGCCCACCGGGTAGGCGATTGTAACCGTGATGGTGTCCTCTCCGGTGGCCGCCTTGATGAGATCCCGCGACTTCTGCGGGTCGTAGGGCTGGAGTTGCTCCAGCTCCTCCGGCGGGAGGGCATAGGGCCCGCATGGCCAGTGAACAATGCCGTTGGGCTGGGCTTCGCCCTCACCGAAGATCAGGTCGGCGAACTGCTGCCGGTCCAGGGCGTAGAGAGCCGCCTTGCGGATGCGCTCGTCATCCCAGGGTGGGCGGGTGACGTTCATGGTGAAGGAGATGAAGGTGAAAACCGGGTTCCTGAGGAGGTAGATCTCAGGTTTCTGCCCCAGGATATCGTTGACCTCGTCGATAGTCTCCGCCACGTACGTGTAGATCTGCCCGTCGAGGAAGGCGGTGCGCCGGGCCTGCCGCTCTGTGATGCGCAAGACATCTATCGTGTCGACGTAGGGGAGCTGCAGGCCGGTCGTCTCGCTCTTGCGGTAGTAGTTGGGGTTCCGGTCCAGCGTGATCTCGCCGGTCTCCTGGTAGGTGCCGGGTCGGATGACGAAGGGGCCGGCGCCCACGCCCTTGTCCTGCAGGCTGATCCCCTGCTCGAAGAACTCACGAGGCGGCATGCACCCGCCGAGGGCGCGGCCCAGCCGGCTCAGGAAGTAGGCGTAGGGGCCCTTCGTCTTGACGATGTGGGTCGTGGCGTCGGGCGTCTCGTAGGAGTCCAGCGACGGCACGGTGAAGGCACGCATGAGGGCGTCATCGTCCTCCTCAGCGCGCCTCCAGATGGCATCGGCGTCGTAGGCGTCCAGGTCGCGTTCGGGGATACCCAGGTCGTTGGGGCCTATCTTGACGCCGGGGCGGATGGCGTAGACGTAGGTGACCTCGTCCGGCTGCTCCATGGACTCGGCAAGGTCCCAGAAGACGAAAGTGGGGTCGGCGTTGGACCGACTGAAGAGCACGTTGTACATGCGTGGAAAGATGCCGGTACCGGTGCCGACGCTGGTGCACGGGTCGATCGTTCCCCAGTCCGACGCGTTGGGGCTCTTGTACACACCGCCGGGCTTCGGCTCACCGACGACCGTCGGCGTACCCACGGCTGCCGGCGTCTCGCCGGCTGCGGGTGTCTTGGTGGCCTCCTCCCCGTCGCCGCCCCCGCAGGCTGCTGCGGCCACTAGCCCTGCGGAACCGAGGCCTGCCGTAGCCAGAAGTCGCCTTCTGGAGACACGCTCACTCTGGAACCTTTGCCAGTAGCTCTTCCTCGTCATCGGAGCTCTCTCCTTGTCTGCCACGTTTCTGGTGATGCCGTCACTCCGTCGAGCACGCGCGCACTGTGGCGCGCCGCTCGACGGCTCACCCGAAGACTACTGCATTCGTGGGCAAAATGGCGAGTACTGCGACTGCCCTTCAGGGCCGCTTCGTGATCTACCGTGGGGTCACGATCACGTTCTACAGGTCCAACCAGGCCTCGTTGAGGAACGTCTGCGTGTCACCCAGGCCGGAGGGGTAGTTCTTGACGAAGTTCCAGTACAGGTTGTAGCTGCTCCAGCTCACCAGGGGCAGGAAGGAAGGCCCTTTGTCATAGATCAGGCGCTGTACGTCTTGGACCTTCTCGATGTGCTCCTCGGTGCTCAGGGCCCGCCTCGAATCGACGAGCGCCTCGTCTATTTCGGGATAGAGGGCACCCACGCCGATAGCGAAGTTCTCGTCCCCCTGAGGTCCCTTCGAGGACTGCCAGTCCAGGGTGATCTCGGAGGTCTCATAGACCTGGTTGGGGGAGAGGGAGGCGTCGTACCTCACGCGTGTGTAGTCGGCCAGCCAGGTGCCGAAGTCCTGGGGGTTCTCTTCGACATCGAAGCCGGCGTCCCGCATCTGCTGGAGGAAGATGGGTAGGTGCTTGTCATGGTACTCCAGGTCCGTTATCGGGTAAGTGATCTTGACCCTGACGGCGTCTTCGCCGGTGGCCGCCCGGATGAGGTCTCGCGACTTCTGCGGGTCGTAGGGCTGGAGCTGCGCGAGCTCCTCGGGCGGGAGGGCGAAAGGCCCGCACGGCCAGTGAACGATGCCGTTGGGTTGGGCCTCGCCCTCACCGAAGATGAGGTCGGCGAACTGCTGCCGGTCCAAGGCGTAGAGGGCCGCCTTGCGGATGCGGTCGTCATCCCAGGGTGGGCGGGTGACGTTCATGGTGAAGGAGATGAAGGTGAAGACGGGGTTGCGGAGGAGGTAGACACCAGGTTCCTGGCTGAGGATTCCGTTGGTCTCGTCGATGGTCTCGGCGGAGTAGGTGTACGTCTGTCCGTCGAGGAACGCGGTGCGCCGGGCCTGCCGCTCAGTGATTCGCGTCACGTCTATGGCATCGATGTAGGGGAGCTGTTGGCCGGTGGCCTCGTCCTTCCGGTAGTAGTTGGGGTTGCGGTCCAGGCTGATCCCGCCCGATTCTTGGTAGGTGCCGGGCCGGACCACGTAGGGGCCGGCGCCCACACCCTTGTCCTGAAGACTGATCCCCTGCTCGAAGAACTCACGGGGCGGCATGCATCCGCCCAGCGCCCGACCAAGTCGGCTCAGGAAGTAGGCGTAGGGGCTCTTCGTCCTTATGATGTAGGTCTTGGCGTCGGGCGCCTCGTGGGAATCGAGCGACGGCACGGTGAAGGCACGGGCAAGGTGGTCTTCGTCCACCTCCGCGCGGTCCAGGTGGGCCTTGGCGTCCAGGGAGTCCAGGTCGCGCTCCGGGATGCCCAGGTCGTTGGGGGCGATCTTGACGCCGGGGCGGATGGTGTAGATGTAGGTGACCTCATCCGTCTGTTCCATCGCCTCCGCAAGATCCCAGAAGATGAAGCTAGGGTCGGCGTTGGACCGGCTGAAGAGCACGTTGTACATGCGTGGAAAGATGCCGGTTGCAGTCCCAACGCTGGTAGCGGGATCGATGGTTCCCCAGTCCGCCGTGACCACGCTCTTGTAGACCCCGCCGCGCTTCGGTTCACCGACGACTGTCGGCGTAGCGGCGGTCGTCGGTGTCTCGCCGCCTGCCGGAGTCCTGGCGGCCGGTTCCTCGTCGCCGCCCCCGCAGGCGGTGACGGCGACCAAACCGGCGGTGCCGAGGCCCGCCGTGGCCAGCAGTCGCCTACGGGAGATGCGCTGACGCCGGAGCCGCTGCCACCGGTTCCTCTTCATTCGAACTCCCTCCCTCTCCGCCACCTCCTGGCCGCGGCCGTCAGTTCACAAGAGGCAGGGGCGGCCCGGCGCGGGCGCCGGTCTCACGCGTGGACTACCCCATTCGTGAGTACACGAGGAGTTCGCGGCTAGCCGCCGCAGCCGCGGTGTGTTCTCCCTCCGCTCCCCGCTCTTCGCTCTACAAGTCCAGCCACCAGTCAGTGAGGAAGTACATCGTGTCACCCAGGCCATAGGGGTAGTTCTTCACGAAGTCCCAGTACAGGTTGTAGCTGGTGTTGGTCACGGTAGGCAGGAAGGACGGTCCCTTCTCGTAGATGAGGCGCTGCACGTCGTGCACCTTCTCGATGTGCTCCTCGGTGGTCAGCGCCGACTTAGAGTCGAGAAGCGCC
>DAOULP010000090.1:0-2133 GCA_034420175.1 Dehalococcoidia bacterium | reverse complement strand
AGGGCGTCGATGAGATGGAGGCGGACGAGGTGGCCGCTGTCCCCGGCATGGAGGAGCTGGCCAATCTCCTCTGGATCAACCGGCACCATGAGAGCGGCGACTACGACGTCGTGGTGGTAGACTGCGCCCCGACCGGCGAGACCCTGCGCCTCCTCAGCTTTCCCGAGTCGGCGCGGTGGTGGGTCGACAAGCTCCTGCCGCTTCAGAGGCGTCTCTCTCAGGTGCTGCGGCCGGTGATGCGCCCCCTCACCAGTATGCCCGTCCCGGAGCGTGAGGTCTTCGACAGCGTGGAGGACCTGGTACGGCAGCTTGCTCAGCTACACGCCCTGCTGTCGGACCGGGAGATGGCTTCGGTTCGTCTGGTCGTCAACCCGGAGAAGATGGTCATCCGGGAGACCCAGCGGACCTTCACCTATCTGAACCTCTACGGGTACGTCACCGACGCCGTGGCCTGCAACCGCGTCCTGCCGGCCGATGTCGGCGGCGCCTACTTTGCCCGCTGGAAGGAAGCTCAGGAGAGCTACCTGCGCCTCATCGACGAGGCCTTCGCCCCCCTGCCGATCCTCACTGTCCCTCTGCTCAGAGACGAGATCGCGGGGCTGGGGGGGCTGCGCGAGATGGCGGGGCACCTCTTCGGCGACGATGACCCGACCCGCATTTATTACCCGATGGTGGCGCACGAGGTGCGCGCAGAGGCCGACGGCTTCGTGCTCAGCCTGGGGGCGCCGTTCGCCACGAAAGAGGACATCTCGCTGGCCCAGCGAGGGGACGAGCTATGGGTGCACGTGGGAGCCCACCGGCGCAACATTCTCCTCCCCCGCGTTCTCTCCGGCCTGGACGCAAGCGGCGCCCGCATCGATGACGGACGCCTCCTGATCACGTTCCCACGCAAGGCGCGAGAGGATCGGCATTAGCTGCCTGCCCGCTACACCTCTGACGGGGGATCCACCACCATCCGGCCGTGCTCCAGGTCAACCTCCTTCACCACATCCTCAAGGGCTGGGATGAGCAGCTCTCGCGGGCCGCCGCGGACAACGTAGACATCGTTGCTCCCCGTGGACAGGATCTCCGCCACCCGGCCCAGGGAGCGGCCCTCCGGGGTGTGTACCTTGAGGCCCAGGACCTGGAAGCGGTAGTAGTGCCCCTCCGGCAGGGGTGTGAGGTCGCCCTCGGGTACCTCCAGAAGGGCGCCGCGTAGGTTCTCGGCGGCGCTGCGACCGTCGATGTCGCTAAGAGCCAGGTAGACTACCTTGCCGCTCCAGCGGGAGCGTCGCACGTCGTGGCGGCGGCCCTGCACCCAGAGGGAGGCGCCGGGCCGGAAGCGATCGGGGAAGTCGGTGAGCGGCTGCACCTTGACATCGCCGCGCAGACCCCAGGGAGCGCCGACCTGCCCCACGGCCACGTACCCCCGGGTCCCGGCGCCGCGAGGGCTCCGGCGGGGGCGTGCCGAGCGAGGCCGGCCAGTTCGACGCTCAGGCAAGGCGCCGTTCCATGCAGACGGCCGTCTCGGGGCAGGCGGAGGCGAACTCGACGGACGCCTGCAAGGCTGCTGGGGCCTGGGCCCGCGCCACGGGCCGGAACTGGTGGCGAAGGAAGTAGTCGGACGCCGTCTCCGTGAGGAGGAAGACCCGTCTAAGACCCAGGCGCCGCGCGTCCCGAAGCGCTCTCCGCACGAGACGGGTACCGAGGCCCCCATGGCGATGGTCCGGGTGCACGGCCAGCGAACGCAGCAGACCATCGGTGCCGTAGCGTTCGAGGCCTACGCTACCCGCCGGGCGACGGCCGTCTCGGGCCAACAGGAAACCGTCCACGTGCTCCGCCACACCGTCGAAAGGCAGGGCACAGAGGGACAGAAGGTCCCGCAACGCGGGAAGGTCCGCCGGGCGCGCTCGCCTGATGGCAAGAGGGGCAGGAGTGACGCGCGGGCCGAGGCGGCGGAGGCGCGGCGTGGGCGCCACAGGTCTCCCTCCGGCTAGTCCCCAATCTCCAGGACGGCGCGCTCGCCTTGCTTGATGGCGGCCACCTTCAGGAGGGTACGCATGGCCTGGGCGATACGGCCCTGCTTGCCGATGACTTTGCCCATGTCCGGCTCGGCCACTTGGAGGCGCAGGACCAGACGGTCGCCCGCCTGTT
>DAOULP010000089.1:0-5948 GCA_034420175.1 Dehalococcoidia bacterium | reverse complement strand
AGGTCATTTGCATTGCTGCACAGGACTCTGGTGTCAATCTACTCCGGCGGGGTTGGAGGCAGAACAGCCATATGACCCATGGTGGCAGGTACAGTCTTACCTAATCGACCAGCCGTTCGGCGCATTCCCCTCCGAGCGACGGCCGCAGAGGCTCCCGTCACACCTACTCCTTAGCCAGCAAGCATCAGGTCGGCATAGGCCGACCCGGGGACGCAGCCCCTCCGGCTACTCCGGCGAGGAACCCAATCCATACTGTTGCCACCGCAGAGTTTCCTGGCTGTAGCACGCCAGGGGAACCCGGCAGGGTGACTAACACTGTTGAAAGGACTATCTACGCTCCCTAGGTGGCAGTACCTACCCAGGCCCACCCGCTGCCTGGGGCGCGTAGGATCTCCATCCGCCACCCAGATCTGAGCACCTGGAGAGGAACCGGGGTGGACTGCAGGAAGAGCCCGGCGGGAGCACTCCATCCGCAACCGGGCCCTACACCGCTCCAACGATGCCCGTCCGCATCGCGTACCGGACAAGCTCCATGCGGTTGTGGATACCGAGCCTCGAAGCGATGTTGGCCCGATGGCACATCACCGTCCGCTTGCTCAGGTGCAGCAGGTCAGCGATCTCCTGGCTCGTGTACCCCTCGACGACCAGCTTGAGCACCTCCCGTTCGCGCTCCGTGAGGGCGCTGTCCTCATTCTCGACGGCCGCCTCGGGCCCCTGCCGGCAGTAGCGGACGACTGCCTGGGCAACACGGGGCGGTAGGAAGGCGTCGCCAGCGTGGACAGTTCGGATGGCCGCAACCAGTTCGGCCCCAACGGAGCGCTTGAGGACATAGCCGGACGCGCCAGCCCGTAGTACGGGCAAGATGTGCCGGTCGCTATCATGCTGACTCAGCACTAGGACCCGCACCCCGGGGAAGTCGCTCACCAGGCGCTTGGTCGCCTGCAGGCCGTCCATGCCCGGCATCGCCAGGTCCATCACCACGACGTTCGGAGCACAAGCACGCGCGCGGGCAATCGCCTCTCGGCCGTCAGCCGCCTCTCCCACGACTTGGATATCCTGGTTGAGGGATAACATGGCGCGCAGTCCCTCGCGCACCATCCCATGGTCATCTACGAGCAGTACCTTTATTTGTTCCACTGCCAATCACCCCCGTTGGGCGTGAACTCAGGTTCACAGGCACGCGCACTCGCACGCTCGTGCCCTCCCCTGGACGCGACTCAACGACCAGGCTTCCGCCCAGCAAGTCCACTCTCTCACGCATGCCCATGAGGCCGAACGGGGAGCCGTCCTTCCCGCGGGCAAGTGTAGCCTCCACATCGAATCCCTGGCCATCATCTTCGACGTCAACTGCGACCACGTCGTCCTCGAACTCAAGGGTGAGACTGACGTTCTCCGCCTGGGCGTGCCGCGCGATGTTGGACATCGCCTCCTGCGCCACGCGGAAGAGGGCCATCTCCAGTTCGGGCGGAAGGCGCCTCTCGGTCCCGACAGTCTCAAAGGTCACCTGCATACCCGATGGACGCAGGCGGGTGTCTGCATAGAACTCGAGGGCCTCGAGAAGGCCGAGGTCATCCAGCAAAGTCGGCCGGAGGTCTCGGATGCTCCGGCTGATCTCCGTGGAGACCCTCTCGGTCAGCGTGCTGGCGGATGCCAGCACGCGCCGCAGTTCGCCGTCATTGCGCTCGGCCAGTTGCTGAGCCGTCCCGATAGCAAGAGCCAGTCCCGTCAGCAACTGGGCCGGCTCATCGTGCAGCTCGCGGGCGATGCGCTTTCGCTCCTCCTCCTGGGCCGTGATGTACTGCCGCAAGAACGTACTACTGGCTTCCTCCTTGCGGCGTACTGCCTCGTATAGGCGGGCATTCTCGATGGCCACCGCAAGCTGGCCGCCAATCGACACCAGCAACTGGAGCCGCGTATCGCCAAAGCACGCCTCTGCGGGACACGCAATGAAGATCTCTCCCAGCACCTTCTCACTCGTGGCAATGGGCACACAGGCCAGATCAGACCCGTTGTACCGAGCCCTTCCGATGTCCAGTCGGTCTTCCGGCCGGTGGGCCGACTCTGCGAGCCGGGCGAACTCGACAGGGTGGAGCCCGCGAACGACCGTGATCGGCCTCTCCGTGCCGTCCTCGCCGCTGACCAGTATGCCGCCTGCCTGTGAATCCAGGAGGTCCAGAACCAGGTCCAAGGCGAGGCCCAAGGTACCCCGCAGGTCCATCGACCGGGCCATGCCGGACGACAATGAGACCAGAGCCGCCAGTTCCTCGCTCATGCGAAGGACCTGTTCCTCCAGTCGCTTGCTCTCACTCACGTCCCGGACGGCTTCCAGCACGGTGACGACCTCTCCACGACCGTCCTTGATCGGAGACACTTCGATGTCGAGGTAAGTGGTGTTTCCAGAGGCATCGTGATGAGCTTCCGTGGCGCGGGCGGGCTGACCGGTCTGCCAGGCGGTACGGGCCGGGCATCCCCCGTACCAGAGCTGACACATCTCGTCGGTTCCGCGGAGCGCCCGATAGCAGGGGTGCCCGACCAGTGAGCCTTCTTCCCCGCGCTGACGCAAGAGGGCCCGATTCGCCTCGACCACACGGTAGTTCCTGTCGATGACGGCCAGTCGGTCCTGCATCGTGTTGAAAAGCGTGATCATGTAGTCGCGCGAACGCTCGAGGCCCTTCCTCGCTTCGCGCAGCTCAGCCGTCCGCTGCGAGACCTTGGCCTCTAGTTCATGGCCCCAGCGGCGGATCTCCTCTTGCGAGCCCTTGAGCCTTCTCCTCATTGCTTCGAAGGCACCACCCAGGGCCCCGATCTCGCCACCGCCCATCGGCCGCACTGGCACGTCCATGTCACCATCGGCGATGCGGAGGCAGGCGTCGGTCATCTCCCTTACCGGCCACACCATTCGAACCGCAACGACCCAGCACACCAAGCAGGTCGCAACAACAAGCGCGCCCCCCAGAAGGAGCGCGCGTATGACCAGCGCATCGCTGATGACAACGAATACGGAGAACGCAATGACCAGTCCCAAGCTCACCAGAGCCAGGACGCGGGAAAGAAGGCTTGTCCTGTTGAAGAGCCGCCCCGTTCTCCCGAGAAGCTCGCTCGCCCTCTGGAGAAGCTGCACGAACTCCCCTCCCTAGGTTTGGGGCGCACACCCGCGCAGCGCCTACGCTCGTTGTGGTCCCCGGATGATCGGCCCCTCATGGCTTCTGCCACCCGGCCATCCGCCTTCAGGGCCTGCCCTGCCCCCCGCGGACCCGGCGGAACCGTCACGCCGCAGCAGACGTGGACGTACGCCTTCGACGCCTGCGGGGTAGCTTGCATTGTGAACCCTATCACTTCCGCAAGCACAATTCAATGGGTAGACCGGCCCCTCTTTGCAGGCGGCACGGCACCCGCTCCTCACCGCCACCAGCGGGAGCTATGCGAAGAGCAAGGAAGAGAGGATTGTGCGGCAGAAGGGCCACGGACGGAGACCTGGCTTGCCATACGGCCGGATCCCAGACCCGCCCCCTGAAATCGACAGCTCCCCCTAGAAGCCCTTCATAGGGTTGGGGCCCATGGCCCGCAGCTCTTCGGCGAAGTCATCCAGTAGCTGGGGAACCTTGTCGTACTCGTCAATCGCGACTTCTACGAGCTTGACGCGCTCCGGCTCCAGGCGCAGCCTGCCAAGCGTCTCGGCGACGTTCTCCATCCGCCGGTTCGCGAGCTCGCTCCCCTTGATGAAGTGGCACTGGTAGTCGTCGCCGTAGCGGCAGCCCAGCAGGATGACGCCGTCGATCCCACGGGACAGAGCGTCAGCGATGAAGACCACGTTGGTGGAACCCAGACAGCGCATGGGGAGCACACGAACACTGGGATCTATCATGCGTCGACGAGCGCCTGCCATGTCGAGGGCGGGGTAGGCATCGTTCTCACAGACGAGGGCAATGATGCGAAGCTTCTCCTCCTCCTCTGGAACGGAGATCGCCTTGATGGCAGACGCGATCTGATCGATGCTGTAGTTCTTGAACGAGATCAACCGCTCAGGGCAAGCGCCCATGCACACGCCACAGCGGCGGCACCGGTTCAGGTTGGGCATGGGCGTACCCTTCTCGTCCTCATCCAGGGCGCCGAAGGGGCACTCCTCGGTGCAGCGCTTGCACTGGGTGCAGCGCTGGAGCATATAGGACGGGAAGTACGGATCACCGACGCGTGGATGCAGAGCCTCGCCGTGCTCCAGCAGCGCCAGGCTCTGCACGGCGCGCAGAGCGGCCCCCGTGGCATCCTCGACGCTCGCCGCCACGTTCATCGGGTCGCGCACGGAGCCGGCGGTGAAGATCCCGGTGCGCTGAGTCTCATAGGGCCAGCACACGTAGTTGGAGTCAGGGAAGCCAAGGTTCGACACGGGCAGATCGGGGCCCTGACGGTACTGGAGGTTGAGCACACCCGCGGCCCTGGGCTCCATCCCCACCGCCAGGACGACGAGGTCGGCCTCGAGCTGGACGGATTCACCCAGCGGAGTATGCTCCGTCTGGACCACGAGGGTGCCATCGCTGCCACCGGTGACGGAGGAGACTTCGCCCCGCAGGAAGAAGACCCCCTCCTCCTCCTGCACGCGCTTGTAGAAGTCCTCGTACTGGCCGGGGGTCCGGATATCCTTGTGGAGGACATACACTTGGGCGTCCGGGTGGGCTTCCCGGACGTAGAGAGCCTGCTTCAAGGACACAAGGCAGCACACGGACGAGCAGTAGGACAGGTGGTTGTCGTCACGCGAGCCAGCGCATTGCACGAAGACCACCTTCTGGAGCGGCCCGCCATCGGATGGCCGCACCAGACGGTCCTCTTTGGCCATCTCCTCGAGCGTGATGCTGGTAACGACGTTGGGGGATTGGCCGAAGCCCAAGTGGCCAAGTTTGCTGGCATCGTAGGGCGTCCAGCCGGTGGCCACCACAACAGACCCTGCTCTCAGGTCGACCGACGATCCATCCTGAAGCGCTGTGACATGGAATGCTCCCGGTCCTCCTTCGAGCTTCTCCAGCCGGGTTGAGGTGAGCACCTTGATTCGGGGGTGATTCTGGACCGCCGCGATGGTTTCCGCCACCGGAGGGGGCTCCAGGTCGCGGTAGGGGGAACTGGTGGGCGAGATCTGGCGGAACTGGGTCAGCCAGCCGCCGAGGTCGGCCTTCTCCTCCACCAGAACCACGTCGCAGCCGGCCTCTGCCGCCCCAAGTGCGGCCGACAGGCCGCTGATGCCACCACCCACAACGAGGACAGTCCGCTCCGGGCCCTCGCCGGGAGGGTCCGGGGGCTCTGTCTTCTCGCTCTTGACGATCCCTATACGCAGCAGGTCTTCCGCGAGCGCTTGCGTCTCTTCTTCGTTGGGGGCATGGCTCCACGCCACATGCTCCCGCAGGTTGACGCGCTCAACCAGGGCGGCCCCCAAGGTGAACTCATCGGTCTTGGCGCGAGGCGAGCAAGCGGCGATGACGATCCGTTGAACATCCTCGCCCTGCCCAGCCTGGCCGAGCGCCGCCAGCCCCTCTGGCCCACAGAGGATGGGGTGGCGAGTCACCGACACGCCATACTCCTCCTCAGCCATCGCGCTCAGTCGCTCAGCATCCAACGCCTCTCCGATGCCACAGCCGGTGCAGATATAGACTTCGGGCTTCGCATCCATGAGATCAGTTCCTACCTAAGGTCCTGAATCGCCTTCAGGGCCGCTGCAGTTCCGTCGCGGACGCTGCTGGCGACATCCATCGGGCGCTTGGCTACCCCCGCAACGTGGATCCCATCGCTGCGGCCGTTGCTCGACGCGAACCCGTAGGCGTCGAGGGCAAGATCGGCGCCAGGCAGCTTGTTGTCGGGCACCATTCCTGTGGCCAGCACAACCAGGTTCACGGAACGCTGGATCTTGGCGCCCGTCAGGCTACTGTCCGCCTCAACCATGAGGTCTTTCGTGCCAGGGTCTT
>DAOULP010000088.1:0-5560 GCA_034420175.1 Dehalococcoidia bacterium | reverse complement strand
AGTTCACCACCTCGAAAGGGCGGCCGGTGACGATGTCGGCGTCCCGAAGCGTGCGGGCAACCTCAAGCGCCGCCAGGACGCCGTAGGCGCCGTCGAACCGACCGCCGCGCGGCTGCGAGTCGAGGTGTGAGCCGGCCAGGACCGGGGCATCGCCCTGCTGCTGGCCGGGCCGGCGGCCGAAGACGTTCCCCATCGCGTCCAGCTCGACGCGCAAGTCACTCTCGCCCAGCCAGTTGACGAACAGATCGCGTGCCTGGCGGTCCGCGTCGCTCAAGGCGAGGCGGCTCACTCCGCCGCCAGCGGTGGCTCCGATGCGCGCCATGGCCTCAAGGCTCTGCCGGAGCCGGCTGCCGTTCACCCGGATGTCCATTCGGCCTCCCTCGGGAGAGCAAGTATACACTCCTCGCGTTGAGGCGCGCAGGCCGCAAGAGACGGATCGCGGTTCGAGAGGGCCGCGTGCAATTCCCCGTGCCGGTCGGTGTCATCTACTTAGCCGCGGTTGGAGCTATGGCGTCCGTCGGGTTACGATAGTCTTTGAGGGCGGAGACCGTGAGCGCACTCCGATCCCCCCTTGATCCTGGCGCACCCCACACGCGGCGACTCGTAGGGGGTAGCCTACTGAACGCATGATCATCGATCTACACTGCCACACGCGCGTCTACTCCGGCTGCAGCGTCCTCACTCCGGAGGCGCTGGTGGACGCGGCCCGCGCCGCTGGCCTGGACGGCGTGTGCATCACCGAGCACGATGCCCTCTGGCCCGCCGAGGACGTGCGCCGCCTGTCCGAGGAACTGGACTTCCTGGTGCTGCGGGGCGTGGAGGTGAGCACAGACGCGGGCCACGTCCTGGCCTACGGCCTTTCCAGCTACGTCAGGGACCTCAGGGTGCTTCTGCGCTTGCGGGAAGCGGCCCAGCGGGATGGGGCTCTTCTCTTCCTGGCTCATCCCGACCGTCGCCACAAGCGCCTGCCCAACGGCGTGGAGCTGGCGGACGTCTTCGATTCCCTCGAGATCATGAACGGCACGCAGAGCGCGCCGCAGAACAGCCTGGCGGCACATCAGGCCGCCTCTCTCTCCCTGCCCGGGATTGGGGGGAGCGATGCCCACGTCTCGAGCGAGGTAGGGACCTGCGCCACGGTCTTCGAGCGGGATGTCCGTACAGAGGCCGATCTGCTCGAAGAGCTGCGGGCAGGTCGTTACCACGCCGTGGACTTGCGCTAGCGGCCGCCGTGCATGGCGGCGACTAGCTACCTCTCAGGAAGGTCAGAAGCGGGCTCCACTTGCCCGCTTCTGAATCTGTGTTGACCCGCGAACTTGTCGTGGGGCCCCTGGCCGGACTCGAACCGGCGACACGCGGTTTAGGAAACCGCTGCTCTTTCCACTGAGCTACAGGGGCCCGTGCCTCACTGGACTGGGCGCTCGTACGCCGGGCTGCCTTTCCAGATCCGCTGGCGGGGGGGGCCAGAGACGCCCCGACCGGTCGCGAGCGACATCGCCCCACGCTGGAGGTCATGATACCGCATGGGCGGCAGTCCGGCCACCGGCCGGGAAGCTCAGAAGGGGATGTCGTCCTGGAACCCGCGAGGGTTAGAGCAGCAAAGGAGAGGGCTCAGCCGTGAGCGTCGTGAGGATGGAGAAGCATGGGGGTTGAGGGTCTCACCGACACGAGACGAGCCGGACACCGCCTCGCTAGGCGGCGAGTGCCCGGTGCCACCGACGGTGTGGCCTGTCCTACGCTAGACGTATGGTAAGGATGTCAGGCGTGACCCCAGCAGGGCCCGGAAGTCGCGCCGTGCCTCTTCTACGGTCGGCGAGCCGGGGCTGCGCCGAACGAGGATGCCGGAGTAGTAGGTGATCAGGGACATGGAAGATCCGCCCTCCTCGGCGGAGGTGCTTTGCCTGAGACAAGTCCCTCAGAGATCCCCGGGGAATCGCCGGTCGTCACGGAGGGCTTGCGGACAGCCGCCAGCGGCTGCCCGTGTCTCAACCTGCAGGGAAATGTGGTGAGGTCCAGAGAAGACCCTTTCGCGGCGCCACCTGCTGGCAGAATCGCCGTCAGGCGGAACGCCGGAGCGACTCAATGCCGCTCTCATTGGGATCATCGGCACCTATAGGCCAGATCCGATGCCCGGCAGTAGGCGCGGCGGCCCGCCCAGCCTCCCGAATGGACGCCGCGGGATGATCGGTGCCGCCCACGCGCTCTCTGAGGCTGGTATGCTATGCGCCAGGAGCCGGGGGCCGGGACAACCGCGCCCGGTGGCATCGCCGTACTGGAAGGAGGAATCCATGGGTACGAGTGCGTTCTTGCTCGAGGAGATGGCCTGGCCGGAGGCGAAGGAGGCGCTGAAGTCGACGCGGCTGGGGCTGGTGCCCGTGGGCTCGTTGGAGCAGCACGGCCCGCACCTGGGCATGGGCTGTGACGCCCTGCAGTCGTACGAGTTCAGCAAGAGACTGGCGGAGGCGGTGCATCCCAGAGCCGTCATGACGGCGTCCATCGGCTTCGGCGTGTCCGCTCACCACATGGCCTTTCCGGGCACCGTCACCATCCGGTCGGAGACCCTGATCGCCCTGGCCGTGGACGTCGGCCTGAGCCTGAGCCGCCACGGCATCACCCATCTGCTCTTCGTCAACGGGCATGGGGGGAATGAGAGCGCTCTGGGCGTTGCGACGGAGCGGCTCCGCTTCGAGCACGGGATCAAGGCTGCCCACTGCCTCTGGCCCATGCTGGGCTGGGCGGAGGCGATGCAGGCGGCCTCGTCCAAGCGGGTGGGGCACTCTTGCGAGGTGGAGGTGTCGCTGGCGATGCACCTGACCCCGTGGATCGTGAAGAGCGACCGGCTCACCGAGGGCGAGTTCATCGACGCTCCGCTGCGGCACACCGGCCCCTTCGGAGTCTCCGTGCCACGCGCCTTCGACGAGATCACAGCCAACGGCGCCTTCGAGGGTGCGACGAAGGCCCGTCCCGAGCTAGGGGCCATCGTCGTCGAGGCGGCCGTCGGCAGGATCGCCGAGTTCATCGACGACTTCCTTCGTGACTAGGACGCAGGGGCAACAGGAGATCGCAGGCGTGCAGTCCGGTGCTTCGGGGTCCCTGGGAGCCGCCCTCTAGCCGGCGCTCCCTTCGTCGAGCGCTGCCCGTAGCTGCTCCAGGGTGATGTTGGCGCCGGTGAGGACGAGTACCACGTTCTTGCCGCCTAGCCTGTCACGCATGTTCAGCGCCGCGGCTAGGGGCGCGGCACCCGAGGGCTCCGCCAGCATGTGGGCGCTGTCCAGCAGTGTGACGATGGCACGCCGCATCTCGTCCTCGCCCACCAGCACGATGTCGTCGATGCGGTCCTTGATGATTGAGAAGGGGAGCTGGAAGGCGACGCGGGTCGCCAGTCCGTCGGCGATGGTGTCCGACGACTCCGTCTCCCGCAGCTCACCGGCTTTCCACGACAGGTAGACGGCAGGCGCCCGCTCCGCCTGCACACCGATGACCTCGACGTCGGGCTTGATCGCCTTCGCCACGATGCAGTGGCCGGAGCAGCCGCTGCCGCCGCCGATAGGGTTGACGATGATGTCCACGTCGGGGAGATCCTCCATGATCTCGAGGCTCATGGTGCCCACGCCGGCGATGAGCAGGGGCTCGTTGGCGGCGTGCACGAGCCGGTAGCCCTTGCTGGCTGCCTCCTCCTCTACCCAGAGGCGTGATTCGTCGAAGCCCTTGCCGACAAGCCTGACCTGTGCCCCCAGCCGCTCCATGGCTCTCCGTTTGTACGCGTTGCAGTTCTCGGGGGCGGCGATCACGGCCGGGACGCCGAAGAGGCGGGCGGCGTAGGCGATGGACTGACCGTGGTTCCCCGTCGAGGCGGTGATGACGCCTCGGCGCCGCTCCTCCTCGTCCAAGGATGAGACGAGGTTGATCCCCCCGCGCACCTTGAACACCCCGATGGGCTGCACGTTCTCGCACTTGAGGTAGGCCTGGCAGCCCAGCAGCTCGGACAGGGCGTCCGAGCGCACCAGCGGCGTCGGCCGCACGTATGGGGCGATTACCGCCCGCGCTCGATAGACGTCCTCGAGGGTGGGGATACGCATGGCAGGTTCAGGTCAGACGCTGGGTCGGCTCGCGTTCGGTCGGCAACGGGACCTCCTGGGGGTCGCTAGTCCAGCTTGCTGACATCGACATGGATGGCCCGGTCGATGGGCCCCGGCTGCCACTGCATCGGCCAGTAGCGCAGGTGTCCGTAGTCCCCCGCCAGGTGGAGCCACTTGATCATGCCGGGCTCCGTGTCCATCGGGCCCGTCCAGCCGCGGAACTGGTAGGGCTCCCAGCCGTTGTAGACGATAACCTGGCCCGGTCGCACGGACGGCGACAGCTTCACCGGCACGACGAACTGGCCCATGTCGTTGTGGACCTGGACCTCCTCCTCGTCCTCGATGCCGCGGGCTGCGGCGTCGTTGGTGTTCATCACCATGTGCGGCCGCCCGCGATGGGTGTCCTGGATGATCCTGTTGACGATGTTCATGGAGTGGATGCTCCAGCGATTGTGGCCGCTGGACATCTGGAATGGGTAGTCGCCGCCCTGCTTGGGGGTATCCTTGTGCACCGGCAGCTCCTCGCCTGCCTCCAGGAACCAGTCGTGATCGATGTAGAACTGGGCTCTGCGCGTGAGCGTGGGGTAGGGGATCTTGTCCTCCGTGTGCCAGCGGAAGGCGGACATCGTCTCGTCCGGCTTGAGGGGCGCGGACTGGTTCAGAGCCATGGCCGAAACGCCCCAGCCGACGAAGCGGACGTACCCGTTCTCGCGCAGGGTGTCGAGGTTCGTTCCCTCGGGCAGCGAGCCGGCCAGGACGCTGTCCTGCACCCACTCTCTGGCGACGTCCGCGGCTTCTGTGAACCTGCCCCCCATCGTGAGCGTGTCGTAGAGGGCATCCAGCCGATGGGCGACGCCTTCGCTGTCTGTGTACTCAACAAAGTCTCTCGCCTTGGCCCGCTCGCCCACTTTCTGGGCCAGCAGACGGGCGATCTCCCACTCGCTCTTCGCCTCTCCCGGGGGCTCTGCCGCCTTGTCGCAGAAGGTGAGGTTCAGCAGGTGGGGAGTAGGGATGTGGAAGGTGAGCTTCTCGTAGTGCTGGGCGACGGGCAGGAAGTAGTCCGAATACATGCCCGTCGTGTTCATCCGCCAGTCGACGGTGACGATGGTCTGGAGCTGGGGCCAGAGGTGCTTGACGAGCTGAGTCTGACCACCGCGGGTGCGCCGTAGGGCGTTGCCGCCGCACTCGATGTAGACGCGGGGCGGCGTCTCCGGACCGGGCCGGTCCACGCCCTTCCACCAGCCCTTGCTCAGCGCCTCCTGCATGTACTCATCGAAGGGCCGGGCCATGGTTGGGTCGCCCCACTCGCGGTTGTTCCAGTTCTCGCGATAGCCGCAGTGGTGGTACCAGAAGAAGGCGGGCGGGACCATTCCTACCGCGGGGGCCATGGCCACGTCCATCTCAATCGCCACCATCTCTTCGGACAAGGTGGGGTCCTCGGCCTTCATCTCGTCCTGCGCGGTCTTCAGTTCTTCGAGCAGCCG
>DAOULP010000087.1:0-2731 GCA_034420175.1 Dehalococcoidia bacterium | reverse complement strand
GCTCCATGGACTCCGCGAGGTCCCAGAAGATGAATTCCGGGTCGGCGTTCGATCTGCTGAACAGCACGTTGTACCAGCGGGGGAAGGACGCCCAGGCAGTGCCGACGCAGGTCTCAGGGTCGATGGTCCCCCAATCCCCCGTGTTGACGCCCTTGTACACCCCGCCGTACTTCGGTTCGCCGATCACTGTGGGGGAACCGGCGGCTGCAGGTGTTTCGCCAGCTCCGGGCGTCGCGGTGGCCGATTCTTCTCCTCCGCCGCCACCGCAGGCGGTGACGGCAACGAGTCCGGCGCTGCCGAGGCCCGCCGTCGCTAACAGTCGTCTCCTGGAGATTCGCTGTCGGTGAAACCGTTGCCAGTAGTCCTTCGTCGCCATGGCAAGTCCCTCCTCTCAGGCCGCGCTGCAGCGGCTCGCTCTCACTTCCGCGAGTGTCAACGCGGAATCAGCCCCTTCCTTGCGATCCCCCGCACGTGGAATCAATGACGCGATTATGGCCGGGCGCTCCAGAAAAAGCAATAGCCGTGGTCATCGAAGAGGCCGGCCAACGGGAAGATAGATCCCTGCCCGGCCCCGCGACCAGTTGGCGCTGCCTGGACCTCAAGCTCAGTCGTGAATCTCGACGCGGGTGCCCGGCTGGGCGAAGAGCCAGAGGTACTGGGCGTCGTGCAGGCGGAGGCCGGTGCAGCCATGGCTGGTGGGCGTGACTCCGAATACGGAGTCGGGACGCCAGTAGTTGAGGTGCAGCGCATCCCCCTGGCGGTCGAAGTACTGAGTGAAGAGCACCCTCTCCACGTCGTATCGGGCCTGCGAAGGGTCATAGCCGGCCTGTGATGCGGTCATCCTTTCGACCGCAATGCGTCCGTCGGGCTCGACGTAGTGCGTGCCCATGGGCGTCTCGAAGCCGGGCGCGCCGGTGGTAGCCGCCGCCACGTGCACGACCTGGTCTCCCACCATGGCCCTCACTGTCTGCTCCGACAGGTCCACGTCGATCCACTTCTCTTGCCCTTCGAAGTGGAGGAGAGGCGAGGTTTCTCCTTCCTGGATCTGGAAGACGAAGGCGCCGTAGACATACGTCCCATCGTCCAGGTGATACCATTCTGTGGCCCACGGTGGGCTTGTGGGCACCCAGGTCTGGTTTCCCACCAGCCAGTTCTCACCCTGCACCACTTCGGCGATTCGCACGGGCTCTTCGTCCGGGAGAGTTCCCACCGGGATGCTGCGGGTTGAGGGCTCCGGCCGGGCGCGCACCTCGCCCCCAACGACGATAGCCTCGCCGGGGCCGAGTTGTGGGACCGGTGTCGCAGAGGGGACGGGCGTCAGAGTGGGCGGGACGGGTGTGGGAATCTGGGTTGGGACCAGCGTCGACGTGGGAGAGGGGTCTTCAGGGCCCAGATAGCAGGCCTGCGCTGGCGCGAGATCCAGGGCGAGCATCAGCAGCAGAAGGACAAGCCGCATCATGCGGCGGACGCCGCGTCTCCTCTGAGGCTCGGTGCTGGGGTTCTGCATGTCCCGATGGATGTCTGGCATTGCCTTCTCGCGGCGGGGTCATTGTACCGCGGACACGGCGTCCGAACAGCCCTCCCAGGAACGGAGATGGGGGACCTGTAGGTACGACGGCACTGCTCATCGGCGGATGGCCGAGGCCGTGCTAGGACCGGACCAGCTCGTCCACCACCTGTCGGTGGATCTCCAGAGCAGCCAAGCGTCGGCGCCAGGCCAGACGCTTCTGCTCGCGGGAGGCGCTGCTCAGCTCAACGGCGCGGCAGGCGTTGAGCGCCGCCTGGCCCTGCTCCATCAGGCCCCGGAAGACCATGTTCACGTCCCAGTGCGGGCGCCGGCTGGCCCACCAGAACTGGCAGCTATGGACTGCGGTATCGAGGATGCTCCTGGCTATGCCCGCGTGCCAGTGGCCCGTCGGGTTGTCGGCAGAGTGCTCGGCCTGCTCCTGAAGCTCGATGCAGAGAGTAAGGTGCTCCCAGAGAAGCGCATGGATGCGGTTGTGGGGATCGTCCCATAGGGGGTACAGAACCCCGCGGGCCAGGTCGTCGGCCGTGGTGCTCCAAGAGCTCGCCAGCGGCCAACACCCCTCGATGTGAGGGAAGCCATCGACTATCTCGCTCACGGTGGCGAGCCGGACCGGCGCGGCCGCCTCGTGGCGACGGTCGTCGACCTCCAGCAGGTGGCGTGGAAGGGGGAGGGATGCCCCATCACCGTTACCGTCGCCGTCCGATGGCCGGGGGGCCCGAAGGCCGTCGCGCCCGGATGCGCCCCCGTGCAGGTAGCCGGCGGGCACGAGCGCTTCGCTGTGGGGACCGTGCCGGGCGGACACGCCTGCTTCTCGCGGAGCGAGCGCCCGGTAGACCTCGCCCAGGAAGGCCTCTACCCAACCCGCCAAATGATGACCGAAGGTCTCGGCATCCATCGCCGTCACGACGTAGACATCGCCTCGGCGGTGGCGGCCAAGGTTGCGCAGCTTGTCCAGGAACCCGTGGGCGTCGAGCGTCTGGAAGGATATGCCGTTGCTAAGGATGTCGTCGCGGAAGACGAAGCTGATGGGAGCGTCCAGGGGGTTGCCTCTGTGAACGACGTCGGTGGGCCACTGGCCGTGGCAGGCGATGCCGCTCAGGATCACCCAGTCATGCCCGAAGTCGACCACCGGCCCCAGGATGCGGTCGCTGTAGCACAGCTCGGGCGGGAAGAAACCTCGGGGGGCGTACGCGGAGCCCACGT
>DAOULP010000086.1:0-25125 GCA_034420175.1 Dehalococcoidia bacterium | reverse complement strand
CAAGTTGAAGAAGCCGGTGGACATGGGCTTCCTGGACTTCAGCACCCTGGAGAAGCGACGTCACTTCTGTGAGGAGGAGGTTAGGCTCAACCGGCGTCTCTGTCCGGGCACCTACCTGGACGTTGTGGCCATTGGCTTCGCCGAGGGCGCCGCCCGAATCGGTGCGGCCGGGACGGCAGTGGACTACGCCGTCAAGATGCGGCGGCTGCCGGAAGAGCGCATGATGAACCACCTGCTGGAGCAGGGGGCCGTGACCCCCGAGATGCTGCGTCGGCTGGCCGGGCGCCTGGCCGAGTTCCACGCCTCGGCGGAAACGGGGCCGGAGATCGACGCCTTCGGCGGCTTGGAGACCATCGCCGGCAAGTGGCGCGAGAACTTCGAGCAGACCGAGACCTACGTCGGGCGCACCATCACTGCGCGCCAGTTCCAGGAGACCCGGCAGTATGTGGAGGACTTCTTGGAACAGGAGAGAGACCTGTTCGAGGAGCGCGTCCGCGCTGGCCGCGCCCGCGACTGCCACGGCGACCTGCGTGCCGAGGCGGTCTGTTTTGAGAACGGCCTCTGCATCTTCGACTGCATCGAGTTTAATGTGCTCCACCGGTGCTCGGACGTGGCCGCCGACATCGGCTTCCTGGCTATGGACCTTGATTCGCGGGGGCAGCCCGCCATGTCCGACGAACTTATGGGCCACTACCTTGGAATGTCGGGCGACAGCACGTTGCCCCTGGTGCTCGACTTCTACAAGTGCTATCGCGCCTACGTGCGTGGGAAGGTGGACGGCTTCCAGCTCGACGATGCGGGGGTGCCGGTGGATCAGAAGGCCGCCGCCCGCAAGCGGGCGCGCGCCTTCTTCCGCCTGGCTCATCGCTACGCCCGGCGGCGCGCACCGAGAGCCCTACTGGCCATGGTCGGGCTCAGCGGGACCGGCAAGAGCTACCTGGCCTACGCCCTGGCCGCCCGGCTGGGCGCCGTGGTCGTCTCATCCGATGCCGTGCGCAAGCGACTGCTGGGCATCGAGCCGACGGAGCGTCACATCGAGCCGTGGGAGCGCGGCATTTACGCGCCGGAGATGACTGAGCGCACCTACCAGGCCATGCTGGAGGAGGCGGAGCCGCACCTCGAGCGCGGCCGGCCGGTCATCCTGGACGCCACGTTCCTCGTCCGCCGTCACCGGCAAGTGGCGAGGGACCTGGCGCGTCGTCGCGGTGCCCGCTACCTGGCGGTCGAGTGCCTGGTCGACGAATCGGTGGTTCGCGAGCGGCTGGCCGGCCGTCCCGAAGAGCCGTGGACGGCCTCCGATGTTGATCGGTGGGAGATCTTCGTCGCTCAGCGGGAGCGCTTCGAGGCGCTGACGGAGGCGTCGAAGCGGGAGATGGTGCGACTGGACACGGCGCGGCCGCTAGGGGAGCAACTTGACATAATTTCCCAACGCGTTGGCCGGTGGCGTGACCGGTAGGGCCGCCGGGGGCAGAATTCGAGGGGATGTCAGGCAGGGAGGGAAGGCAATGAAGAAACTGGTATTCTTGATCGGCGTGTTCGCTGGGTTGGCGATGGTGCTGGGCCGAATCCTGCCACCAGACCGGCGCGAAGGCCTGGCGGGCCTCCGCGAGTCCATGAGAGGGCGGATGAGGGAACGGATGATGGAGCGTATGGGGCGGATGATGGAGGAGATGCCGGACGACTCGCCTCCAAAGCTGGTCGTGTCCACGCTGCCCCGACTGCGGGAGCAGAGCGACCAGATCCTCGCCTTGCTGAAGGAACAGAACGATCTCTTGCGAGAGCGGCTCCCGGCGCCGGAATCCTCGTAGCGGCCGTGACCACCTTGGCCGACAGCGGGCAGCGGCGATACTTCCATCAGGGGTGGGGTGAGTAGCAGCGTGAGCACGGTCATTGGAACCGAGCACCTTCGTAAGAGCTACGGGCCTACGGTGGCGGTCGAGGACGTATCGTTTGAGGTGGCCGAAGGGGAGATCTTCGGGCTGATCGGCCGCAACGGAGCTGGGAAGACAACGACGGTGGAGTGCGTGCAGGGATTGCGTCGCCCAGACGAGGGCCGGATTCGGGTGCTCGGACTCGATCCGCTGTTCCAGGCGCGAGAGCTGCGCCGCCGGATGGGCTGTCAGCTTCAGGAGGCGGCGCTCCCCGACCACATACGGGTCTGGGAGGCCCTGGACCTGTTCGCGTCCTTCGTGCCCGGCGCCTCCGACTGGCGGGGCCTCATGGACCAATGGGGGCTCGCAGACAAGCGCAACGCCGCGTTCGCCAGCCTGTCGGGAGGGCAGCGCCAGCGGCTGTTCGTTGCCTTGGCCCTGGTCAACGACCCCGAGGTGGTGTTCCTCGATGAGATGACTTCGGGGCTCGATCCGGCGGCCCGCCGCGTGGCCTGGGGCCTCATTCGGGCCGTCAGGGAGCGGGGCACGACGGTTGTCCTCGTCACGCACTACATGGACGAGGCCGAGCAGCTCTGTGACCGCGTAGCGATCGTGGACCAGGGCCGCATCGCGGCCCTCGATACGCCGCAGGGGCTGATCAACCGGCTGGGCGGCCAGGTTCGCGTCATCTTCAGCACCGATCACGCGGATCTGGCCTGGCTTGACCAGGTACCGCACGTGGAGAAGGTGGAGCGTCGGGCCAGCCGTGTCGAGGTGACGGGTGCCGGGCCGGTGCTGGCGCTGGTGGCGGCGGAGCTCGTCAACCATGGCATCGTGC
This sequence comes from Dehalococcoidia bacterium, assembly GCA_034420175.1. GTDB lineage: Bacteria > Chloroflexota > Dehalococcoidia > DSTF01 > JALHUB01 > DAOULP01. The sequence continues at coordinate 22,416 of DAOULP010000086.1, read as the reverse complement.
CCTCGGACCTTCGGGTGGAGCAGCCTACGTTGGAGAATGTGTTTCTGGCGCTCACGGACCAGGGACTGCCAGGCGAGCTGGAGTAGTGATGGCGGCACTGGCGAAGCTGACCTGGGTCGAAGTCAAGCTCTTCTCTCGTGAGCCTATCACGGTCATCTTCTCCCTCGCGTTCCCGCTTGTGACGCTGATCGTCCTCGCCGGCGTGTTCGGCAACGAGGTGGACAAGGAGTTCCGCAACGCCATCCCTGTCGACTACTAAGTGCCGGGCTACTTGTCGGTCGTCATTGCCTCCATAGGTCTGGTCGGCCTGCCGGTGCACCTGGCAGCCTATCGAGAGCGTGGGATCATCCGCCGCTTCAGCGCATCGTCCGTGTCACCATGGAGCCTGTTCGGCGCGCAAGTGACCGTCAGCTTCGTGATCGCGGCGGTCGGGAGTGCCATTCTCATCGTTGCCGCCGGCCTGCTGTACGACGCGCAACTGCCCGAATCCCCGGCGCGACTGCTGCTGGCGTTCGTCATCAGCACCTTAAGCTTCATCGTGCTCGGATTCCTGCTCGGAACCCTACTCGCCAACGCGCGGGCCGCCCAGGCGGTGGGCCTGCTTCTCTTCTTCCCGATGTGGATGCTCTCCGGAGCCGGCCCGCCACGGGACGTGATGCCCGATGCGATGCGGGTCGTCTCAGATGCGCTGCCCCTCACGTACGTGGTGACGGCCCTGCAGGACGCCTGGCTGGGTCAGGGCTCCAGCCTTAAGGAGCTTCTGGTCCTGAGCGGGATTCTGCTGGTTGCGGCAGTGCTGTCGGTGCGGTTCTTCCGCTCAACGTGAGGATGCCCACCCGGGGAGCGAAGGGAGCGATCTGCTCGTGCAGGGAAGGACTTTACATAATATCCTATGGCCGGACAGTGCCCCGATCGGACGCGAGGCCGAAGCCCGCCTCCAGCGCAGCGAGGCCAACACGACCCATCGTGCGGAGGAAGTCGGGGGCGCCGAAGCCCATGCGCCACGGCTCGTAAAGCTCGTCTGAGACGCCGAGGATGGCCGCGCAGGCCACGCCGCGGTGCTGCGCTACCGAGAAAAGAGCCGACACCTCCATGTCCACCGACAGGACGCCTGCCTCCCGATAGGCAGTGATCTTCTCCTTGTGCTCCCTGTAGGGTGCGTCCGTGGTCCAGTGGAGGCCGGTGCGCGGCTTCGGGTTGCCCCCCTTCCAGGCGACCTCCAGAGCTCTCACGAGTTCGTCTGTGGCCGCTGCCGGGACGTGAGGGGGAAGGTAGTGGTGTGATGTGCCCTCCTCGCGGATTGCCGACGTCGGCAGTGTCACCGAGCCGATAGGCAGCTCGGGCCGCAGGCTGCCGGCGGCTCCCACGATAAGAACCGCTCTGGCGCCGAGGGCGACGAGTTCCTCCAAGAAGCTGGTCGCCGCCGGAGCGCCGATGGGCAGCGTCGCCAGGCACACGCTGCTGTCCAGCTCGTAGAGCTCGCGGCCGGGCCCGCTGGCTGGCCACTGGTCCCACCTCTGGCCACCGTGCCGCTCGGCCAGGAACGCTGTGAGCTCCGGGAAGAACGTGGCCACCAGCACCGGCTTAACGGCGATCTCCTCGGGCGCAATGCCCGCCGACTCGCAGTTATACGCGACGATCCGCTCGGGCGTCAGGTGAGGCTCGCCGTCCAGATAGAATGGCGGGACGGGGGGATTGGGCAGATCAGCCATAACGACTCATTGTGCTCCTTGAGGGGCCTGCCGCTCACCACTGGCGCAAGGCCACGCCGACAGGCTAGCGGCTGGCTCTAGGCGTTCTTCCCGAAGGTGCGTTCCATCCACGACACGCCGAACTCGACCAGTTCGGCGGCGTCGAAGAGGTAGCAGCGCGCACCGCCGACCTTGCCCGCTCTCCCCTTGCCGGACGCCAGGAACTCGGGAGCGATGACGGGGAAGTAGTCTCCGCCCTCCCAATCGGCAATGCCCTTGCTTGTGTCGAACTCCTCCAAGTCCAACCAGGCGCGTTTGCCCTCCCGAAGGACGGGCATCTTGTAGCGGACGGTCCGCTTGTTGGGGACGCTCGCCAGGTGCTCGGCGTAGTGGAGGAGGGTGATGGTATCGAACGGTGCTCCCAGTAGCAGTACCCGGCCGCCTGCCTCGCAGAGCCTGGCGAGCGGCGAGCCGGTCCCGTAGCCGTACTGCAAAGGGTGGTCCTTCGTCAGCCATTCCGCCTGCGCGCCGACTGCGGCAAAGGACCCTTCAGGGTGCTGGCTCCTCCGGGCGCCTGGCCACGCGCGAAGGTACTCGGTCAGGATGCTCCACTTGCGAACGGCCGGGGACGTGGCGGGATCGAATGGGGGGCATTCCTCCAGGTAGGCCCTCTGCCTGTCTTCGGGCCACTCGGCTAGGTGGTACGGGGCGTCTTCCCATCCCACGTACATCAGCAGCGTGCCCCTGGGTGTCAGAACGTCGAGCAGAGCTCGAATGACCACGTCCGGGCCGCCCACGACCCAGCCGACGGCCTTCACAGACGCGTGCAGCATGACCACCTGGCCGGGGGCCACGCCGAGCCCCGCCAACTCGCGTGCGATTTGGCTCCTGGTGACGAGCAGGGGCTCAGGTTCGCTCATTGCCTGGCGGCACCTGTGAGAGGACCGGGACCGCCACCCAGTGAGACGGCCGCCTCCAGCCCCACCTGGATCATGCGCTCCACGCCCACCCTCAGCTCGTCGTCGGGCAGTCGCTCGTGCTGGCCAGCCTGATTGGACACCGTCAGTGCGCAGCCGGCCTCGAGTCCTCGCAGCGCAGCGATGGTGAAGATGGCGCTGGCCTCCATCTCCTGGGCCAGCACGCCGCGACGGGCCCACTTGTCCACGAACCCCTCCCGCACCCGGTACAGGGCATCCTCGGTGGCTACTGGGCCCACGTGGTGGGGCGCTCCCAGCCGCTCGGCGGCCTCCACCAAGGCCCGGACGACCCGGAACGTGGCGGTCGGCGCGTAGGGGTCGCCGTCCACGTATTCACGGCTGGTTCCGTCCAGGGGACAGGCGGCGGTGGCGATGACGAGATCGTTGGGTCGGATATCCGGCCTCGTGCCGCCACACGTGCCGAGGCGGATGAGTACACGGGCTCCCAGGTCGGCCATCTCCTCGCAGACGATGGCCGCCGAGGGTCCGCCCATGCCCGTGGTCTGGAAGGAGACCTCGATCCCCTTGTGATGGCCTGTGTAGCCGACAAGGCCGCGGAAGTCGTTGTACAGCCGTGCCCCTTCGATCTTGGACGCCGCCAGGTGGGCCCGTCCCGGGTCGCCCACCAGAAAGACGGTGGGGGCCATGTCTCCAGGCTCCGCGAGCACGTGGACCGGACTCAAGCCGACCCCCTCGTCGGTGCCCCGGTGCGCTCGCCTGGTGCACGGGCCCAGTCGCCGGCCGCGTAAGCGTCGTCCAGCACCTCGATCACGTGGGCGACCGTTCCCTTCACTCCGTGCAGCCTGAGGCCCGCGTCGAGTTGGAGCATGCAGCCAGGGTTGGCGGTGGCGACCACCGAGGCCTCCGTGGCGGCCACAGCCTTCATCTTGTCAGCGAGGAGGCGCGACGACATCTCGCGCTGGGCGACGTTGTAGATCCCGGCGCTCCCGCAGCAGCGGTCGGCGTTCTCCATCTCCACCAGCTCCAGGCCGGGGATGGCAGCCAGCAGCTCACGTGGCGCTGCCGTGATGCGTTGCGCGTGCGCCAGATGACAGGAGTCCTGGTAGGTAACGCGGCGCTCCAGGCGACCGAGGCCCGGCTGGAAGGGGAGATCGACGAGAAACTCGGTGACATCTCTCACCAGGGTCGAGAAGTGTGCTGCCCTTTCGGCGTACTCGGGGTCGTTCGCCAGCAGGTCGCCGTACTCCTTCAGCGCGGCGCCGCAACCGGCGGCGTTGACGATGATCGCCTCCACATCGGCCGCAAGGAAGGCATCGACGTTGCGCCGGGCGAGCCGCCGGGCAGTCTCGTGGTCGCCGTTGTGGATGAGGAGGGCACCGCAGCAGACCTGCTCCTCTGGGATCACCACCTGGCAGCCGTGACGCTCCAGGACGCGCACCGTGGCCTCGTGCGTCTGGGGATACAGGAACGGCATCACACATCCTGTGAGCAGGCCGACACGCCGGCGCTCACCGGTCGAGTCGGAATCAGAGCCCGGCTCCCTGGCGGGCACGCTCGCCGGCCCGATGGCGAAGAAGCGGCTGGCCACAGGAGGCAGCAGCTGCTCCTTATACTCAAGGTCGAAGGGCAGGATCCGGAGGAGACGGGTCCGGCGCACAAGGGCTTGCAGGCCGCTCCGCTGATAGAGGCGTAGCAGCACGGCCAGGAGGCGCAGACGGCGCGCGTGGGGGAGGGTCCAGCGCAGGGCGATGGAGCGCAGCCGCCACCCGAAGGGGCGCCGTCGGGTGACCGCTAGCTGAGCGCGCGCACCCTCCATAATGCGCCCGTAGCTCACTCCGGAAGGGCAGGCGCTCTCGCAGGCACGGCATTGCAGGCAGAGGTCAAGGTGCCCCAGAACGGGGCCCCTGGGGTCCAGGCGGCCCGTGCTCAGGGCGTCGATGAGGTGGATCCGGCCCCGGGGCGACTCGGTCTCCAGGCCCAGGGCCACGTAGGTTGGGCAGTAGTTGAGGCAGAACCCACAGTGAATGCAGCGGCTGATGTCCTCCGGTCGCGGGCCGTCTACGCCGCGAGGGGCGGCAGCACCGGTTGTCACAGTTGCGGTGTCCGCCACAGGTCTACAGCCTTCCCAGGAAGCGGCCAGGGTTCAGGGTTCCGTGGGGGTCGAACTGCTCCTTCAGACGGCGCATGAGGGCAAAGTCGGCTCGGGGTCGCCCCCAGACATCCACGTGGCGCTTGAGTTCCAGGGCGCAGCCTTGTGCGACTGCGACGCCGCCCAGGTTGACGGCCGACTCGCTGAGGGCGGTCAGAAGGCCGCGCCCTCGCTCTCCCCCCAAGCCCGCCGCGTGCCAGCGGGCGAAGACGCAGCCCGCGCCGACGTAGGCGGCGACGGCGGGCGCTAGGCCCGTCTTCGCGGCCAGCGCCGCCATCCGTTCCAGCCAGGGCAGCACCTGCGAGGGCGGAAGTGCTGCTCTGACCAAGAGAACGTTGTCGCCCAGGGCGGGCTGGCCCAGTGCTCTCAGAGCCTCCCACGTCTCGCTGGCGGCGCCGAGCCGGACGCCTCCGGCGGTCAGGCGGTGATCGGCGGCCAGTGTGTCCAGGTCGCGAAGGGAACGCTCGACTGCCGCCCGCGTGCCAGCGGCCTGAGCGAGGACCGCGTAGCCGCGCCCTTCGAGGCCAGACGCGGCCAGGGGGCCATCGGGGCCAAGGGGGCCGGCCACGGCCAGGGCGCCCAGGCGCAGCCCGCGGGAGTTGGCGTCGAGAGCCAGGCGGACAGCCTCTACCGACGACGGGCAGGTGGCGGCCCAGGTCTCCTTCACCGCAGGCAGCGGCGTCACCCTCAGGGAGACCTCCACGATGACTCCCAGAGTGCCGAGCGATCCCAGATAGAGCTTCGTCATGTCGTATCCGGCGACGTTCTTGACGACGCGGCCTCCGGCCTTCGTGACCTCGCCGTCGGCGTGAACAACGCGAACGCCCAGCACCCAGTCTCTTACCGGCCCATAAGCATGGAGCCGCGGGCCGAAGGTGCCGGTTGCCAGCACGCCGCCCACAGTGGCACTCCCCGGCGCGTCCAGGGGCAGGAACTGGCCGTGGCGCTTCAGCTCCTCGGCGAGCGTCGCCATTGTGATTCCGGCTTGGACCGTTAGCGTGAGATCCGCGGGTTCGTACTCAAGGACGCGGTCGAGGCAGCGGGTCACGAGACCCACGTCGTAGGCGCGGGGCAGGTTGCCCAGAGCGACAGCGGTGCCGCTGCCCCAGGGCACGACCGCCGCCCGCTGCCGGCAGGCCGCCCCCAGAATCGACGAGACCTCCTCTACCGTCTCAGCTACAGCGACGGCGGTGGGCTGCAGGCCGTCGACTTCGTATCGCTGAATCTGCTCACCGGTCAGGAGACGCCCCCCGGGGAGGTGGGAGGCCAACGAATCGAGAAGGGCTGAGGTCTCTACGGGCGACATGATCAGACGTATGCGCCGGGGCCCGCGCTGCGGATGATCTGCTGCTGGCTCGCCTGGCCGGCGCCGGCGGCGGCGGGGAAGATCTTGCCTGGGTTGAAGAGCTCATCGGTAGCGAAGGCCGCCTTCAGTCGGGCCATGGCATCCAGGTCCGCATTCGTGAAGAGCCAGGACATGTAGGGGCGCTTCTCCAGCCCGATTCCGTGCTCGCCGGTGATCGTGCCGCCTGCCTCCAGGCAGACACGGGTGATCTCGCCACCTGCCTCTACCACACGCTCCGTCTGGCCCGGCTGTCGGGCGTCGAAGAGGATGTTCGGGTGAAGGTTGCCGTCGCCGGCGTGAAAGACGTTGGCGATGTGAAAGCCGTGCTTCTGGCCGATGTTCGCGATCTTGCGGAGCACCTCGGGCAGGCGCGTGCGCGGCACGGTGCCGTCTAGAACGAAATAGTTGGGCATTAGCCGGCCGATGGCGCCGATCGCCCCTTTGCGACCGGCCCAGAGCCGCTCGCGCTCCCCGTCGTCCTTGGCCACGCGGACCTCGCGTGCTCCCTGGGCCTGGCAGATCTCCTCTACGGACTCGCCTTCTTCGACGACCTCCTCGCGCAGGCCCTCCACCTCGATAAGAAGGACGGCCTCGGCGTCCATGGGGTAGCCGACGTGCAGGGCCGGTTCCACAGCCTGGATTATCTCACGGTCCATCATCTCCAGAGCTGCGGGCACTATCCCCTGCCCGATGATGGCCGAAACGGCATTGCTGGCCTGGTCCATCTCGTCGAAGATCGCCAGCAGCGTTATCGCCGCCTCCGGCAGAGGGAGGAGCCGGACGCGGACCTTGGTGACGATGGCCAGGGTGCCCTCGGAGCCGATCACGGCGCCCGTGAGGTCATAGCCGGGCAGGTCGCGAGTGCGCCCACCCACCCAAACGACGTCGCCGTCGGCCAGCACCAACTCCAAGCCCAGGACGTGGTTGGTGGTGACGCCGTAGGCCAGGCAGTGGGGCCCGCCGGCGTTCTCGGCGACGTTCCCTCCCACCGTGCAGGCACGCTGGCTGGCCGGGTCGGGCGCGAAGTAGAGGTCATGGGACCGGACGGCTCGGCTCAGGTCGAGGTTGACGACGCCCGGCTCCACCAAGGCCGTGCGGTCTTCGGCGTTCACTTCCAGGATCCGTTTCATCCGGGTCAGCGCCAGCACCACGCCGCCTCCCTCGGCGACGGCGCCTCCGCTGAGGCCTGTGCCCGCTCCGCGCGGTGTGACGGGCAACCCGTGGCGACGGGCCACCTTGACCACTCCTGACACCTGCTCCGCGGTTTCCGGCAGAACCACGACCTGCGGCAGAGCACGGTCGATGGTGCCGTCATACTCGAAGACTAGGAGGTCGGCGGGCTCGTGAAGGACGTATTCGCGGCCGACGAGAGCTACCAGCTCCCGCAAGACGTGCTTGTCTAGGGTAGCGGTCGCCTTCACTCTCGCCACCTCTGGCTGCTGGGAGATCCAGATTGCGGCGTCCCCGGCGCCAAGTCCAAGACCGCGGTTGTCATTGTGGGGCACCCCACGTGCGGAATCGTCAGGCGGGGGACCACGTCTAGGCCATCTCCCGGGGCATCTCGAGTCCGCAGTGGGGGCAGAAGCGTCCGCCGGAAGGAGGCAGCGGGTTCCCACAACCCGGACAGCTTGTGGCTAGTCGCTGGCCGCAGTGAGCGCAGTATTGCCAGTCCTGCGGCACGTCGGTCTGGCAGGCCGTGCACTCGCGCACGAACTGCCGGAACACCTCAAGCGCGTGTCGGTAGCGCGCCTCGTTGTTTGCCGTGCTGCGTCGCCGTGGGCGGCGAGGCCGAGCCCGGCTCGATTGCTCGGTCATCGCTCCTCCTGATGCGCGTTCATCATATCACGGCGAAAAGGGGAAGTGGTGAACCTGCCGCAGGGAGGGTTCGTCGGCATGAAGAGCCGTTGGTCCACCGGGCCGGACGCGGGCCCTGCCGACTACCGCCACTCCGGATACCCCGCCTCCTCGCGAGGGCCACCTGGCCTACATCTTAGCACGTCTGACCGGGAGGATGGGCGGCCAGGTCCCTTTGCCCGGCGGGTCGACACCGTCCTCGGCGGACGTTGACGGTGGCGCCGCAAGAGTGTAGTAAGGAGGGAGCCGTCGATGCCGTCCCGCACCCTGCTCGGACGGGACAATGTGAGGGAAGGAGACTCTCAACATGGCCGTCAAGGCCTACGTACTAGTCGTCACCGATCCCGGACAGACCAGGAAGGTTCTTGAGGCCATTAAGGCCATTTCGGCCGTGGAGAAGTGCTCCGAGGTGATGGGGCCGTATGACATCGTTGTCGAGCTGGAGGTGGCGAGTCTGACCGACGTTCCGGCCATCCTCAGTCAGGGCCTGCGGTCGATCCCCGGCATCGAGAGCACGACCTCGCTGGTTACGTTCCCCGAGTAGGGAGTCGGGGCGCTATCCGTGGGCCGCGGCGATCCTGGTCGCGGGCAGGCCCAGCTTGCTCCCGCCGGTCCGTCGGCCGGCTGTGGTGAGAGGGCGCCCTAGACCAGGTCCTCGCGGCGCATATCTGCTAGCGTCTCCTCGAAGGCCGCCAGCGTCGTTTCGACGTCCTCCTCGCTGTGTACCGCCGAGACGAGGCCGCCGGCGCGCATGAGGTCGATACCGCAGTTGAGCATGCCGCGTCTTAGGGCTTCGAGTAGGTCCCGCGGCATTCCGGGCACCGTGGGGCCTGGAGTGTCCTCCCAATGCCAGAGGAAGTCATCGTCCGGCCGGGGCACTTCGCGGCCCATAGTGATGTGGAACATGGACGAGAACCCGTAGGCGCAGCCCGGTACCTCAGCCCGGCGCAGGGCTGAGTTCATCCCCTGGCAGAGACGGCGACAGAGGTCCGCCGCCCGGCGCTGGGCACGGCCGTCGGCGATGATGGAGAGGCAGGTCGAGCCGGACGCTGCCGAAAGGGGATTGGCGTTGAAGGTACCTGGGTGGGAGATGCGCCGCTTCAGGTTCCACTCGTCGTCGCCGAAATCCAGCAGGGCGAGGATGTCCCGCCGCCCGACGACGGCTCCCCCGGGCAGGCCACCGGCCAGGACCTTGGCGAGGCAGGTGATGTCAGGCAGGATGTCGAAGAGGGCCTGCGCGCCGCCCGGCGCCACGCGGAATCCCGTCACCACCTCGTCGAAGATGAGGAGCGCGCCGCTGCTCTCGGTCATCTCGCGGACATCGGCCAGGAAGGCCGGATCCATGGGCACCGTGCCGTACGAGGCTCCTGTCGGCTCCATGATGACCGCGGCAACGCCACTCGCTTCCTCCAACACGCGGCGCAAGGCCTCTCTGTCGTGCTGGGGGAGTACTACCTGGTTCTGAAGCGCGGCAGGAAGAATGCCCACGGATTCAAGCGGGGCGTCGGCGGCCAAGGCGTAGCCGACGACACTGTCGTTCCACCCGTGGAAGTGGCCGCCGAAGCGGACCAGCGTCTGGCGACCGGTGAAGGCGCGGGCCAGGCGCACCGCCATCATCGTGGCCTCCGTGCCGGAGCTGGTGAAGCGAACGACCTGCGCCGAAGGCACCAGGCGTTGTATCCAGCCCGCCCAGCGCATCTCCATCTCCTGGCAGGCTCCGTAGTGGGTGCCTCTCTGGAGCTGCTCGGCAACCGCCCGTGTTACCTCCGGGTGGGCGTGACCGAGGAGAAGGGCGCCGTGACCCATGACGTAGTCGATGATCTGGTGCCCGTCTACGTCCCACTTGTGCGACCCAGCGGCGTGCTCGACATAAATCGGGAACGGAGTGGCGTAGCGTACGTCGTGGGTGACGCCGTTCGGGAAGTGACGCAGTGCCTCGGCGTGCAGGGCCGCGGAACGCGGGTGCAACTCCTGGTAGCGATCGAGGATAGTGCCCATCGGCCTCCGCACGGGTCTTTCCAAGTCCGGACTGCCTGGATTCCCAGGGGACTATATCACAGGCCGTGCCAAGGGGAGAGCCTTCGCCGAAGAGCTGACGACTGGTCCGGCGGGTGACGGGCAGGGCCGAACTTGACATAAACGCAATCCACGGCCGAGCGCCAGGCGGGCCGGGAGTGAAGCTGGCGTGGCCGCGATGATCGACGGCCCTGGTGTCCCGGCCGTGGGTCTCGGCGGCAGGCATCGTCTCTGGCTGCCCGTTGTCAGCAGGGTTGAAGCATCGCGTTCACGTCGCTACCATGACGGGCAACACCAGGCTGGGGACGATCGAGAGACGGGCAAGGAAGGGGCTACAGATGGCCGAGAAGCTGAAGATCGACATCGAGTACTGTGCGCCTTGAAACTACCTCCTCAGGGCCGCCTGGACGGCGGAGGAGCTTCTCCACACTTTCGGGGACAGCATCCAGGCCTTGACGTTGATCCCCGGCACTGCGGGCCGGTTCGAGGTGACGGTGAACGGGGAACTGCTCTTCTCCAAGGCGAGCGAGGGCCGATTCCCCGAGTTGCGCGAGATCACCGACAAGCTTCGCGATCTGGTGTAGCCAACCAGGGGTCCACATCCACTGAGGACCCTCTCCCTCCGTTGGCCATTGGCCGGGGAGCCGAGCCGCCGGTCTCGTGATCCCGTTGGCGTTACTTCGCACTATTGACGTTATGTTGACATGCGACACCTTGGCAAGCCGGGGCGCGCGCCTGCATCGCCTCCGCAGCTCTGGCGCCTCCGCTGCGAAGATGGTTCGCCGCTGGAGAGCCTGGGTTGTCTGATGTCGACAGACCAGATCATAGTCGCGTGGACTGCGGCCAGCGCAGCGAGCGCAGATACTGCTGCCATTCGGCCAGCCGGTCCGGCGTCCGCTGGTCGTCGTTGGAGCCATCGTGCGCTGGCCGAGTGACCCAGGGTCTCAGCAGCCGCCTGGTGCGCTGGAGCTTGTCCCGTGCACTGCTGGTAGCAGACAGCCGACTCGTGCGTACTGTGAGGAGTCCAAATAGAACAAGTGTGCGGCGCCATCTGGGATTCAAGACTTGACCGCAGCCGCCGACTCTAAGTATGAAGCACAACTGAATAGCGGCGTGCCGAGAAAGGCAAACCACCCGAGAGGGTGGGACGCAAAGCCACGGGCCCCACGAATCCCTTGCGGATAGCGGGCGGCCGGGCTGCCGAAGCACTCCCCCTGGACGACTCCCTGCTGGGTGCGGCGCTCAAGCCGACGGGAGCCGTCGTGGAAGCGAGAAGAGATGGGAGAACGGCAACCGGCCGCCTCTTTGGGTCCAATATCGGCGGAGACGGTCCTGCCCGGTGACACCTGCAGACCTCATTTCCGCGAAACTGGCACAGCGACGTGGGCCATGTCGGCTCTCGGGTCGCTTGTGGTCGCCATCACAGTCACTTGGGTCGTCCTGGGTGACCGCATCGTACCTCCGGAAGAGCACAAGCTGCTGGGGGTAGCGGCTGTGCTGCTGACTGCTGCCACCGGCGTCTTCATCGCCGCCCACAGCCGCCGGCGAAACGTCGGCATGGAGCGGGCCTACTCCCGCCACTTGGAGCATCTCAGTCGCCGCCTCCGTGACCTTGCCTACCGAGACTCGCTCACTGACCTGTACAACCATCGCTTCTTCCAGGAGGAGCTGGCCCGTGAGGTTGAGAGAGCCCAGCGCTACGGCCAGCCCCTCTCAGTCCTCATGCTGGATGTTGACCGCTTCAAGGAGGTCAACGACACCTATGGCCACATGATGGGAGACACGCTTCTGAGCTATGTCGCTCAGGCACTAGCGAGCAGGCTCCGCTCGTCCGATGTGGCGGCGCGCTACGGCGGCGATGAGTTTGCGGTCATCCTGCCCGAGACGGACGAGACGCAGGCGATCGCCGTGGCCGAGAAGCTGGGCAAGGCGGTCTCCGCCGACCGTCGCTGGCAAGGTGCCCTGCTTGAGAACCTCGGTGTCGGCATCTCCTTTGGCGTCGCCACGTTCCCCGGCGATGGGCGTACGGCCGACGATCTGTTGGGCGCCGCAGACCGCCGTCTGTATGGCGCCAAGCGCCGCCGGCAGCACCACCCCCGACCCAGGGAGCCTCGCCCTCCCGTGGCCCCTCTTCAGGGCGTCTGATTATGTCAACTACCGCCCCTCCTCCACACGTGCCGCGGTGCTCTTGTCCCCCACGGTGGCCGCCGGCTTGAATTGCCCCCGTGGCCGCACGGGTGCTACACTGTCAACTGATCAGCGAGGGGCACCGCCCCTCGCTGCATACCTCGTGCCGAGGAGCCTGAGGCCATGCTGAGATTCGCCAGGTGGACAGTCTTCACGCTGCTGGTTGCGGTCGTCGTGGCCCTGGCGTTCAGCGTGGGCTACGTCGTCAATGACTCTCGTGGAGAGGAGTCCGGAACCCCAGGGTCGGTGGCGGGCGCATCGTCATCGGACGCGGAGTTTGACTATGAGACCCTCAATCAGATCGTAGAGATCCTCGGTGACGAGTACGTCGATAGCGAGCTCATCGACAACCAGGTCCTCTACCAGGCAGCGATCAACGGGCTGCTCCAGTCGCTGTCCGATACCGGAACCTTCTACGTAGACCCGGAGACCTACCGCATCAACGTCCTTCCCTCCGGGACTTTCGAGGGCATTGGAGCCACGGTCTCCCAACAGGGTGGCGAGATAGTCATCGTCGCCCCGATCGAGGGCACACCGGCTGAGGCAGCGGGCATTCAGTCCGGCGATGTCATCCTGGCAGTGGATGACGAGTCTACCGAGGGCTGGTCAGTGGATAAGGCTGTTCTCAAGATACGGGGTCCCAGCGGCACTCCCGTGACACTCAACCTGCGGCACCCCGACGGTACAACCGAGGACATCACGATCATCCGCGACGAAATCAAGGTGGAGAGCGTCTCGTCTACCCCGCCCGGCGGGGAGCTGGAGGATGACAACGGTGACCCCGTCACGGACATCGCCTACGTCCAACTCCGTGAGTTCACCAGCCGCTCCGACGAGGAGTTGCGCCCAGTCCTTCAGGACATTGCGGACAGTGACTACCAGGGCCTGATCCTAGACCTTCGGGGCAACCCGGGCGGGCTCCTTGAGGCCACGGTCAGCGTCGCCGACATGTTCCTGGATGACGGCATCATCCTGATCGAGGTGTCCAAGAACGGCGACGAACGAGTCTTCAACGCCACCGGCGGTGGGGAGGCAACCGATATCCCGCTCGTGGTCCTGGTGGACCAGTTCAGCGCCAGCGGCTCCGAGGTGCTGTCGGCGGCCATTCAAGACAACGGCCGCGGCCTTCTGATGGGCGAGCAGACCTTTGGCAAGGGCACGGTTAATGTCGCCCGCCGACTCCGAGACGGGGGCGCCCTGTTCGTCACCATCGCGCGCTGGCTCACCCCAGAACGCATCCAGATCGACGGCGTGGGTGTCCACCCGGACATCGAGGTGACTCTCACTGACGAGGATATCGACCTCCGCCGTGATGCCCAGGTCCTGCGGGCAATCGAATACCTCCGTTCTCAAGCTGCTGCCGAGGAGCCGACGCCGACTGCTACCGCGGTACCGTAGACGGCTGTCGTCATCACCAACACCTCGCCTGACGAGGCCCCGCCATGTCCGAGAAGACGATCGCCGTCAACCGCAAGGCCTTCCGCGACTACGAAGTGCTGCAACGGGTAGAGGCGGGGCTTGTCCTCACCGGCAGCGAGATCAAGTCTATCCGCGACGGCCGCGCAAACGTGCGTGAGGCGTACGCTCGACCCGAGGGCGGCGAGCTGTGGCTGGTCAACGCCCACATCTCTCACTACGCCGCCGCCCATCGCTTCAACCACGAGCCCACCCGCTGGCGGAAGCTCCTTCTGCACAAGGCCGAGATGCGAGAGCTGAGCCGGGCCGTCGAGGAGCAGGGGCTGACGCTGGTCCCCTTGCGGCTCTACCTGAAGAGGGGCCTGGCCAAGGTGGAGCTGGGCCTGGTGCGGGGGCGCCGCCAGTACGACAAGCGACAAGTCATAGCGCGCCGGGAGGCCCAGCGGCAGATGGAGAGGGCCCTTCGGCATCGGGGATAGTCAGGAAGGCGCCGACCACCCCTGGGCTTCTGGCCGGCCTCGCAGGCTGGGAGCCCAAACCTCGTTTGGGGGACGACTGCGGCCGACCGTTGTCTCTAGGCAGCAGCGGCTGTAGAGTGCTGGTAGAAGCCGGCTGTGTGAGTCCGTGAGACCCCTGGGAAGGCCACAATGTCGCAAGTCCAGCCGATGAGCCTTGATACGGATCTTGAGCAGGACCTGGAGCGGAATCTGCTGCTCGGCTCCGTGGACGCCGTGATCAACTGGGCCCGCAGCTCGTCGCTGTGGCCGGCCATGTTCGGCCTTGCCTGCTGTGCCATCGAGATGATCGCTGCTGCCACCCCGCGCTATGACCTGGCCCGCTTCGGCGCCGAGATCTTTCGCGCCTCCCCCCGTCAGGCGGACCTGATGATCGTGGCGGGCACGGTGACCTGGAAGATGGCGCCGCCCGTCCGCCGCATATACCTTCAGATGCCGGAGCCCAAGTGGGTCATCAGCATGGGGAGCTGCGCGAACATCGGCGGGCCCTTCGCCTACGGGTACAGCGTTCTGCCGGGCGTCAACCGAATCGTCCCGGTGGATGTCTACGTGCCCGGCTGCCCGCCCCGCCCCGAGTCCTTCCTCCAGGGGCTGATGATGCTCCAGGCGAAGATCAAGCGGAACGACCGCAGCCGACCAGAGCCGACGGGCGACTTCAGCCAGCACCTCCCGCCGGACGACCCCATTCGTCTCGAGTTGGAGTCCCTCTTCCCGCCCTTCGGCAAGGCGTAGAACCACCTCAACAAGACCCCCCGATTCTCCCGAATCGCGCAGGGCGGCGATCTTGTGCGGCCTTGGGTGTGGACACCGAGCATTCTGCCCAGTCGTCGCAGAGCGTGATGGGAAACGCCCTGGGAGCGCCCCAATCGAAAGGGATATAATAGGCGGACGGAGGCTGGCATGCCGAAGGCGCGAACCATGAGAGCGGTCAGAAGGGTTGTCGTTCTCTTCGTCGGCGTTCTCCTCCTGGTGGTGGGACTGGCCGGCTGCGCTGGCGCCATCAAGGAGAAGAACGCCGTCAACGTCGTCACGATCGACGGTACGATCAGCCCTGTCATGGCACGCTACGTGGAGCGGGCCATCGGTGACGCTGAGGACGCGGACGCGGTGGCGGTCGTTCTTCGCCTGGACACGCCGGGCGGGCTCGACAGCTCGATGCGCGACATCGTGCAGCGCATAGAGTCCTCGGAGGTCCCCGTCATCACCTATGTCTGGCCGCCGGGCGCCCGTGCGGCCTCAGCAGGGACCTTCATCACCATGGCCGGCCACGTCGCGGCGATGGCCCCCAACACCGCCATCGGCGCTGCCCATCCCGTGGGCAGCGGCGGCGAGGAGATCGAAGGGACCATGGGCGACAAGGTCACGAACGACGCCGTCGCCTACATCACCGGGATCGCCAAGCTCCGCGGGCGCAACGCCGAGTGGGCCGAGGACGCGGTGCGCAAGAGCATCTCGGCGGATGAGGAGGAGGCTGTCCGCGAGAATGTCGTCGATCTGGTGGCCCCCAGCCTGTCCCGGCTGCTGGCCGACGTTGACGGCGAGTCGGTGGAGCTACTGACCGGCGGCGACACGGTGACCGTCACGCTAGAAGTGGCCGATGCTCCTGTCGTCGAGAACGACATGTCGCTCTTGGAGCGCTTCCTCCTCATCATCGCCGACCCCAACATCGCCTTCATTCTGCTCAGCCTGGGAATGCTGGGTCTGACCTTCGAGCTAATCTACCCAGGCGGAGTCTTCCCAGGTGTCTTCGGCGTTATCGCATTGATCCTGGCGTTCTATTCCCTGAGCATCTTGCCCACCAACTGGGCAGGCGTCGCCCTCATCATCCTTGCCTTCGGTCTCTTCGTCGGGGAGCTGCTTGTGGCGGGGTTCGGTGTTCTCGGTGTCGGAGCCGTAATCTCGCTGATCCTGGGTGGCCTGCTGTTGACCAGCACCAATGATCCAGAGTTCCAGGTGTCGAGATGGCTCATCTACGGTCTGGCGGCCATCATGGCGGTGTTCTTCCTGATGGTGGTCAGTGCCATCCTCCGCAGCCGCCGGCTCCCGGCCGTGACAGGCATGCAGGCTCTGGTTGGGCGCACCGCCGTTGTGCGGTCGGCGCTGGAGCCGGAGGGCCAGGTGTTCCTGGAAGGCGAGCGCTGGACGGCCACTGCCGAAGATGGGCCTGTCCAAGAGGGCGAGAACGTCATTGTGACCGCCGTGCACGGCCTGCGGCTGGCCGTCAGGAGGGCGATTGCCAAGGAAGAACCCCCAGACGACAGCGCCGGGCCGGAGGAGCCGGCAACGGACCGGTAGGCCGGGTCACGTCCTTGCCGAGCTGACCCGCAGAACCTGCAATCAAGGGGGACGCAGGGAAAGGAGCTAGTCATGGAGCGAGTCGTTAGGGCACTGCTGATAGCACTGGGCTTCTTCCTCCTCATACCGCCGTGGGGCTTCCTCGCCTACCCCTACGCGGTACGCATCGTCCAGGAGTACGAGCGTGGCGTCATCTTCCGTCTCGGCCGGCTCGTGGGTGCCCGGGGGCCGGGGCTCTTCTTCATCATCCCCATCGTGGAGCGGATGGTGAAGGTAGACCTGCGCATAGTGACCATGGACGTGCCGTCGCAGGAGGCGATCACCCGCGACAACGTGACGGTGAAGGTAAACGCCGTCATCTACTTCCGGGTCCTAGACCCGGAGGCGGCCGTGGTCAAGGTATTGGACCACTTCCGCGCCACCTCTCAGATCGCCCAGACCACCCTGCGCAGCGTCCTCGGCCAGTCGGACCTCGATGAGCTGCTCTCGGAGAGGGAGAGCATCAACCAGCGTCTCCAGCAGATCATCGACGAGCAGACGGAGCCGTGGGGGGTCAAGGTGAGCACCGTCGAGGTGAAGGACGTGGAGCTGCCGCAGACAATGCAGCGGGCCATAGCTCGCCAGGCGGAAGCCGAGCGCGAGCGGCGGGCCAAGGTCATTCACGCTGACGGCGAGTTTCAGGCAGCCCAGCGGCTTGCCGACGCCGCCCGCATCATGTCCGAGTCACCCAACACGCTGCAGCTTAGATTCCTGCAGACCCTGACCGAGGTGGCCTCGGAGCGAAACAGCACCATTGTCTTCCCGGTGCCCATCGACATCATCCAGTCGTTCATGGGCCGAGCCGGCGCGGCGCTGACCCCAGGAGCTGGGAGTCCGCCCACGGAGGTTGGTTCCGAGACGGGGGCCGAGGCTTCTGGTCCGACGGGCGCGAGCCCGGAGGAACGTAGCGACTAGGAGATGCGGAGTCAGGCCGCAAGAAGCAGCGGCCGCGGGGTGCTAGATCTGGAAGTCGACGAACCGGCCGCCTCTGATCCTGCACATCACGAGGCCCACGGACCCGCCCCACCCCTCGCGGTCGCCGTTCTCATCGAAGGCCGTGCCGCCGGAGATTCCGTCGGGCAGTTGTGCCGTGCTGACCGCGTCGCGCAGCTCCATCGGATCGATCACCAGCGACCCATCCTCGTTTTCGGTGGCCACACGCGCCACGGAGTCGAGCAGGATCGTTGCGGCGTCGGCGTATTGCCCGACGAAGGGCGTCATAGGACTGTGCCCCGCTATGTCGGCGTAGTCGGCGAGGAACTCCTCAGGCAGCTCAGCAGAGCAGCCGGAGAAGACGACGCTCTCTGATAGCTGGCCCAGCGGCTCGAGGAAGTCCGGCACGGAGGCGACGCCGTCGGAGGAGACGAACGGTCCGCCATAGCCTGCATCGCGCAACTGCCGGTAGAGCAGCGCGCCCTCCGGGTTGAAGCCCTCGAAAATGACTACGTCTGGGTCCTCTTCGTTGACGCGGCCTGCCAGATCGCTGAAGTCGATGTCTCTCCGCTCGATGCTGGCGCGGGTCACCGACCGTCCCTCCTCCTCCAACGCCGCTTGGGCAGCGTCCGCCAGGTCCGCGCCGTAGGCCTCGCTGTCGCCAACGACAAAGATTGTCTGCGCATCCATCTGCCGGATGACGTAGCGGGCCTGCATGGCAGCCTGGTCCTCGTTCGTGTAAGCGGTGCGGAAGAAGAACTTGGGCTCCGGCTGGGCAAGGGTGACGTCGGTGCGGGTGACGGAACCCGATATCATCACTATCCCGGCCTTCGTGTAGTCCGGGATCACGGCCGTCGCGCCGGCGCTGCACATGGGGCCGAGGACGCCGACTAAGCCCGGCAGTTGCCCGTGGCCGTCGTCTCCCCGCAAGAGATGACCAGCGGCTTTCGTCGTGATGTCGGCGTCTGAGCAGCCGTCATCCTCGGCGTGAACCGCAATGTCGTGACCGCCGATCTGATCCCCGTTCTCTTCCTTCCAGCGCACGATGCCCACCACGGCCGCATCGCGGCTGTCGATGCCCAGGGTGGCGTCGGCACCCGTCAGCGCTGCGGACACACCAATGGTGATGGGCTCGCCGGGGGGAATGACGATGGGTGTCGTTGGGGATCGCTCCATCGGCTCGGCGGCGGAGACAGTGGTCTCCCCTCCCTTGTCGTCGCAGCCCACGGCGGCAAACGACAGCGCAAGGAGCGACAGCACCGCCAACACCATGACCCGGCGGCTTCCGCACCGAAACGATAGGGACATCCTCAACCTCCCTCGATACATCACGGTTGACGTACCGCGCCAGTATAGCGTATAACGTGCCCCATACCACAAGACTCCTGGCCAGACTCCATGTAGAGGGGGATAGCCTGCCTTGACCGAACGCCGACCTGCCCTGCAGCCATCGCTCACCGCCCGCCTCGCCATGTGGAGCGCCCGCCACCGGAAGGCCGTGCTCCTTGGCTGGGTATTGATCGTCATCGTGGCGCTGGGCACCTGCACCGCCGTTCAAGCCAACACCGACATCGACAACCCGGCACCCGGCGAGACGGGCGAGGCTATCCGGCTGTTGGAGGAGCGATTCGGCGGCGGAGACGAAGACACTACACAGGAGACACTGGTCATCTCACACCCATCGCTGACTGTGGACGATCAGAGATACCAGCAAACGGTGCGGGGTCTGGTGGACGACCTCAAGGGCCTGGTGGTGGAGAAGAAGCTGGTTGTCGACGGAACGACGGTTGTCACCGGTCAGCGCGTTGTTGCCAACGTTACCACGTACTACGACATCGGCGTGCCCCGCGAGTTCTCGCCCTTCGTGGCCAAGAACGAGACCGGCGGCGACATCACCTTCGCTCTCGTCATGCTCGTCGGCGACGATGCCGAGGCCTCTGACAACATCGACCCGGTCCTGGAAGCCGTGGCAGCGGCAAACGAGGCGTCCCCCGAGTTCGAGATCCTCATCGGAGGTGGAGCCTCGTTCACGAAGCAGATCCTCGACATAGTCGAGGAGGACTTCGGGCGCGCCCTCGTTCTCAACCTGCCCATCACGTTCGTGATCCTGATCCTCGCCTTCGGTGCAGTCGTGGCGGCGTCGGTTCCGCTGGCCCTTGCCCTGGCGGCCGTCATCACCGCGAACGGCCTACTGGTCATCATCAGCCAGTCATACCCCCTTGACGTATCGTACAGCGAGATGGTGCTCCTCATGGGGCTGGCCACCGGCATTGACTACTCGCTCTTCGTCATTAGCCGCTACCGCACGGAACGGAAGAGCGGGCGGACCAAGGAGGAGGCGCTCCGCACCGCCAGCGGCACGTCGGGCAAGGCGGTCGTCTTCGCGGGCACGGTTGTGCTGCTGGCAGTGAGCGGCATGCTTGTCGTGGACAACGTGATCTTCACCAGCCTGGCGCTGGCTGCCATCGTCGCCGTCGCGCTTGCCATCATCCTGTCCGTGAGCCTCCTGCCGGCGCTCGTGGCCTTGCTCGGCGACAACATGGACCGGCTGCACGTTCCCTTCCTCGGCCGTGGCGGGGGCACGGGAGGTGGCATCTGGGGCCGCATCACGGATCTGGTCCTGGCACGGCCGGCCATCCTGGCTACGGTCACCATCGCTGCACTGGTGTTGATTGGTGCGCCCAGTGTCTCGGTTCTTCGTATCCCAGCTCCGTACATGCCCTTCAACCTGGGCTTCAACGGCGTTGAGAGCTTCCCAGACGACGCGGAGGCCAAGGGGGCGGTTCTCGCTCTGGAGGATAACTTCACCATCGGCCTCATAAGTCCGGAGGCCGTCGTCGTCGATGCCGGCGAGAAGGCCAACGTCTTCGCTCCGGACATTCAGTCCGCTGTTAGCCAACTCGTCAGCCTTGTGGAAGGGGAGAGTGTCGCCCGGGATCCAGACAACCCCTACGGCACCCTGGCCCGGGAGCCGGAAATCGACAGCTCCGGCGACACTGAGATCGTCTTCGTCCCCATCAACGCTGACTCCGGCGAAGAGAAGGCGATCGATGCCGTAAACCACCTGAGGAACGATCTGATTCCAGAGGCCTTTAGGGACAGCCCGGCCCGGGCGCTCGTCGCCGGAAACGCGTCCGCCAACATCGACTTCAGGGAGGAGATCTACTTCAGGACGCCCTTCGTCTTCGCCTTCGTGCTCGGGCTCGCCTTCATCATCCTGCTGGTCATGTTCCGGTCCATTGTCATCCCCATCAAGGCCATCATCCTCAACCTCCTGTCCGTGGGCGCCGCCTACGGTGTGCTGGTGCTCGTGTTCCAAGAGGGATGGCCTCCCGGCATTGAGAACCTCCTTGGCTTCGAGGCCACAGGCATCATCGAGTCCTGGCTGCCCCTGTTCCTGTTCGCCATCCTCTTCGGCCTGTCCATGGATTACCACATGTTCCTTCTCGGCCGGGTCAAGGAGGCATACGAGAAGGGAGCGTCCAACGAGGAGGCGGTGTCGCTGGGCGTCAAGGCCACGGCGGGCACGATTACCGGCGCGGCGGCGATCATGGTGGCTGTGTTTAGCATCTTTGCCTTCATGCGCCTCCTCGGTATGAAACAACTTGGCGTCGGACTCGGCGTCGCCATCATCGTTGACGCCACGATCATCCGGTCCATCCTGCTGCCCGCGAGCATGAAGCTGTTGGGAGACCTGAACTGGTACCTTCCGTCCTGGCTAGAGTGGCTGCCCAGAATCGAGATGGCGGAGTAGCGGCCCGGAGGCGGCGAAGGTGTGTACCACCGTGCCCGACCAAGGGAACGACATGACGGCGTTGCTGCTCTGGCTGATCCTGCTCGTGCTGGCCTGGCCGCTCGCCCTGCTGGTGCTGATCCTGTACCCGGTGCTCTGGGTGTTGCTTCTGCCGCTACGCCTGTTGGGGATCGGAGTCGACGCCGTCTTCACGACGCTCAAGGCGGTGCTGACGCTCCCGGCTCGAGTGCTCCAAGGGCCCAGCCCGAAGAAGAAGGAATGACGCATGGCCTCGGCGGGCTCGCGGCGTTCCGCCCGCCGTAGTGCGCTCCACGGTCGGCATTCCATACCGGCGACGATGGGCAGTTGGGGGACTAGCGCCAGACTGTCGGCACCGGCTAGCCGCGGCCTTCCTCGGCCCGAAGGGTAACTTCTCCGGCCTCGATGCGGACACGGGAGCCATCGGCGCGGCGTAGGACGAGTGTGCCGTCGGGCTCGGCGTCCTCTGCCACACCTTCTTCGACGCTGTCCGCGAAGCGGACCCGGACGCGCTGGCCCAGCGTATCGAGGCGCGCCTTCCAGCCCTCGTGGACGGACTCGCCTCGCCGAGCCGCTTCGTACAGCTCCTCGAAACGGCCCAGGACGGCGGCCAGCACGTCCTCTCGGGCCATCTTTCGCCGGAGCTCGGCAGAGATGCTGGTCCCTGTGCTGCGGATCTCCTCGTGCAGCGAGACGTCGAAGTTGACGTTGATGCCGACGCCGGCGATGGCGTAGCCTACCTCGCCCTCACCCAACTCGGAGTCTATGAGCACGCCGGCCAGCTTGCGCGAGCCCACAAGCACGTCATTGGGCCACTTAATCCGCGCCGGCAGACCGGCCACCTCCTCGACCGCCTCGCAGACGGCGAGGGGCCAGACGATGGGCAACGCCCGCATATGGTCGCTGGCGGGCCGGAGGACCACCGAGAAGTACAGGTTGGCGCCCGGCGGCGACAGCCAACCCCGACCGAGCCGTCCCCGGCCGGCCGTCTGCTCGTCGGCAAGGACCGTGGTGCCTTCTGCGGCGCCGCGCTCGGCCTCCTGACGTGCGATGTCCTGCGTGGACGCGAGGGACCGATAGTAGAGCAGGCGCCGCCCGATGAATCGGGTCGTCAGTCGAGACTGGAAGGCTTCGATGGAGAACTCGTGGTTCATGGGGAAGATCGGCCCTAGATAAAGGAGCCACCCCGAGTCTCGGGGTGGCTCCGAGTTGCTAGGCCCCGGGCCTAGCCTCCCCTGCCAGAGGCAGGCCGCGCGTCTAGGGAGT
>DAOULP010000085.1:0-37398 GCA_034420175.1 Dehalococcoidia bacterium | reverse complement strand
TGTTTCGCGGGCAGGTTACGGACCTGCTCCGCTACGAGAAGATCCGCACCACGGAGGCCAAGGCCAAGGAGGTGCGTCCGCTGGCGGAGCGCATCATCACGCTTGGGAAGGACGGCAGCCTGCACTCTCGTCGGCAGGCCCTCCGCTTCGTGACGGATCCCAAGGTGGTGAAGAAGGTCTTTGAGGAGATTGGGCCGCGATACGGTGACCGCCATGGTGGCTACACTCGCATAGTCAAGCTAGGCCCTCGCCGGGGCGACGGGGCCGCCATGGCCCAGCTTGAGCTGGTGTAGCCGCTCAGGACCGTGTCCCTGCAACAGCCGGACGACCGCCGTCGACTGGCCCTGGTTCTGGAGTACGACGGCGGCCGCTACGGCGGCTCACAGTATCAGAAGAACGCCCCCAGCATCCAAGGTGAGCTGGAGGCTGCGCTTAACAAACTAACAGGCGAGAAGCTGCGGACGGCCTTCGCCGGCCGCACGGACGCCGGGGTCCACGCCCGCGGGCAGGTGGCCTCCTTCGTGACCGCCTCCGGCCACGAGCCGGAGATCTTCGTCCGGGGGCTGAACCACTGGCTGCCAGACGAAATCGCGGTCCAGCGGGCGCTGGAAGTGCCCCTGGACTTCCAGGTGCGTCGGCGGGCGAGCAGCCGCGAGTACCGCTACCTGGTCTTCACCGGCCCGGTGCGTTCGCCCCTGCTCCAGGGCCGTGCCTGGCACGTCGCCGGGCGCCTGGACTTGCCGGTGATGAGAGAGGCAGCCTCGCTGCTGGTGGGCCGACATGACTTCCGGTCGTTCGCCGGTCCAGCAGCGGGCGGCACGGTTCGCTCGGTTCGCCGCTGCGAGATCAGGGATGAACAGTCGCTGCTCGCCGTGTACATGGAGGCCGATGCGTTCCTGCCTCACCAGGTGCGGCGAACGGTGGGCATGTTGGTGCAGGTGGGTCTGGGCCGGAAGTCAGCGGCGGAGGTGGCGGCTCTGCTGAGCGAGCCGGTCGCAGGGGCCGCAGGGCCGACGGCGGCGCCGCAGGGGCTCTGCCTGATGAAGGTGAACTACCCTGGGCTGGACCTGAGCCCGCCTGTCCTGTCGCCAGGTCTGCCCTGTGGGGAAACGAAATGAAGACATATAGCCCGAAGGCTCGTGAGATGGTCCGCGACTGGCATGTCGTCGACGCGGCTGACCAGGCGCTGGGTCGCCTCGCCACAGAGGTAGCCAGCCTGCTGCGGGGCAAGCACAAGCCCACCTTCGCGCCCCACCTGGACATGGGCGACTGCGTGGTAGTGGTCAACGCAGAGAAGATACGGGTCACGGGTCGCAAGCGCCAGCAGAAGGTGTACTATCGCCATTCCATGTATCCAGGTGGTCTCAAAGTGGAGAGCCTGGAGAAGCTGCTGGCTCGTCGGCCGACGCGTGTCATCGAGCGCGCGGTAAAGGGGATGCTGCCCCACAATCGTCTGGGGCGGGCCGTGTACCGTCACCTAAAGGTGTACGCAGGCCCGAACCATCCACACGAGGCTCAGGTGCGTGCCACTGAGAAGCGCCGTCGGGCAGCGGAGCCGGCGGCTGAGGCCGCCCCCGAGGCATAGGAGAAACGCCTTGGAACAGCACTACTATTACGGCACCGGCCGACGCAAGACCTCGGTGGCCAGAGTGCGCCTCTATCCGGGAGCGGGCTCTGTCATCATCAACGGCAAGCCGATGGACGAGATGTTCGTGCGACCCGCGCACCAGCACGCCATCCTGCGACCACTCGTCGTGTCGGAGAGTCAGGACAAGTTCAGCGCTCAGATCAAGGTGGCCGGCGGCGGCGTCAGCGGCTGGGCCGGCGCCATCGCCCACGGCATTGCCCGTGCGCTGGTGGTCGCCGATGAGAACCTGAAGCCGGTCCTTCGCCGTCACGGTCTCCTCACCCGCGACCCGCGCGTCAAGGAGCGAAAGAAGTACGGCCTCAAGCGCGCGCGGAAAGCCCCCCAGTACACCAAGCGCTAGGCCCACACTGCAGACCCGGAACCTTCGAACCCCGGAGCCAAACCGGAGGTTCCAGGGTCTCATGGTTCCAAGGTTCCAGAGTCACTGGGGCCAGGGAGTCTCCGCCAAGCGTCGTTTCACATCGAGGATCGCTGGCACGGGCGAGGGGCTGACGGCGTTCAGTATCGCCAGATAGTAGCTCACAAAGT
This sequence comes from Dehalococcoidia bacterium, assembly GCA_034420175.1. Classification (GTDB taxonomy): domain Bacteria; phylum Chloroflexota; class Dehalococcoidia; order DSTF01; family JALHUB01; genus DAOULP01. The sequence goes on along the minus strand of DAOULP010000085.1, from coordinate 35,222 downwards.
CGCCGTAGAGGACGCCCGTCAGCATCTGGCTCAGCGGTCCGCTCCCCTGCACCTCGACCACATCGTATTGGACGCCAGCGGCGGCCAGGGCGTCCCTCGTGGTCTCGTAGCGTAGACCAACGCGGGGGTGCAGTAGCGAGTGGTAGAGGAGGACCACGTGCAGGCGGTCGATCGCCTCACGAGGCAGGGGATAGCCAACGATGGCGTTGTGCTGGGCCTCTGGGAGCTCCTCGTGGAAGGCCCACACCTTGCTGTTCTCGTTGAACTGCGTCTTCCAGCGGTGGGCGACCTCGGTTAGGCTCTCGGCCCCGTAGACGACCGGAATCTTGGTTTGGAGCCGCCCTGCGAGCTGCTTGGCCGGGTTCTGCTCTGCCGGTACCCTCGAATCAAGTCGTTGGGCCAATTCACCCATGAGTGTCACCGCCTCAGCCACATCCGCCTCCATGTCTGGCAGCGCCCCCACCTGCTCAGCGACGGCGAGCAGCGGCATGAGGCTGTAGCCCAGCGCGGACCGTGACTCCGCCCGGTAGTCGAAGAGGAAGAAGGGAATGTCGTACTCGCGGGCCAGGCCGGCTAGCCGGCCACCCGTGGTGATGACTAGCTTCCGGGCGGGAGCGCGCAACGCCTGGCTGAAGGCGGCCAGCGTCTCCTCGGTCTCGCCGCTGTAGCTGGACGCCACCACCAGGGTGTTCTCGTCGACCAGGCTGGGTATCTCGTACCCTCGACAGACCGTCACGGCCTTCCGCCCTCGACGGTCGGCCAGAGACCGCAGGAGATCACCGGCGATGGCGGAGCCACCCATGCCGAGGATCACCAGCCGGCTCACACCCCAGTAGGCCGTGGGTACCTTGAAGATGCGGCCTCGCTCCCAAGCTTCTCGGCACTGACGGGGCAGGTCACGGATCCGGGCGAGCAGGCCCTCGGGGTCCAGCGCTTCGTAGACGCCGGGATCGTCCAGGTGCTCGATCATCCCCGATCCTCACCCGGGAGGCCGGCCAGTTCCTTCCCCGCCTGGAGGAGCCGCGGCACCATGTCGGGCTCAGGCACCTCAGTGTAGATGCGCATGAGAGGCTCCGTCCCCGACAGGCGAATCAGCAGCCAGCCGCCGTTCTCCAGATCATACCGGACGCCATCGAGGGTGTCGCGCCCGGTCACTCGCAGGCCGGCCAGACGCTGAGGGTCGCTCTCGCTGACCCGCCGCTGGACGTCCTCCCGCTCCTCGGGGCGCAGGTGGATGTCCAGGCGGTCGTAGTGGTGGGGCCCCACCTTGGCGTAGAGCTCCTGGACCAGGGCCGACGGCTGCTTCCCGGTACTGACCATGAGGTCCAGGAACAGGAGCCCGGAGAGCACGCCATCGCGCTCCGGCAGGTGCCCGCGGACGGCGTAGCCGCCGCTCTCCTCGCCGGCCACCAGGGCATCCACCTCGATCATCTTTGGGCCCAGGTACTTGAAGCCGACCGGTGTCTCGTAGACGGGCACGCCGTAGAGGTTGCCCAGGCGCTGCACCATGCGGGTGGTGGTCAGCGACTTCACGATGGGCCCGCGGAGGCCTCTTGTCTCCAGAAGGTAGTACGTGAGGAGGCCGAACACTTGGAGCTGCGTAAGGAAGCTCCCGTCTTCAGCTATGACGCCCAGTCGGTCGGCGTCACCGTCGGTCGCCAGACCCACGTCCGCTTTTCCGCCGCGCACTGCCTCCGAAAGCCTGGTGAGGTTGCGGGTGATTGGCTCCGGTGACGCCAGGCCGGGGAAGGCCGGGTTGCGTTCGCCGTGGAGCTCCTCGAGTTGCAGGCGGCCCCCGCCGACCAAGTCCGCGAGGTAGCCAGAGCCGGCACCGTACATTGAGTCGACGCACACGCGCAGGCCCGCGGCCCGCAGCTTCGACGGGTCGACCATTTCGGCGATGTGAGCGAGGTAGGTCGGCCGCGGGTCGAAGCGCTGGACCAGGCCACGCGACTCCGCCTCGTCCAGGGCCACGCGCTCCGGCTCGCCGGCCGCCAGGATCTCCGGGAGAGGCGATTCCAGGGCAGCAGTGACCTCCGGAGGGGCGCTGCTGGCGTACTGAGGGCGGTACTTGAACCCGTTCCAGCGGGCCGGATTGTGGCTGGCAGTGATGACGACGGCGCCGCCCGCGCTCTTCTCCAGGATCGCGTAGGTGACCACGGGAGTAGGAGCCGGCCGGTCGCAGAGATAGACCTTGATGCCCGCGGCCGCCACCACTTCCGCGACGGCTGCGGCAAAGTCCTCGGAGCCGAAGCGGGTGTCGTAGCCGACCACCAGGCCTCCGTGCTCCAGGCCCTGCGACCGTTGGTAGAGGGCAACAGCCCGGGCGCAGGCGCGCACGTTGGAGAACGTGAAGTCCTCGGCGATTACGCCGCGCCAGCCGTCGGTGCCGAAACGAATCGGGCTTTCGGTCATGAGCAGAACCTCAGCGGACGTCTGTGGCTACGCCTGCCCCGCGAAGGTGCCAGCCACCCAGCCGTCGACGCGCATGGACGGCGTCGGTCCTCACGAGCGGCCCGCCAGGTGGGCCGCCACCTCGGCCAGGTCTTTCATGGTGTCGATCCCCTTCCAATAGGCGGTGCTCCTGTGGCCGTGCAGTTTCCCGGATTCGGCGAGCCTTGGGAAGAGGGTGGTCTCGTGGTCGCCCTTCTGGGGCAGCCCGTCGAAGAACTCACGGCTGAGGACGTAGACGCCCGCGTTGACCCAGTAGGGCAGGCGCGGCTTCTCGTCGAAGCCGTGGATGCGGGAACCGCGGCTCAGCCGCGCGATGCCGAATGGGCTCACCAGAGGCGCGAGCATGATAGTGGCCACCGCCCCCGTGCGCCGGTGGGTGCGAACAAGGGGCGCAAGGGGCTGGTCCGTGACGTTGTCACCGTTGGTGCCGATGACGAAGGGAACGTCGGGGGGCACCAGGCGGAAGCCCCTCTTCAGCGCACCGCCGCGGCCCAGAGGTTCCGTCTCCGTGGAGTGGGCGACACGTACTCCCCAGCGGGAGCCGTCGCCGAAGTAGGCGGAGATCACCTCCTTGAGATAGCCACAGAGCACGATCACGTCCGTGACCCCTTCGCCGCGAAGCCACTCCAAGTGGTATTCCAGGATGGGTTTGCCGTTGATGGGTACCATGGGCTTGGGACGGTCGCTCGTGAGGGGGCGCAGGCGCTCGCCCTTGCCCCCGGCGAGAACTAGCGCGTACATGCTATTTCCAGCCTACCTCCTGCTGCTGGCCCGCTCTTCCTGGACGGATGCTTCCTCCAGCCCTGCCTCCCGGCGCAGGACCTCCGCCTTGTCGATGCGCTCCCAGGGGGCGTCGATGTCCTCGCGGCCGAAGTGACCGTAGGCCGCGGTCGCCCGGTAGATGGGCCGTGACAGGTTCAGGTCGCGGATGATGGCCCCCGGCCGCAGGTCGAAGTGCTTGCGCACCAACGAGAGGATGACGTCCTCGTCCACCCGGCTGGTTCCGAACGTCTCGATGGCTATCGACGTAGGGCGGGCCACACCGATGGCGTAGGAGACCATGAACTCGGCCCGGTCGGCCAGGCCGGCGGCAACGATGTTCTTGGCGACGTAGCGGGCGGCGTAGGACGCGGAACGGTCCACCTTGCTGGGGTCCTTGCCCGAAAAGGCACCGCCGCCGTGACGGGCGATACCGCCGTAGGTGTCCACGATGATCTTCCGGCCGGTGAGGCCGGCATCGCCCATGGGGCCGCCCACGACGAAGCGGCCCGTGGGGTTGATGAGGTACTTGGTCCGCTCGTCGAGAAGCTGAGCCGGCACGACGTGGCGGATCACGTGGGTCAGCAGGTCTTGCTCCAACACATCGTGGCTGATGATGGCCTCGTGCTGAGCGGAGAGGACCACGGCCTCGATACGTCGGGGAACGCCGTGAGCGTACTCGATGGTGACCTGGGACTTGCCGTCGGGGCGCAGGTAGTCCAGCGTGCCGTCCTTGCGGACCTCGGCCAAGCGGCGGCAGAGCCTGTGGGCCAGCGAGATGGTGAGGGGCATGTACTCGGGCGTCTCGGTGCAGGCGAAGCCGATCATCATCCCCTGATCGCCGGCCCCCTTCTCCAGTTCGTCGTTGTCGGTTTCGCCCTCGCGGGACTCCAGGGAGCGGTCCACGCCCATCGCGATGTCCTGCGACTGCTCCTTGATGGAGACGATGACGCCGCAGGTCTCGCAGTCGAATCCGTACTTGGCGCGGGTGTAGCCGACCTCCCGCACCGTCTCTCGGGCGATGTCTTGGATCTCGACGTAGCAGGCGGTAGTGATCTCTCCCATGACCAGAACCAGGCCGGTGGTGACGGCCGTCTCGCAGGCCACGCGGGCCGCGGGATCCTGCGCCAGGATGGCGTCCAGCACCGCGTCCGAGATCTGGTCGCAGAGCTTGTCGGGGTGCCCTTCCGTCACCGACTCCGAGGTGAGGAAGAGGGACGGTGAATGCATGAAGGTGCTGGTCATACAGGTCCTCCTTGCTAGGTTCCTTCCTGCCAGCTCGCGAGGTAACGCTCCTGCTCCTCGGTTAGCGTGTCGATGGCGATGTTCATGGCGGCCAGCTTCAAGCGCGCCACCTCCTGGTCGATCTCCGTGGGGACCGTATGGACGGCGAGGGGGAGGCGCTTCTCTTGAAGGACCAGGTACTCGGCGCTCAGGGCCTGGTTCGCGAAGCTCATGTCCATGACGCTGGCCGGGTGTCCCTCGGCGGCGGCCAGGTTGATGAGACGCCCCTCGGCCAGGAGATAGAGGCGACGGCCGTCGCTCAGGCGGAACTCCTCCACCGACGGCCGCATCTCCCGGCGGCCTTCGGCCATGGTCTCGAGACCCCGAATGTTGAGTTCAACATTGAAGTGGCCAGAGTTGGCCAGGATGGCCCCGTCCTTCATCATCTCCAGATGTTGACGGTCGACCACGTTTATGTCGCCGGTGACGGTGATGAAGATGTCGCCCAGGGGCGCCGCCTCGATCAAGGGCATGACTCGGAAGCCATCCATGACCGCCTCCAGGGCCCGTACCGGCTGCACCTCGGTAACGATGACGTGGCCGCCAAAGCCGCTGACTCGGGACGCCAAGCCGCGTCCGCACCAGCCGTAGCCACAGACCACCACCGTCTTGCCCGCCCAGAGGATGTTCGTGGCGCGTGTGATGCCATCGATCGTGCTCTGGCCCGTACCGTAGCGGTTGTCGAAGAGATGCTTGGTGTCGGCCTCATTGACGGCGATGATTGGGTAGGCCAGGGCACCATCGCGGGCCATGCTGCGCAGGCGGATGACGCCGGTCGTGGTCTCCTCGGTCCCGCCCAGGATCTCGGGGATGAGATCGCGTTTCTCCTTGTGGACGGTGGCCACCAGGTCTGCGCCGTCGTCCAGGGTGATCTGCGGGCGCTGCTCCAGGGCGTCGTGGATGTGCCGGTAGTAGGTTTCGTTGTCCTCCGCACGGATGGCGAAGACCGGGATGCCGTACCGCGCCACGAGGGCCGCAGCGACGTCATCCTGCGTGCTCAGGGGGTTGCTGGCGCAGAGGGCGACCTGCGCGCCGCCTTCGTGGAGGGCCAGCGCCAGGTTGGCCGTCTCCGTGGTGATGTGCAGGCAGCCGGAGATCCTGACGTTGCGCAGAGGCTTCTCCTTGCCGAACCGCTGCTTGATGAGATCGAGGACCGGCATCTCCCGAGCTGCCCACTCGATGCGCCGCACGCCCTCCTCAGCCAGCGAGAGGTCCTTGACATCTCCCGGTGTCGACGATCCTGTCGTCATCTATCGCTCCTTCCGTCCCCGATCCTGGCCGCCGAAGCTCGGGAAGCGCGGCATCAGGCCCCCGAGAGCGCCCTGCCCCGGCCGCCGCCGCGGGGGCGCGGGCTGCGCCCGGCCGATGCCCCGCTCGCGCAAGAAGCGCTTGAGCTCCAATGGATCGACGTCCACGCCGTCCTCCAGCAGTAGAGCCCACAGTCTCTTGCGACCGAGGGTCGGGTATCGCCGGGCGGCCTCCAGGATGAGGCGACCGGCCTCCTCGTCGATGGTCTTGTAGCGTTCTTTCTTCGCCAAGGCGTGCTCCTAGAGGCGAACCAGCGCACCGCCCACATGCCTACCCCGCAGGGCGGCTGCCAGGCGGCGCACCAGACTGCTGAGACCCACGGCGTCCCTTCGGGTTGCCGGAGCCTCAATGAGATGACATTCCTCCCTGTAGCCCAGGTGCTCGTAGGCGCGTAGGGCGGCATGGTTCTGTGGGTCAACACTCAACACAACCAGCGGGCAGGAGTCAAGGGCGGCCGCGGTCACCGCCCCGGTCACCAGGGCGCCGAAGCCCTGGTCGCGGTACGCAGGATGCGTATAGACGTTGCCCACCACCGCGACACCGTGGGCCCGTGACACAACGTGCGTGCCAGCCACGGCGACCAGCCGGTCGCCGGCATAGGCTCCGAAGTAGACGCCCTCCTCGATCTGCCGAGACGGGTAGGAGGCGACGGTGCCCTCGGTGCCGTAGAGGCGATTGACGACGCCGGAGTCACGCCCACGTAGCCGCCGCGCCTCGCCCTGGGGCGCACGGAAGGTCTCCGCCGTCACCTTCATTCTCAACATAGGCTGCTCATGGGAGAGAAAGAAGTAGCGACGCAGGACATCTAGGTGTTCTGTCTGGCAGGTGGCGAACGCGTTACGTGGGCCCGGGTGCAGGCGGAGTAAGGCCTCGAGGGGGGCCGGCTCCCCGATGGCGAAAAGGGCCTGCCCCAGACCGCCTCGGGCATGCAGGAGCAGGGCGCGAGCGCTGCCGCCCTCGGCCTGCCACCACCTGGAGAGGGGGAAGAGGTGCGGATCCAACTGGCCTAGCGCGTAGGCCGCGTAGGCCCGGTGCGGCTCCAAGAGACGCCGAATCGCGCCGGGCTCCTCGAGGCGCCGGACCACAAAGGTCTCTACCGTCCGAGAAGAGGTTGCAGCCCTGGCCATGTCTCCTTCCACGCCGCACTCCCTCACCGGGATTTGCCTTTGGCTTCCCCCAGGAAGCGGCCTATGATGGGCGCGAGGTCGCTCTTGGTCTGGTCGGGCACCAGGTGCAAGGGAGTCACCAGCGCGTTGTCGAGGGCAGAGGCACACGGGCAACTTCGCGCGTCCGGCAGTCGCCGGATGACGTTGGCGACGACTCGGCGGCAGGTCGCGACGTTGCGGCTCAGGTTGTCCAAGATCAACTCGGCCGTCACCTCGGTGTGGCCCTCATACCAGCAGTCGTAGTCAGTGACCGAAGCCAGCGTGACGTAACAGATCTCGGCCTCCCGGGCCAATTTCGCCTCCGGCAGGGCCGTCATGCCGATGACATCGGCCCCCCACGACCGGTAGAGGTGGGACTCCGCCCGCGTCGAGAAGGCCGGTCCCTCCACGACCACGCAGGTGCCTCCCCGATGAACGCCCGCGCCGGCCTCGACAGCGCTCTGATAGACGATATCGGTAAGGACAGGGCAGAACGGGTCAGCCATCGCCACGTGGGCCACGAGACCGCGGCCGAAAAACGTGCTGGGCCGGGCTCTGGTGCGGTCGATGATCTGGTCCGGGACCAGCAGGTGCAACGGTGGCAACTCCTCTCGGAGGCTGCCCACGGCGCTGATGGAGACGATGGACTCGACGCCCAGCGACTTGAGGGCATAGATGTTGGCCCGCACCGGCACCTCCATGGGCAGTATGCGGTGTCCCTTGCCGTGTCGAGGAAGGAAAGCCACTCTCACGCCTTCCAACGTGCCCAGGACGATGCTGTCGCTTGGCTCGCCGAAGGGAGTGCTGGGCCGGACCTCTTCCCGGTCCGTAAGGCCCTCCATCTCGTAGAAGCCGCTGCCGCCCATGACGGCTATCTGCGCCGGCCTCACGTTGACACCTCCGCGGCACGGACGAGAGCGGCCAAGTTGTCGACGTAGGGCGCCCGAGCGATGCCCCGCTCCGTGATGATGGCCGTTACGTAGCGATGCGGCGTGACATCGAAGGCGGGATTGACGACCTCGATGCCGTCCGGGGCCACACGCTGGCTGGCGAACGACGCGACCTCTTCCGGAGCCCGCTGTTCGATGGGAATGTCTTCGCCGTCGGCCAGCGAGAGGTCGACTGTGCTGAAGGGCGCCGCGACGTAGAACGGGACGTCATTCTCGTGCGCCAGCACGGCCAGCCCGTAGGTCCCGACCTTGTTGGCGACGTCGCCGTTCGCGGCGATGCGGTCGGCCCCGACGATGACGCAGGCGATGAGGCCACTGCGCAGCAGGCCGCCCGCGGCGCTATCGGTCACCAGGGTGGTCGGGATGCCATACCGGGGCAGCTCCCAGGCGGTCAGACGTGCTCCCTGGAGGAGGGGCCGCGTCTCGGTGGCGTAGGCGTGAATCCACTTGTCCCGCTCGTGCGCGGCGCGGAGAACGCCCAGGGCCGTGCCATACCCGGCAGTCGCCAGCGCGCCGGCGTTGCAGTGGGTGAGGACAGACGCGCCGTCGGGCACCAGGTCAGCGCCCAGCTCTGACAGGTGCCGGTCGGATTCCAGGGTCTCCTGGTGGATCAGCCGCGCCTCCGCCAGCGCGGCCCGCCGGGCCGCCTCACGGTCCGGTGTTGACTGTGCCGCGGCCTGCACGCGCTGCAGAGCCCACGGCAGGTTCACGGCGGTAGGGCGGGTTGCGGCGAGCATCTCCGCCGCGCGGGCGAGGTCGGTGAGTAGATCATCCCGTTCGGTAGCCCGACTGACCTCGGCGGCCAGGGCGAGACCGTAGGCGGCTGCCACCCCCAGGGCTGGGGCGCCGCGGACGCGCAGGTCGCGAATCGCCGCCGCCAGGTCGGCGACGTCGGCGATCTCTAGGTAGACCTCTTCCTTGGGCAGCCGTGTTTGGTCTAGGAGATGAATGCTGCCGTCGCGCCAGGTGATGATCTCCAAGCGTCACCCTCGGGACAAGAAAAAACTTCTCGTGGTGCTGAGAAGTTCTCCGAACCTACTCTCATCTCTCCCCCGCCACCGGGCGAGGGTCGGACTTGGCACCGGGGCGGGCTGGGAGACATTGTTCGGGTCCCCACCTCCGCCTGGTTGCCGGGCTTCGTCGGGCCGGCCCCTCCACCACTCTTGATAAGAGCGTTTACCGTATTCAGTTGTTGCCCCATTGTACGGCGGGGCCCACGCACGGTCAAGGCGAAATCAGATTCGTTGCCTATTGGGGTGCGTTCTGCTAGCATGACAGCTAAGCCAATCAGGGCCGTGAGACCATGGTCAACTCCGCAGTACTGGTCCTCAACCAGAACTACGAACCTCTCAATGTCTGCAACGCTCGGCGGGCCTTCGTCTTGGTGGATCGTGGCAAGGCTGAGGTTCTGGAGCATGGCGAGGATATCCTACGCAGTCCCAGGTATATCTTCCGTCTGCCCTCCGTTATCCGCCTCATCTACATGATCAAGCGGCCGAGGCCGCAGATGCGGCTTTCGCGCCGTGAGATCTTCAACAGGGACCGCCTCACCTGCCAGTACTGCGGCAAGCAGACACGGGATCTGACTCTGGACCACGTTCTCCCCCGTCATCGCGGCGGCGATCACGTGTGGGAGAACCTGGTCTCAGCGTGCAAGCAGTGCAACCACCGAAAGGCCGGGCGCACGCCCCATGAGGCGCGCATGCGCCTCATTCGCCAGCCTCAGCGACCTCGCGTTACGGCCTTCCACCTATTCTATCCCTATCTTGAGTACCAGGCCGGCTGGCGGAAGTTCATCCCCGGCTGGGACCACCTCAACGGCTTCTCGTAGGGAGCCTCTCCTGCCTCGGCGACGCGTTGGGCGGCTCCCGGCATCCTGCCGCGGAGAAGCGTGTGATTCCTCTTCACGGCCGTGGTAGAATCCTCTGCGACGAAGGCTGGCGTCGGGTAGCAGAAGGGAGGCTGGCCGATGATCGAGGGAGTCAACATCGGGCACGCGCTTGTTGCGGGCTTTCTGGCGGGCTTCGGGATGACGGTGGCGGCCTACTGGCTGGAGGGGCTGTTCGGTTTCCCCCGCATGGACTTCGGTGCCGTGGGCTTGAAGTACATGGGGGGCGACAAGCCGGGATGGTGGTTCGTGGGTCAGGCAGCGCACCACCTTAACAGCGTGATCCTGGCCCTCATCTACGCCGGCGCGGTCTTCCTGAACCTGGAGGACGTCTTCGACAAGCCCATCGAGTGGTGGTGGGGCCCTCTGGCCGGTCTGGGCTATGGCTTCGTCGTCTTTCTCATCCTGCCGGTGGGCATCATGGGCACCATCACCGTCCTCGCGGGCGGGAAGCCCCCACGCGACTCGAAGATGATGGTGGCCAACCTCCTGCTGCACCTGATGTGGGGCGCCGCGTTGGGCGCTCTCTACTTCCCAGTGCGGTAGGCGCAGGTCAGACGCGGTGACCGGCACGAAAGGGGCGGCCCGCCTCAGGCGGGCCGCTTGCCGTCGCCGTGATCTCCGGGGCTAGGGAGCGGCGCAGTCTATAGCGAGGGCCTGAGCCAGCACCGCCAGCAGGTCTTCGACGTCGATGCTCCAGTTGGGCGGGCCGGCGGGATTGAAACCCGTGACCGGGTCCGGGCCAAGGCCGGACGAGCGGTCGTATTTCACCCCCTCTGCTATGTCCAGGGGGATGCCCAAGTCGTTGGTGCTGTCGCCGTCCAGGTCCACGCCCTTGATGGCATCATAGTCCACGCCATTGGCGTTAGGCGGTTGGTCGGCCTCGGCGAACACGTAGACCAAGACGGCCAGCACGTCGGCCATGTCCACCGCCTGGTTGCGAATGCCGTTGGCTCCACCGGCGTCGGCCTTGGCGGGCACCGGCACGTCGTAGACGTCGTACCAGGCGTTCGGGTTGAAGTTGTTGCCGAGGGCGGCCTCCTGGGCGTCGGTGCAGCCGTCGTTGTCGGCGTCGTCCGTCGGCTCGTCGCAGGAGGTATCCCCCAGCCAGTCGATGCAGTCGGGCAGCGTCGGCGTGGGGGTAGGGGTCGGCGTGTTGGTGGGCGTGGGAGTGATGGTGGGAGTGGGGGTGATTGTGGGCGTTAGCGTTGGTGTGATTGTGGGGGTGTCGGTGGGCGTGGCCGTGGGGCCCTGACAAGTGATAGATCCTGCCGTCAGGCCGGTAAGGCAGCCGTCGCACATGCTCACCACCACGCTGTTGTTCACGGGCCACGCCGGCGGCACGAGTCTCAGGGTCGTGGTACCCGTGGCGATGCACTGGTAGCGTACCACGGCAACCACGCCGGTGGTCGTGGTCGTACCCGAAGGCCTGGCCGACCCCAGCCTGGTGATCCGGCCGTCTTCGCCGGGCTCGTCGGTCGCCGTGGCGTTAAGGGTCATGCCGCCGAGGCCGGTGTACACGACGTTGTCCGACCCCACGGGCACGAAGCTGACGATGGTGCTGTCGTACGTGATCTTGGCCCCGAAGCCCACGTAGCCGATCTGGGCATAGGTAATGCTCACGTCCACATCAGCGTTGGCGCCGACTTGGACGGGCGCGGCGACGGTTTCCACCGCCAGCCCGTACGTGCAGTCAAGCCCTTCACTGCAGGGCGAGGGCTGCGCCTCAACGGGCGATGTCATCAGCCCCGCGAGCGCCGCCGCCACGATGACGGCCGCCCACAGGGCGACCCGTGCGCCGGGTCCGTCTCTCAACCTGGTGATCATCGCTGGCCTCCTTTCACCCCACCAATCGGGTCGACACGGGTGGCGAGGGGAACAGCGGCGGGCCGCTGCCCGTCGCCGTGAACTCCTGTGCTACGGACCGGTGCAGTCTATAGCGAAGGCCTGAGCCGCCACGGCCAGCACGTCCGCCATGTCGATGGCACCGTTGGGAGGGCCCGCCGGATCGAGGCCGGTGTCCGTGGACGGCGGGAGACCAGGCGAGCGGTCATACTTTAGACCCTCCTCGATGCCCGGCGGAGCGCCGATGTCGTCGCTGCTGTCGCCGTCTAGGTCCCAGCCCTTCAGGCTGTCGTAGTCCACACCGCTGGCGTTGGGAGGTCCGTCGTTGTCGGCGAACACGTAGAAGGCGACCGCCAGCACGTCTGCCACATCGACGAGCCGGTTACGGGTGCCGTTCGCGCCGTTGGCGTCGGCCTTGGCGGGTACCGGCACGTCGTAGACGTCGAACCAAGCATCGGGGCGGAAGCTGTCGCCCAGGGCGGCCTCCTGTGTGTCGGTACAGCCGTCGTTGTCAGCGTCATCCGTGGGCCCTTCACAGGAAGTGTCACCGAACCAGTCAATGCAAGGAGGCTGGGTAGGCGTGACAGTGGGCGTAAGAGTGATCGTCGGCGTGGGAGTGATGGTCGCGGTGACGAGCGGCGTGGGCGTGGCCGTAGGCAGCGGGGTGGCTGTCCCGGCGCTGAGCGGCAGGACCTCCGTCACGGCACACCCGAAGTTGCCGTCATCCAGTGGCGGCTCGACGGACGCACAGTCCACTTCGTTGGAGTAGTCGGGATCCCAGGTCTCAAACGACCCACCCCAGGCCGTGTTGACGTTGAGAAGCCCGGCGTCGGAAGTCGGCACCCGCACCGTGATGGTCAGCACCGCCGTGCTGCCGGGGTCGAACGGGTCCAAGGTCGATAGGTCGCAGGTCACGATGTTGCGCAGTTCCTCGAGCGTGATCGGGTGCACCCAAGCGGCGTAGAACTCGCACAGCGGCAGCGGCCCGCTGCCGTCGACGTACAGCTCGTAGCTCAGGTACTCTTTCTGCGGCAGGCTGTCGGGATCGTCCTCGATTGGGTACTCCGGCAGGTTGTCGCCGATGGCCACCATCTGAGCCGGGTTGGGGCCGGCGTTGTGAACGGTGACGACGTAGTCGAACACCTCATTGGCCAGAACCGTCTCCGGTGCGTCCTTCGTCACCTGGATGTCCGCCTGCTCCTCGCACTCCACTAGACCCGCGGTCAAGCCGGTCGGGATCACCTCGTGGCCTGAATCGAAGGTCGTCGTGCCGTACGGGCTGCCCTCTGACGGCGGTACCAGCCTCAGCGCGGTGGTCCCGGGTCCCACGCACTCATACCACACGTCGGCCACCACGCCCGTCTCGGTTGTCGGGTCCGTGCTGCCATTCGCTATGTTCGTCCACCTCAGCCCGTCCCCGGCGTCGATGTCTTGCCAGCACTCGAACCAACACCCCCACACGTGGACGACCCACAACGCCACCACCGAGCTGTCGTACTCGATACTGGCGGCGTAGGCCTGGTAGGGTGTGTACGCCTCGTCGATGCGTAGATCGACTGCCACGGTGTCGCCGATGGCCGCTGGCTCGGTGTCGGTGACCGACATCCAGTTCTCGCAGGGCGGGTTCTCACCTCCACAAGGCGAGGGCTGTGCCTCAACGGACGATGCCCTCAGACCCGCGAGCGCCGCCACCGCGATGATGGCCACCCACAGGGCGACCCGTGCGCCAGGTCCCTGTCTCAACCTCGCGATCATCGCTGGCCTCCTTTCACCGCGCGAATCTCGTTAACACGTGTGGCGAGAGGAACAAAGGTGGCCCCGGTGCTGCGGAGAGGCACTCCCTGGCCATCGCAACGGGTCAGTATGCCGCAGAACCCGCCACCGCCAGGTCTCCACATGGCTGAGGAGATCGTATCATACCTGTCAAGAGCCGTGGCAGGCGTCGGGCTAAGCTACTTCTGGCAGTTCCGGCAGAGGCTGGTGATGCGCTGGCCGGCCGTGATCTCGGAGATGCGGCCGCCACAGGACGGGCAGGGCTCACCTCCTCGGCGATGGATGCGCAGGTGATCGCGTACCTCGTCGTAGAGAAGGGCATCCTTCATCCGCGCAGCCACGATGCCAATGGCCCCCTGGAGGACGGAGTGGACGGCGTCGTACAGGCGGTGCACGTCGTCCTCGGAGAGGGTTGGGCGCTTGCGGTAGGGGTGGAGGCGAGCGGCCCAGAGGATCTCGTCGGCGTAGGCGTTGCCGATGCCGGCGATGAACCTGTGATTGACGAGGATTCCCTTGATCATGCCGTTGTGGCGGCGCAGGCGCTGGGCGAACACCTCCTCTGTCAGGTCATTGTCCAGGGCGTCGGGGCCCATGTCGGCGAATTGAGGCACCTGCTGCAGGTCCTTTGCCGGGACTAGGTAGACCTTGCCCATCAGGCGCACGTCGCTGTAGCGGAGCTCGTTGCCATCCGCCAGCGAGAGGACCATGCACGTCTTGGCCCGTCGCTTCTGGTCCGGCGGCACGTACTCGAACCGGCCCGTGAGCATGGGGTTGACTACCAGCTTGTGGCCGCTCTTCAGGTCGAACAGGAGGAACTTGCCGCGCCGCGTCGTGCGCCCGAACACGTTCCCTTCAAGAGTGTCCTCGAACTCGGCCCTGGGAACGCGAAACACGACGGGGATGAGCGCCTGCGCGCCTTCGATGCGCACGCCGGGCAGGTGCTGGTTCAGGAAGCCGCCGATAGCCTCCAGGTCTGGGATCTCAGGCATGATGACCTCGCGCAGTGGCCGTCAGGCGGGCGGGGCGTACCTGGGGTATGACCCGAGGACTTTGAAGAAGAAGGCCTGGTCGGCCACCCTCTGCAGGGCTTGCGCCACCGGCGGGTCAGCGCGGTGACCGTCCATGTCGAGGAGGAATATGTAGACCCCTAGCTCCTGCTTGGACGGTCGCGACTCGATCTTGGTCAGATTGATCTGGCGGTCTGAGAATTCGTGGAGGACCCCCACCAGGGTGCCCGGCCGGTCGTGGGCCACGGAGAAGGCGATGGAAGTCTTGTCGCACCCGCTGGCCGGGCGATCCTCGGGTGCCAGCACCACGAATCGCGTCTTGTTGGAGGGGTTGTCCTGGATCCCGTGCGCAAGGATCTGAGCGCCGTAGATCTCGGCCGCCCGTCGCGTCCCGATGGCGGCCGTGCCCTGGTGTGCCACTGCCTCCTCGACGGCGGCTGCAGTCGAGAGAGCTGCCGTTAGATCTGCCTTGGGGAAGCAGCGCTCGAGGAAGTGGCGACACTGGCCGAGGGGCTGGGGGTGCGAGTAGACAACCTTGATGTCGGTGGAGAGCGTGTCCGGCGCCGCCAGCAGGCAATGCTCGATGGGTAACACGAGCTCGTGACAGATGGAGAGGCCGGATTCGTGAATCAAGACGTCGAGAGTATCGTTGACCGAACCCTCGAGGCTGTTCTCAATGGCTGCCACACCCTGGTCGGCCATGCCTGAGTCAACAGCGGCTGCGACGGCGGCCACACTGGCAAAGGGGAGCAACTGCGCCTCAGCATCGTAGCAGAGCGCAGCTTCCTCGCTGAAGGTACCGGCGGGGCCCAGATATGCCAGGCGTCTGCTCATCGGCGTGCTAGGAGGAGCCCGGTGGTCCCATGCCCTTGGAGCTTGTTAGCGCCTCTCGCAGGGCGACCTCGCTCTCGAGCATGGTTACCGCTACCACTTCATCGCCCGCATGGATCACGGTTTCGCCGGTAGGGACCCGCGGGTGCCCCTCGCTGTCGACGATGAGGGAGATGAGCGATTGGTGCGGCAGGAGAATAGCACCTATGCGCTTCCCCACCACGAAGGCATCCTCCGGTACCTTGACCTCCACGATCTCGAGGCCGCCGCCCTTCAGGGTCATGAGTGGGATGAGGGGGTGAGCGGGCAGCTCCTGCTCGATGTGGGCCATGATGATGCTGGTGGCGCTGACCGTGGTGTCGATGCCCAGTTTCTTGAAGATTATCTCGTTCTTCGGGTTGTTCACACGGGCCACGGTGCGGGGAACCTGAAATCGATGACGGGCCACCTGGCAGACCACCAGATTGTCTTCGTCATCGCCGGTGATGGCGATGATCATGTCCGACCGGCCAGCGCCGGCCCGCTCCAGGGTGGATGCCTCGCAGCCATCCCCCTGCATGACGATGTCACCCATTTCCTCGACGATCCTGGCACACTTGGCCGCGTCCAGTTCGATCAGCAGAACCTCGTTTTGCTCGCCCACCAACTCGCGGGCCAGGTAGTATCCCACTTTCCCTCCGCCGACGACGATGATGTACATGTCAGCTCGATGAAGCCTCGGCATCCGGCTGAGCATCGGGCCCAGCGGGAGCGGGCTCCTCCTCCTTCTCGAGTGCCTCCCTGAGGAGGGTGGCCTGGACGCGCGTTGGATTGATTGTGCGCAGTCCCAGGGAGCGATACATCTCGTTCCGAATCGGATCAAACACCCGCGAGACGACGCGGGGCACGCCGAACACATGCTTCGCGATCTGGCACGCCATGACATTGCGGTTGTCGCCGCGGGTCACGGAGACGAAGGCGTCCGCCTCCTCAATGCCGGCTCGCCGCAGGACATCCTGGTCGATGCCGTTGCCGACCATACGGACGCCGGCGAACTCCTCGGGCAGGTAGCCGAGAGGCCCGAACGCCGCAGGATCGTTGTCCAGCACTGTGACCTCGTGCCCGTCCCGTTCAAGCATGGCCGCCAACCCTGCCCCCACACGGCCGCAACCCATGATAATCACCTTCACTGCGGTTCACCCTCCTCGGCCGGTTGCCGGCACACCCAGACCAGGCAGGGGGCGTTCTTGAGCACGTATTGCGTCAGGCGTCCGAGCTGGAACTCGCCGAAGGGCCGCTTGTAGTCCACTCCTAGGATGATGCTGTCCGCGCCTCGGTCCACCGCCTCGTCGACGACGGCATGACCAGCTTCGCGCGCCTGCAGAAGCTCTGCCTCGACCTGGAAGTCCTGCTCATCGGCCACCTTCTCGGCCTCCAGGAGGATTCGCTCGCCTTCGCTGGTCTCGGGTTCCAGATCGGCGTCGAGGGGCAACGAACGCTTGACCTCGATAACGTGCACGACGTGGACTGTCCCCTTGTTCCGCTTCGCGATCCTGCAGGCCAGCGCGACCGCTCCCATGCTCGCTGGGGTGCCGTCGGTGGGCACCAGGATGGTCTTCATGTCGGCGGTGGGCTCTGGCGTCGCCAACCGAGGGACTCCTACTTCGTCCGGAGGTCCGCGTCGCGCGAACGCCCGTGGGGGGTTGCACCTGTCTCAGCCGAGTTCATCATGAGCCATGATATCCGGGCGCTCAGGAGCCATCAAGCTGATCCCCTGCCTTAGCCTCGGCGTGCCCAGAGACGGATCAGCCCGTTCAGGATCAACACGCCTCCTATCAAGAGCCCCTTCACGCCGACCCCGCCTTCGCTCAGGGCGAGGGTCAGGAGGACGAGCAGAACACCCAATACGAGCGAAGCGAGCGACAGGGCATGGCTGAGCCTGGCCATCAGCACGAGACAGCGAACCCCGCCGGATGACGGGGTCTCCCCAGGGTATGGAATCCAACCCGCGCCATCCTAGGCGTCTCGCCTTGTACTGTCAAGCGGGCTGGGTGGCACAGCCGCTCTGCGGATGCGCCCTCCTGGTGGTTTGACGCCGAAAGCTCAGCGAACATATGTGCGCCTAGGAGGCCCCGTCGCCGAGTCTACGCAATTGACACCCCACGAGGCAACACCTACAATGGGGCGGTAGTTCTCACTAGGGAAGGACATCGTGCCAAAGCGCACCTATCAGCCCAAGCGTATCCCGCGCAAGCGTGAGCATGGCTTTCGGGCCCGGATGAGCACGCCCGGCGGCCGCAACGTCCTCCGCCGCCGTCGGCTCAAGGGACGCTGGCGACTAACGGTCGTCTAGTCGCGATGCGACAGGAGACCCATGGGTCCCCTGTCGGCAGGCAAGGATGCGCCGACAGCATCGGCTGACCAGGCAAAGTGATTTCGCCACCGTCTACCGCAAGGGCCGCGCCTTCGCCCACCCACTGATAGCGTTGCGCATTCTTCCCAATCAGCTCCCCCACAGCCGGTACGGGTTCGCAGTCGGTAGGACGGTGGGCAAGGCGGTTGTCCGCAACCAGATCAAGAGGCGCCTGCGGGAGAGTGTACGCACCTTGCCGCTACAGTCCGGTTGGGACATAGTGATGATCGCCAGGCCAAAGGCTGCTGCCGTCGATTTCCACGCTCTGCGCGGCGCGACGGCTCGCCTTCTTTCGCGGGCTGGGGTGTTGACTCCTGTCCCCCCTAGTACGGAGGCCGACCTGGCTGACTTCGAGGGGAGTGGGCAATGAGCCGTCTGGCTCTGTGGCTCATCCGTGGCTACCAGCGGGCCTTCGCGGGCAAGGCGCCAACCTGCCGGTTTCAGCCGACGTGCTCCCACTACGGCTACGAGTCCATCGAAAGGCACGGCCTGGCTAGGGGCGGCTGGCTGACGGTGCGCCGACTCCTCCGCTGCCATCCCTGGCATGCTGGCGGCTATGACCCGGTGCCGTAGACGCGTGAATCCGCAGACTCCCACCGACGTTTCACGTGAAACACCCCGCCTTCGCTGCCGCCGGCGGCGAGACCTTCCCGGCCCGCCGCCAAGTGCCCGCGGCACCTCCCTGCTGATTGGCCTCTCGTTGCTCGGCCTGCTGCTACTTGCGGCGTGCGCCAGGATAGCTGGCCCCGAAGGCTGGGCCGCCCCCGTCGAGGTCAACGGCACAGTACTCGCGGCTCTGGAGCGGGGCAAACTCAGCGCCATTGACCTGGAGACGAACCAGGAGCTGTGGCACTTCCCCTCAGATTCGGAGGAAGAGAAGGACATCGAGCTGGAGGCTCTCTACGGAACGCCGTCGATCGGCGACGGTCGCGTCTACGTGGGCGCCTTCGACGGCACTTTCTACGCATTGGACCTGGAGACAGGTCAGGTGCTCTGGCAACAGGAGACCGGCGGCGCCATCATCGGCGGTGCCACTCTGGTTGACGGCACGGTGTACTTTGGCTCGTCGGACAACAAGCTCTACGCTCTGGACGCCGAGACGGGTGCCTCACGCTGGCCCCCCTTCGAAGCCGGGGGGGACATTTGGTCGACGCCGGTAGTGGAAGCCGGGACCGTCTACGTGACGTCTATGGACAAGCAGGTCTACGCCCTCGACACCGCCACGGGGGAGCCACGGTGGTCGGAGCCTTTCAAGGCCGACGGCGCCCTACCCTCGACGCCGGTCCTGGCCGGGGGCAGGCTGTACACGGGCGGGCTGGACAATCGCCTCTATGCCCTGGACGCAGCTACGGGAGAGGTCGACTGGACCTTTGAGGCGGACAACTGGATGTGGTGTGAGCCCCTGGTCGTCAGCGGCGTGCTCTACGTGGGCAGCCTGGACCATCGCCTCTATGCGCTGGACGGAGCGAGTGGCGAGCCGGTCTGGGCCAACCCCTTGCGCGCCGAGGCGCCGATCCGCGCCCGCCCCGCACTGGCGGCCGGCGTCTTGGTGGTTGCGGACCGTGACGGCAACGTCTACGGCGTGGACCCGGCGACGGGTAGGGAGAGCTGGCCCCCCGTTGCCCTGGAATCGGGGGTCCTGGCCAATCCGCTAGTAATGGACAGCAAGGTACTCCTGAGCGCCCGGAATGGCGAGCTGCTGCGAGTGGACGCAGCAAGCGGGCAAGTGAACGTACTGATGGCCGCTCCCTGAGGTGACGGGCTGCTTATGAACCCATTCAACCTCTTCTTGGTCGACCCCATGACCAACGTGCTTATCGTCTTGGCCGCCCTCTTTGGTGGGAGCTTCGGTATCGCCATCATCATCTTCACAATCATGATGCGCGGGCTCACCTTCCCTCTCACGCTGCGCCAGATACGGGCGTCCCGGGCGATGTCAATCATCCAGCCCCAGATTCAGGAGATCCAGAAGAAGTACAAGGACCCCAAACGCCGCTCTGAGGAGACGATGAAGCTGTACCGGGAGGCCGGGGTCAACCCGATGGGGTGTATAGTGCCCATGCTCATCCAGTTCCCCATCTGGATAGGCCTCTACCAGACGGTTCGCCGCGTACTGGCATCGACTCCTGAGAGCTTCGTCGGACTCTCGCAGCACCTCTACCCGTGGGCCCACATACGAGAGGCGCTGCCCTTGCAGAACCACTTCTTGTGGATGGACCTGGCGCAGCCGGATACCACGTTCCTTCTCGCCATCATCGTCGGCGGCTCCACCTGGGTGCAGCAGAAGATGACGACCCCCCGCACCATAACAGACGAGCGGCAGCAGTCGATGAACAGCATGATGCTCTGGATGATGCCCCTCATGTTCGCCTGGTTCACCCTCACCGTCCCCAGCGGCCTTGGCCTATACTGGGGTGCGACGAACTTGGTGGGCATCACGCTCCAGTACTTCTACATGCGGCCAACGGGGCAGAGCTGGCGCGAGGTGTTCCTTCCAGGGCCGGCTCCGGGTGGGCGGACGGCGCCGGCTCGTCAGGCACAAGAGACGAAACGCGAGGAGAAACGGGCTCCGGCGACAGAGTCGGCGGAGACGGCGGAGCCCGCTGGGGCAACGCAGCCCGCCCCATCCCAGAGCAAGAGCAGAAGGAGACGTTCTCGTGGAAGGCGTCGAAGCAGACGGTAAGACGGTAGACGAGGCTATTGCGAAGGCTTTGGAAGAGCTTGGCCTTGACGAAGCGGAGGTCGAGGTCGAGGTCCTCAGCATGGGACGCTCCGGGATCCTGGGCATCGGAGGCAGCGGTGCTCGCGTGCTGGTGCGACCAAAGGCCAAGAGCGCCGCAGGTCCGACCGCTGCCACCGCCGCTCCTGAAGCGGGCGATGGCACCGAAGTGGCGGTGGAGACCCTCGAGCAGCTCCTCCGGCTGATGAGCGTTGACGCCAGTGTGGCCGTTCGGGCGCCGGAGACTCCCGGGGACGGCCTGGGGCTGGTGAGGGCCGTTCTGGACATATCCGGCGAAGATCTGGGCATCCTGATCGGTCGTCGGGGGAACACGCTGTCCTCGCTTCAGTTCCTGGTCAACCTGATGGTTAGCCGCAAGATGAAGAGCCGGACCGCGTTTGGCATTGACGTGGAGGGCTATCGGCGACGCCGAGAGGAGTCTCTCAAGGGGCTGGCCCTGCGAATGGCCGATCGCGTGAAGTCGACGGGTCAGTCGATCACGCTGGAGCCCATGCCGCCCAACGAGCGGCGCATTGTCCACCTGGCCCTGGCGAAGGATAACAGCGTTATCACCGTCAGTATTGGTGAGGGAGAGACGCGCAAGGTGGCCATCACGCCACGGCGTTGAGGGCCGTCGAGGCTGTCTGGAGACACCCCGACGTATGACGAGGCCGGACTTCCTGGTGATCGGTCACGTAGTGAAGGACGTCGTCGCGGGCGGCTGGTGTCTGGGCGGGACGGTGACGTACGCCTCGTTTCAAGCGATGCGCCTTGGCCTCCGACCGGCCATCGTGACCAGCGCTCCGAAGTCTATCGACGTGGCGCAGCTTCTCCCAGGCGTGGAGGTGCATCGGGTAGCGTCACGACGGGTCACGACCTTCCGCAACTGCTACGATAACGGAAAGCGGACACAGTTCGTGCTTGCCCGGGGCCGCCCCCTTAGTGTATCGGACATCCCCGATGGGTGGCGAGACACTCCCATTGTGCTCCTGGGCCCCGTGTGCGGCGAGGTGCCTACTGAGGCGGCAGCGTTTTTTTCTGCCTCCTTGTTAGGCGTGTCGGCGCAAGGCTGGTTGCGTCGTGTCGACGATCAGCAGCGCGTAGTGGGTGCGCCGTGGCCGGAGTCGGAGTCGTGGCGGAACGTACGCGCCCTATTCGTGTCCGTTGAGGACGTCGCCGGGGACGCTGGCCTTGTTGAGCGCTGGGCGTCTACATTTCCGCTGGTGGCCTGTACGGACTCGTCTCGCGGAGCGCGCATCCACGTGGGCGGCAAGTGGCGGCACATCGGCGGCGTGCCGGAGCATGAAGTGGACGCGACCGGTGCCGGGGACGTGTTCGCCTCGGCCTTCTTGGTAAGACTGTACGAGACGAAGGACGTAGCGGTAGCTGCCCGGTTCGCGACGGTGGCTGCGGGTATGTCGGTTGGGGGTGAAGGGGCGCTGGGCATTGCTGAGCGCGGGGAGATTGAGGCGCGAATGGCCCGGCACCCGGAGATAGAGCTGCAATGACCGTTGTGGCCCTGGCGAATCAAAAGGGGGGAGTGGGCAAGACGACCACTGCGGTCAACTTGGGGGCCTGCCTGGCGGCGCGGGGCCAGAGTGTGCTGCTCGTGGACGCCGACCCGCAGGCGAATGCCACGGCCAGCCTGGGCGTGGGCGCGCCGGCGGGCCGCACGATCTACGAGGTGCTGATCGAGAATGCCACGGTAGCCGAGGTGACGCTGACGACGCCGCAGGCCAACCTCGCACTCGTCCCATCCGGCTCTCACCTGGCGGGCGCGGAGGTGGAGCTGGTCCCGGCGATGGCGCGGGAGTACCGGCTCCGTCGGGCCCTTGAGTCGGTGAGCAGCACCTACGATGTGCTCATCATCGATTGTCCGCCATCACTGGGGCTGTTGACTATCAACGCCCTGACTGCCGCCGAGGAGGTAATCGTCCCCGTTCAGTGCGAGTACTTGCCGCTGGAGGGTTTGGGCCAGCTCACGCAGACTTTGGAGCTTGTGCGGCGCAACCTAAACCATAAGCTGCACGTCATGGGGCTCCTGTTGACCATGTTCGATGGCCGAACGAACCTGTCGCGGCAAGTGGTCGAGGAAGTACGGTCCCACTTTCCGAACACTTTTCAGGCGGTCATACCACGCAGTGTGCGTGTGAGCGAAGCGCCGAGTCATGGAGTGCCCCTCTGCATATACGATGCCTCGTCTCCGGCCGCCAAGGCGTATGAAGCCCTGGCGGAGGAGATGCTGTCCGCGCTGGGGGATAGAGCTGAGGCGGACCGTGGGTATGTGGCAGGGCCCGGCATGGCGGCGGGAGGGAAGCGACCATCATGACGGCGAAAAGGGGCCTGGGCCGCGGGCTGGGTGCCCTCATACCGGCGTCGATGCCCGAGCCAGATACCTTGGACATCGACCTGATCGTCTCTAACCCGCACCAGCCTCGGTCGGCGATTGAGGCTGATTCTCTGACCAGCCTGGCTGAAAGCATCCGCGAGCACGGGGTGATCCAGCCGCTGCTCGTCACCATCGTCCAGCCCGAAGGTGGCGGCCCCGCCGTCTACCAGCTCATCGCCGGTGAGAGGCGGCTTCAGGCGGCGCGTCTCGCTGGTCTCGATCGAGTGCCGGTGGTGATCAAGGAGGCCAGTTCGGCCGAGCTCCTGGAGCTGGCCTTGGTCGAGAACCTTCAGCGCGCCGACTTGAACGCTCTGGAGGAGGCCCAGGCCTTCCGTCGCCTGGTAGACGAGTTCGGGCTAACGCAGGAGACGGTCGCTGGGCGCGTCGGACGCAGCCGCGCCGCCGTGGCCAATGCACTACGTCTGTTGACCCTGAGCGACGATCTCAAGCGTAGCCTGGCGCGTGGCGAGATCAGCGAGGGACACGCGCGCGCGCTCCTCGGCCTGGCCGGCGAGTCCCAGAGACTCCAGGCCTGGCAGAAGGTGGTGGAGGGAGGGTTGTCGGTCCGTGAGACGGAGACACTGGTGCGCCAATGGCCGGCGAGGGCCCGAGCCAAGCCGCCTCGGCGGCGGCCCGACCCGGACGTAGCCGAGATGGAGGAACGCCTGCGTGCCGCACTCGGCACCCGCGTGAGCCTGAGACGGGGACGGCGCGGTGGCCGCCTGACGATACACTTCTACAGTGATGAGGAGCTTGAGTCGCTGTTGGGCCGTCTTCTACAGAGTTGAAGCACGCATGGCTCGCTCGCATGCAGCCAACGCATGAGCGTTGCTTCGCCTGAACTGGGGTGTGACATGACGCTCTTTCAGCCCTCGAAGGGCAAGTCGCCAAGCCGCGTGGAGGTCATCGAGGCTCTCCGCCTGCTGCCCGAGCAGGTGGGCAATGAAGTGAGAGGACTGAGCCAGGAGGCGCTGACCTTTCGCCCTGGGGAGAGCGAGTGGTGCGTGAAAGAGGTCGTCGGGCATCTGCGCGACTTTGCCGAGATCGACAACGATCGCATTAGACGCATGATCACCCAGGAGCGGCCCTTCCTGCCGGGGTACGATCAGGAGGTCCTCGTCCGCGACCGCAAGTATGGCGAGACCGACGTCGAGGCCATCCTGGAGGAGCTGGCCTCCTTCCGAGGCGAGACGGTGCAGCTCCTGACCGAGCTGGTGGATGCGAGCTGGGCGCGCACCGGACGGCACCTCGAGCGGGGTACCTTCAGCATCCGCCAGTTCGTGGAGCTGCTGGTGGGCCACGAGGCGATGCACCTCGAGCACATCCGGGCGCTCAAGGAGCAGGCAGGGGTCCGGGACGCGGCATCCTGAGAGGGGCTCTCGCTGCTAGTCGGGAGGGCCCAGAGCGAGCCCGATCAGGCGGTAGGTGAGCTTGGCGGTGGCCTGAGCGCAGGCCTCCGGCCCCAGGTTCGGTGCCAGCTCCGTCACGTCGAAGCCCACGATGCGCCTCTGACCCGCGAGGGCCGTCACTAGGTCGCTCACCTCGTCCCATAGCAGCCCGCCGGGCTCCGGCGTCCCGACGGCAGCCATCTGTGACGGATCCAGCCCGTCCAGGTCGATCGTCACGTAGACGTTTGAGCGCAGAGGTGCCAGCACGGCGTCCGGCCCTGATTCCCGCAGCGCCCTTGGTGAGTGGAAGGGCAGTCGGTTGTCGCGGATGAAACCGGCCTCCTCGGCGGAAGCGCTGCGAAGCCCCACCTGCACCAGCGGCTCGCCATCGCCCGGGGATATCGCTTCCAGGATCCGGCGGAGGGTGCAGGCGTGGTTGTAGGGGGTATCCAGGTACTCCTGACGCAGGTCGGCGTGGGCGTCCACCGCCAGCACGGAGAGGTCGCTGCGGCGGCTGGCGTGAGCGCGCAGGGCACCGACAGCGACCGCGTGCTCTCCGCCCAGGGTGACCACGAACTTGCCGGCGTCCAGTAGCTCTCCTACGATGTCCTCCACCCGCCGCACCATGGCCTCTGGGCTGCCTGTGTGGGCCGCCAGCTCAGGCAGGGTGTGAATGCCCAGCCGGTAGGGCTCCCAGCCCAGGGCTAGGTCGTACAGCTCCATGTCCTCGGAGGCGTCGATGATGGCGCGCGGCCCGTCACGGGCGCCTGCCCTGGCGGTGGTTGTGGAGTCATACGGAACGGGCAGGACGACGACGCGGGCGCTGTCGAAGGCCGTGGACTCCGGGGGCGGAGCCGCGAACGAGCGCGGTGGGTAGAAGCGCTGGTCGGTGGACGGAGGCACTAGCGTGGGCCCTTTGACATGTCGAGGATGCTGACGGCATTGCCAAACGGGTCCAGGAGAACGGCGCACTTGCCGATTGGGATGTCAAATGGCTCCTCGACGATGGGGACCCCTTGCTGCCGCAGCTGTTGTACAGAGCGCTCGATGTCGTCCACCAAGTAGTGGACATCGACCCGTGCGGGAAGGTCCATCAAGTGGAGGACGATCTCGGCATCAGATTCCGGGAAGCCCATGCCGATGGCGGGCTGCGAATCGTCCCGCCACAGCTCGCTCAGGCCGAGGCGGTCCCGGTAGAAGTCGCGCCCCTGGTCCAGGTCCTCGACCCTAACCATGACGCAATCGATCTTCTTCAGCACTGAACTTGGGCTCAGGCGGGCCAGGCCACGCGCCGCGCATGCCCTCGAAGCTGATCGCGGGACGCTGGCGGGCCTTGATGGCTTCCGCGCTCCCCTCGGCGAGGGCGCTGACGATGAGAGGGAGAGCCACGGTGGCTTCCACGTTGAGGGTAACGGTGTTGGCGTCCGGCGCGATCTTGCGCCAGGACTGGGCTTCCTCGAAGGTGCAGCCCGAGAGGCCACCCCACTGGGGCTGGTCCATGGTTATCTGAATCGCGTACTTGTGCCCAGGTAGCTCCCGCGAGTAGATGTAGCTCGCCACCTCCGCCTGTTGTATGAAGTTCTTTGGTGTGCCGCCGCCGACGTAGATGACCGCGGTCCCTTGCGAACTGACGGCGATGTGGGCTGTCTCCAAGACGTCGCCGATGATGTCAAAGAGAACTCGCTGGCCGGCCCGCACCCGCCCGGATGCGATGGCCATGCCGTGAACGCTATCGCCCAGGGCGGGCGAATACACCGGCACGCCGTTCTTGGCGGCCGCCGTCAGGATGCCCTCCTCCTTCGCTACCGGCGCCAGTGCCTGGCCCAGCAGGTAGAAGTACTCCCGTGTCGTATACGGTCGAGCCGGCTCCAGGCTGAGCGAGAAGTGAACGACGAACTCCTCGGCGGCGGTGAAGTCGGTCTCGGGGGCCAGGACATCGTAGAAGCGGTTGATGCGCCGCCGGCCCAGCTCCACGTCGTCCGTCTCCGGGCTGCCCTGCCAGTGGGGCTTGCCTAGCGTCTCGTAGACGTCGTGAAACAGGTTGGCGCCTGTGCTGACGAGGCAGTCGATGAGGCGGTTCTGGATGAGGTAGACGATGACGGGCCGCATGCCGGCGGGCACCATCGCCCCCGCCAGGCCGAGGAAGATCGTGACGTCGTCACGCAACATGCGGTCCCAGATGTGGACGGCCTGGGCCAGGTTGCGGGCCTGGAAGGCAGTGCCAGCCATCCGCTGCACGATCTCCGCCGCGGATACCTGGTTTGAGATGGGAAACGGCCGGACCCGGCTGTGAAAGAGGTCTGTCAATGGTGTTCCCGCTGCCGGACCGAGGCGCGCTCGTCAGCCGCGGCCGCTGCCTTCCGGCGCTCGCGAGCCGCGTACGGCACTGCGGCGGCCACGGCATGAGGAAACTCAAGACCACGGGAGAGCACCTGAGTGCGCACCTCCTCGAGCTGGAACTGCTCTTGGACATCATCGACCAGTCTGCGAGCATCGAAGCCCTTGCACGAGAAGATGTCGACCCAGACGTAGCCGTGTTCAGGGAAGGTATGGATGGATATGTGACTCTCGGCGATAAGGACGAAGCCGGAAAGTCCCCAGTCCTTGGGTTTCTCGCCAACGTAGCGGCAGACATGCGGCGGCGCGATCGTGGTCATCCCGATCTCCTCGGGATAGCGGTCCAGGAGCGCGCGCACCAGGCTCTCATGCGACAATCTCTGCCGGTCTCCGCCGAAACCGTCGATGGCAACGTGCATCAACCCCCCCTTTCTTCCCCTCTTCAGGCCGGGCGCAGGCCTGTCCAAGGAACGGCGTTGGCCTCAGGCGTGGGAAAAGGCCCCCAGCGACCCCGAGATCGAGGGAGTCACCAGCAGGCCGTATGATGGTCGACTAACGTGTGTAGCTTCCGGTTCGGCCCGGCGCCACCAGCCCGGAGCGCTGAGCACAGCGCGGATGATAGCACAGGCCGCACCTGCATGCAACGGGGCGCGGCCAGAATCGGTCAGCCCTGCTGGGCCGTCGCCTTGCGGCTACTTGTGGGGTGGCTGCCGTCCGTCGGTGCTGACACCCGTGGGCCGTCGACCTCGACGGCCGCGTCGTCGGCGTCGTGGACGCCGCTTGCCGGCTTGCTGCTCCCCTTCCGGCTCCCCGTGATCCGAGTCCCCGCCGTCGCTGTCTGGGGTACGCTCTGGCTCGGGTGCGAGCGACGCCTTCGTTTCGACAGGTCGCACCGCTGTCCCGTACTGAAGGCGCATCTCGTCCACCGGCACCTCGATGTTGCGGTGGCCGTCCTCGAGGCGCAGGCCCACGGTTTGCTTCAGTATGTTGAGGGCCACCACCTTGGCCATGCCCGCAGGGGTCGAGACCTTGTGGCCGACCTTGGGAAGCTGGCCCCGCAGCTCACGATACTGATCGTGCTCGTAGACCAGGCAGCAGAGGAGCCGTCCGCAGGCTCCCGAGATCTTGGAGGGATTCAAGGGCAGGTCCTGCTCCTTGGCCATTCTTATCGAGATCGTGGGGAAGGTGGTCTGCCAGGAGCTGCAGCAGAGACGCTCGCCGCAGCGGCCCATCCCGTCCGTCATCTTGGCCCTGTCCCGATCGCCGACCTGCAGCATCTGGACCCGTGTCTGGAGGACGCTGGAAAGCTCCCTGACCAGGCTACGGAAATCCACCCGGTCCTCCGCCGTGAAGTAGACCGTCAACTGGGAGCCCTGGAGGTCGTAGTCGGCGTCGACCACGCGCATGGGCAGCTCATGGGCCGCGACCGTGTCGCGCACCAGGGGTAGCTTCTCCAGGGCCTTGTTCTGCTGCGACTCCGCCTTCTCCAGATCCTCGCGCTCCGCCACCCGAGTGACGGGCTTGAGGGGCTCCTTGATCTCGCTGGAGATGACCTGGTCAGGCGCCACCACGACGCGTCCCACTTCCTCTCCGTGCGAGGTTTCCACGACTACGTACGTGCCGACGGGCAACTCGTGCCCGCCGCCGTCGAAGTAGTAGATCTTGCCTGCTTCCCTGAAGCGGACACCAACGACCTCTGCCATTCGTCTGAAGTGCCCGAACCGCTCGCCTCAACCTAGCGTTCCGCCGCCTGAGCGGAACGCAGACCTTGGTGGGGCTCTGGGAACTCCGCCTCCTTTCCTCGTGCCGGCGCCGGAAGCTCCACCATCAGGACTTCAAGCGCCAGGAGGGGATTCACGTTCTCCCGAAGCTGCTGCCGCGCCCGGCCGATAGCCCTCAAGAAGCGCGCCACAGCCCTCACTTGGTATTGTCGGCCCTCTTCCGCGAGTTTGTCCAGGTGCTCCGAGTTGACCACCAGCTGTGGACGGCCCGCCGCGGCCAGCAGCAAGTCCCTCCACCACTGCTCCCAGAGATCGAGGGCGTCGAACACCGCCTCGCGATCCCGGGAGAACGGCTGGGCCAGGCGCGCGGCGTAGTCGAATCGCTCTGCGATGGTTGCCCCGGCCAGCCTGCGTATGTCCGTGAGCGCCGCCTCCCGAGCCGCCAGCGGGCCTTCGTCCTCCAGCGCAGCGACAGCCCATCCCAGGCGGCCTCCGCTCAGGCGCGCCAATACAGCGGCCCTCTCGGGGGCCGCCGACCACCTCTCGACCAGCGCCCGCTCCACGTCCGCCACCGACATCAGCCGGAACTCCACCCGCCGACAGCGGGAGTGCACCGTGGGCGGCAGTGTCTCCTCCCGACTGGTGATCAGCACAAGGACCACCGAGGACGGCGGCTCCTCCAGGGTCTTCAAGAAGGCGTTGGCAGCCTCCACGTTGAGGGCATCGGCCGGGTCGACGACAGCGACGCGACAGCTAGCCTCGAAGGGGGCGCGGCTCAACAGCCGCTCAAGCCTTCTCACCTGGCAGATCCGGATGTCCTTCGATCCATCGATGCGGTGGTCCCGGTGGTCGGACTCCTCACAAAGGCCGCCGACGCCCACGAACTCCACATCCGGGTGCTGCCCCTTCTCTATGAGGTTGCACTGTCGGCAGCGATGGCAGGGAGGATCCTCGCCGCGGCAGTTGAGGGCCATGGCCAGCTCCCGAGCGGCGGTGGCCTTGCCGACCTGGGTCGGACCCGAAAAGAGGTAGGCGTGGGACAGACGCCCGTCCCGCAGGGCGCGTTCCAGCATCGCCACGACGCCCGGCTGCCCCGCTAGTCGCCAGGCCATGCGGTCACTTGGAGGGCCGCCCTGGGCGAGCGAGGGATTCGCTCTCCAAGACGTCGCAGGTCATGAGGTCGTCATAGGTCTCGCGACGGCGGATCAGGCGTGCGTGACCGGCCTTGACCATGACCACGGCCGGCCGCAGCGCCCAGTTGTAGTTGCTGGCCAGAGGAAGGCCGTAGGCACCGGCGACAGGCATCGCCAGGAGGTCCCCCGCCCAGAGTCGCGGCAGCTCTGCATCCGATACCAGGACGTCGCCGGACTCACAGTAGCGCCCTGCCACCGTCACCTTCTCGTGGGGCGGGTCCGCCATGCGATTCGCGACCACCACCTCGTATCGAGACCCATAGAGAGCGGGGCGGATGTTGTCCGCCATGCCGCCGTCGACAGCGACGTAGGTCCGAACGCCCGGCACCTCCTTCGTCGCCCCCACTGTGTAGAGGGCCACGCCGGCCCGGGCGACGACAGCCCGCCCCGGTTCCACGGTCAGCTTGGGAACGGCCAGCCCGTGGCGGCGGCAACCTTCCTGTAGTGTGCCGACTATGGTATCTGCGTACTCCGCCACGGGGGGGACCGCGGCATCGCGGGTGTAGGGCACGGCGATGCCGCCGCCGACGCTGTACTCGCGCAGCTCAAGATGGTGGCGTTCCGCCATGCGGGCCGCGAACTCCAGCACCACCTCCGCCGCCTTCGCATAGGGCTCCATTTCGGTGATCTGGGAGCCCAGATGGTAGTGGAGGCCCAGCACCTCTAGCCCTGGCGCGGCCAGGGCCTGAACCACCGCCTCCTCGGCGCGGCCACCGACTAGCGGCAGCCCGAACTTGCTGTCCACCACCCCTGTGCTGACGTAGGCGTGGGTATGAGGGTCCACGCCGGGCGTCACGCGTAGGAGAATGGGCTGCCGCCGTCCCAGCGAGACTGCCGCATCCCCCAGGAGGGCGAGCTCGTGGAAGTTGTCCACGACCACGCGGCCCACGCCGGCCGCCACCGCCTCACGGATCTCCGGACCGGACTTGTTGTTGCCGTGGAAGTGGACCCGCTCCAGTGGGAAGTCCACCGAGCGGGCACAGGCCAGCTCGCCGCCGGAGACCACATCCAGCCCCAGGCCCTCCTCCGCGATCAGCGATGCCACGGCCCGGCCCAGATAGGCCTTGGCGGCGTAGACAATGAAGACCTCCGGGTGGCGGGCCTCGAACTCGCGTCGGATCTCCCGGCAGGATGCCCTCACGGTCTCCTCGTCGAAGACGTAGAGGGGCGTGCCGAACTCGCGCGCCAGCTCTACCGTGTCGCAGCCTCCCAGCGTCAGATGCTTGGCGCCGTCAACGCCAGCCGTTAGGGGCAGGATCCGACGCAGGGCACTATCGATCTCCGACATGATCTCAATCCTCCGGCTTTCCGCCGACCAGGGAACAGAACACCTCCTCGCCCTCGCGGCGGGTCCTCACCGTCCCCTCGTGCTCCAACTTGTGCAGGTGAGAGAGGATCTGCCCCGTCGCCATCGGCACGAGACGCTTGTCGAGCTCTGGGTACACCGCCTTGACCAGGCGCCGGACCGTGTCGTTGCCCCGGCCGATGAAGTGCAGGATCTGCTCGTCTCGCTCTCGACGGTGGTCCAGAAGCTCCTGGATCTTGACGTTGGGCTCTTTCACCACCGGTCCGTGGCCGGGGCAGAGGAGGTCGGCGTCCAGCCCCTGCATCTTCCTCAGAGAGGCCAGGTACTGAACCATGTCGCCGTGAGGCGGCGGCGCGATGGCGGTTGTGCCCATCCCCAGGACGTTGTCGCCGCTGAAGAGGACCCTGTCCTCCTCCAGGAAGACACAGATGTGGCCCGCCGTGTGGCCCGGCGTGTGTACTATCCGCAGCGTTGCCGAGCCCACCGGCAGGCGGTCGTCGTCTTCCACGAGGATGTCAGGGCGGACGCGGGCCGCCTCCTCGCGCCAGCGCCGCTGCCGCTCCCGGGCCTCTCGCATCGCCTCCGGCACTTCCATGTCGGATGGTATCTGCTGGCGTGCGGCCGCCTCGAGGAGTGGCGCCTCCAGCCGGTGCATGACGATGCGGGCGCCCGTCGCCTCCCGCAGGCGGTAAGCGCCGCCCGAGTGGTCGAAGTGGTGGTGGGTCAACACTAGGTGGGTGACACGCAGGCTGGGCAAGCCAGCCAGATAGTCGAGGCGCTCCTGTACGGAGTCCTCCTCGCCGAAACCTGCGTCGACCATGGCCGCCTCGTCGCCGTCCACAACCAGGTAGACGGCAGGCGGATAGGGCCCGGTGTATATCTTCACCGGCGCCGGTATGGCGTGGACGCGAGGAGTGATCTCCATGGCTCAGGGGTGTGGGGACAGGCTGGCTGGAAAGAGCAAAGCCTGCCCGACGGCCAACGGCTTTCCTGTCGGCGGGCGAACCCGCCTCCCGAACGGACAGGCGCTCCCGCTGGCCCGATTATACACCATGCTTTTGACAGGCTCGGTCCCCTTTGCTATCCTCAGCCCAATTGTCAGCCCCCGACTAAGAGAGGCCCATCCATGTCGCCCGCTGAGCTGAAGGTCATCAAGGTGGGGCCGCTCGGGCCCTTCAACAACAACGCCTATCTCGTGGTGGACCCTGACAGCCAGGAGTCCATCATTGTCGATGCCCCACCGGAGGGCGAGAGGCTGCTCCAGGCGACCGAGGGCACGCGGGTATCGCGCATCGTCCTCACGCATGGCCACCCTGACCATGTGGCAACTCTCGATGCCCTCAAGTCGGCTACCGGCGCCCCCGTCTACTGCCACGAAGCGGATCGCGAGGCGCACGCCGACAAGGTGGACGGCGCCCTGGCTGACGGTGAGGAGATCTCGCTGGGGGGCGGCCGCCTGCGGGTGATCCACACCCCCGGGCACACGCGGGGCAGCATCTGCCTGCTGATTGGCGCGATCCTCATCGCGGGTGACACGCTGTTCCCCGGCGGCCCCGGCCACACCAAAGAGCCCGAGGATCTCCAGCAGGAGATTCAGTCGATTCTCCAGCGGCTCTATGTCCTCCCCGATGAGACCGTCGTCTACTCCGGTCATGGCGACGACACGACAATCGGCGACTCGAAGCGGGAGTACGCCGTCTTCGCCTCCCGAAAGCATGCGCCTGACCTCTGCGGCGACGTGCTCTGGCTGGAACAGTAGGTATAGGGGAGAGAGCCGGCCAGGCCCTCAGGCGGCCGTCACGCGATCCTCAGCGACGCACACCTGGTTCTTGCCCAGGGCCTTGGCGCGGTAGAGGGCTTCGTCGGCACCCTGAAGGATGGAGTCCGGATCCCTTCTCTGGCTGCCGAACTGAGAGACGCCAAGGCTCAGCGTTACACGGGCCGGAGTCTCGCCGGCCAGCCGCAGACGCTTGCGGGCGACCCGGCCGCGCAGTCGCTCAGCGATGCCGGAGGCGTCTTCGAGGCGAGCCGAAGGCAGAACGAGAACGAATTCGTCACCTCCGTAGCGGCCGACTATGTCCATGGTCCGGCAGCTCGCCTGGGCCAGACGGCTGAGCTCAATCAGGGCCTGGTCACCGCTGGCGTGGCCAAGGGTGTCGTTGATCTTCTTGAAGTCGTCGACATCGGCCAGGGCCACTGAGAGGGGCGAGCCCTCGCGATGGCTGCGGGCGCACTCGGCGCTTAGAAACTCTTCCACGTAGCGCCGGTTGGGGATGCCGGTGAGCGCGTCGGTGCGGGCCAGCCGGTGCTGCATCTCGACGCTTTCGCGCAGGCGCTCGGCGTACTCCCGGAGCTGCTCCCGCGATGCCTCCAACTCCTCGTAGTTCTGGACCGCCTTGATGGCGGCGGCTGCCTGGGCCGCCAGGCCGGTCAGCAACTGCACCTCCTCTGGCGGGAAGGCCAGGGGCCTTGGCGAGGAGATCGACAGGAAGCCCAGTACCTCGTCCTGAAAGCAAAGAGGGAGGAGGGCGGCAGACACTTGGAGGGCGCGGTGGAAATAGTCTCGCCTCTCGGGCGGCACGCGATCATCGTGCTGCAGATCGCGCAGCAGTATCGGGCGCGCGCTGCTTAGCACCTGACGATACACACCGTCAAGCTCTATGGTCTTGCTCCACTCTTCCACCCGCGGCGCTCCGGACCAGCGACTCTCGTTGAGGCAGCGCATGACGATCTTGTGGCGGTCTTCGTCCAGCACGTCCAGAGAGACGAACTCGGAGTCGGTGACGGCGGCGATTCTGTTGGCGAGGTTGGTCAGCATTGCGCCCATGTCACGGGTTTGCGTGATGGCGCGTGCCACCTCCGATAGAGCGTGGAGTTGTTCCCGCTGGCGGCGGGACTGAGAGGCGTCCAGAATGCGGCCGATTAGCACGGTCAGGGAAGGCAGGCACGCCTCCAGCAAGCTGAGCATTCGCCCTGGGATGGGCCCAGACCAGTCGCCTCTCACCAAGAGCATGTCGGAGAAGTTGCCGCGTCCCGGGAAGGGCAAGGCTAGCCAGGCCCGCCCCCGGGCCTCTGTGACTGGGCCAAGCCCTTCGATGCGGCCCTTGGCACCCACGTCGAAGGCCAAGGGTACGCCGAGGGTTGGGAGCTTGCGCTGCACCCGGCGGAGCCCACCGTCGGCGATGGGCTTCCTCTCGGATGGTGGATTCGAGGCCCAGCAGAACTCTTCCGCCGGGACGTAGACTATGTGGGTTTCCTTCACGCCGGCACCCTCGCGCAGGGCCTGCGCTGCGAGGCACAGCGTGTCAGGAGCGGCCGGGGCCTGGACCGCCAACGTGGAGAGACGATGAAGCGTATCGGTGGACACTGAACCTCCAAGATGGACTTCCGACTTAGTTTTCGGCCAATCTGCGCCGTTCCTGCAGTGCCAGAAGGTGCTAGGGGCCGGGATGTGCGGCTCATTGCCCTTTGCGGGGGGTCTTCCTAGAATGGTGGCTGGAGGCGGGTGCCACAGGCGGGGCCCGAGGCGTCCTCTTGCCGCCAGACGGCAGCAGGGGCAGGGCCACCGGCGCCTTCGCAGCGAGTTGACCTACCAGAAGACGACCCTCCCCAGCGGTCTACGGATCCTCACTGCCCCCATGCCGCATACCCGCTCGGTGAGCATCAGCATCTACGTGGGCGCGGGCTCTCGCTACGAGACGCCGCCTGAGGCCGGGCTATCTCACTACGTAGAGCACCTCTGCTTCAAGGGGACAGAGCGCAGGCCGACGCCGCTTGCGATCTCGGAGGTCATCGACGGCGTGGGCGGCATCCTGAACGCGGGCACCGACCGCGAGCTCACGGTCTACTACTGCAAGGTGGCGCTTCCCCACCTGGAGCTGGCTCTGGACGTCCTGGTGGACATGATCCGCCATCCTCTCTTCGCACCCGAGGAGGTGGAGAAGGAGCGCAAGGTCATCCTGGAGGAGCTGGCCATGCTCGCCGACTCCCCCTCACAGCAGGTGGACGTGCTGATCGACGAGGTGCTGTGGCCGGAGCAGCCTCTGGGCTGGGACGTGGCCGGCAGCCAGGCATCGGTGCAGCGCATCACCCGGGAGATGACCCTGGCCTATCTGCGGCGCCAGTACGTGCCCAACAACGCCGTGGTCAGCGTGGCTGGCAACGTCAATCACGAGAAGGTAGTGGAGCAGGTCGGTCGCCACCTGGGGGACTGGGAGCGGGGCATCCCCACCGGCTGGTTCCCGGCCGTCAATGGCCAGACCGCCGCCCGCACCGGCATGCTCTACAAGCGTACGGAGCAGGCCCACCTATCTCTGGCCCTGCGCGGCCTCGCCAGCCAGCACCCCGATCGCTACGTCCTGGACCTCCTGAGCGTCGTCCTCGGCGAGGGGATGAGCAGCCGCCTCTTCCAAGAGCTGCGCGAGCGACGTGGCCTCTGCTACGACGTCCACAGTTACGTCAGCCACTTCCTGGATGCCGGCTCCTTCTCGATCTACGCCGGGGTCGAGCCCGCGCGCCCCCCGGCGCCGGGGG
>DAOULP010000084.1:0-6703 GCA_034420175.1 Dehalococcoidia bacterium | reverse complement strand
GAGACCAGCATGATGTTCATGATGCCGATCCCGCCGACCACCAGCGAGATCCCAGCGATAGCGCCCAGGAGGATGGTCAGCGTTCGACTCACCTGCCTCGCTGTGGCAGTAAGGTCCTCCTGGGTTTCCACTGTGAAGTCCTCTTCGTAGTCATGGCGATCGAGCAAGAGCGCCCTGATTCCTTCCTTCGTCTGGTCAACCTTGCCCCCCTCCGACACCTTGACGACGATCTGTCCCACGTTGGACTGTCCGGTCGCACTGCGTCCGAAGGGCACCCTTGCCTGGAACGTGGTGAGGGGTACGATCATCTGCGTATCGTCGTCGCCGCTTCCGCCCTGCCTCTCCATGACGCCGACGACGGTAAGGGCCAGGGAAAACGGCCCGAAGCTGAGGCGCACGGGCTGGCCGACTGCGTTCTCCGGCGTGTCGAAAAGCTCTTCGGCGACCGTCCACCCGAGGACGACGTTGCTGGTTTTCCGGCGCATGTCTTCGTCGGTGAAGAACCTCCCGGCCGCGAGGTCCCAGCTACGCACGTATGGAAACTCCGGCTGGGTGGCGGTGATAGCCGCTGAGGTGTTGCGCCCGTTGCCGACAAGCTGTGTCTCCAGGTCCAGTTGGTACTGGGATATCACCGCATCGACGTATGGGAGGGTCGCGTCCTCTGCGATGGCGTCGGCGTCGTCAGCGGTTAGGGTGGTCGCCGTGAACCTCACCGGACCGCCGCCCTGCTCCGTTTGTGCGGGCTCTATGAAGATGAGGTTGCTTCCCAGTCCCGCGACCTGGCTTGTGACACCCTGTTGGGCGCCCTGGCCGGCAGCCATAAGGGCGATGACGGCGCCCACACCGATGACGATGCCCAGCATGGTCAGGCTGGTGCGGAGCTTGTTGGCGCTGAGTTGGAGGAGAGCCGAACGGAGCGTATCGAAGATGATCATGCCAGCGCTCCCCTTCGCTCGTCGGGCTGTGGCAGCGTGAGCACGGGGGCGGCCGCTGGAGACGTGTCGGAGAGGATGCGGCCGTCGCGCATCCGGATCACGCGGCGCGTGCAGGCTGCCACCTCCTCCTCGTGGGTCACCAGGATCATGGTGATGCCTCGCTCGGCGTTGAGTCGGGTGAATGTCTCCATCAAGTCCGCCGAGGTCTTCGTGTCGAGGGCGCCCGTCGGCTCGTCGGCGAGAATCACCGCCGGGCTCGTCACCAGCGCCCGAGCGACGGCCACACGTTGCTGCTCGCCGCCCGAGAGCTGCGTCGGTCGGTGGCGGGCACGGCGGGCCAAGCCGACCTCGGCCAGCGCCCGTATCGCCAGTCTCCGGCGGTTACGCGCACGCCTGTAGATGAGCGGCAGCTCGACCTGGGCGATAGCCGGGAGACGCGGGAGGAGATTGAACTGCTGGAACACGAAGCCGATGCGCCGGCTGCGGATCCTGGCGAGCTGGACATCGCTCATCCGGCGCACGTCGCGCCCCTCCAATTCGTAGCGGCCGCGCGTCGGCCTGTCGAGACAGCCCAAGACGTTCATGAGCGTGGACTTCCCGGAGCCCGATGGTCCCATGATGGCCAGCATCTCGCCGCGTTCGATGGCCAGGTCAATCCCCCGGAGGGCGGGTACGAGGACGTCGCCGGCGCGATAGACCTTGGTGATGCCGTGGAGGCGGATCACGGCACGCCTCCCGGTGGGCCCGCGAAGTCGCCTCCCCCGGCACCACCGAGGCCCGGGAACCCCCGTTGCTGAAGGTCGGTGCTTGTGGTCGCCGCTTCCGTTGTCGTGGTCAGGCCGGGGACTATGACCGTCTGCCCCTCCTCCAGTCCACTTGTGATCTCCGTGTTGGTGCCATCGCTGAGCCCGGTCTCAACCACCACTGTCTCGGTTGTTCCATCCTCATTCTGCACCTCGACCACGCTGTTCCGCCCCTCGCTCTGGACGGCGCCGTCGGGGACCGTGAGCACGTCCTGCACTTGGTCCACCACGATCGTCACGGTGGCGTTCATGCCCGGCAACGGCGTGGATTCGGCGTCTGTGCTGAGTTGGGGCACGGTGGCACCTGTGGTGGGAGCCGCTCCCGCTGTAGGCGCGCCGGCACCGGCGTTGGGGGTGGCTCCAGCCGTGGGCGTGCTGGCGCCGGCGCTGAGAGCGGCTCCCGCTGCAGGTGTGCTGGCTGGCGTCGATTCACTGCCAGCAGGCTGGCCATCGTTGTTCGTGCTCGCCGCAGCGGCGTCTTTGAGTGCCGCGACGGCGGCTTGGTAGTCGTCCATCGACATTCCCTGCGACTCGGCGATCTCCGCCAGGCTCTGGCCGGATTGGAGCGCCGCCTGCAGATCCGCCTTGGTCATGCCAAGGATATCGCTGGCCATGGTGATCATCGCGGCCCCCGAGCCGAGGAGCCGAGCCCTAGTCATGGTTGCCGGCGCGGTCAGGAAGCTGGCCCGTACCTGATATGTGACTACACCCTGGGTGGCGGTCGGGTTCAATCCTACGGAGTCGATCACGATGGGGAACGCCGTGGCGTCTAGTGCGTCAAAAGATGCGAAGCCAGTCTGGCCTGCTTCAACGGAAGGCAGGTCGGACTCAGTAATGGTGAGCTCCAGGCGGACCGCGTTCGGGGTGTTGAGAACGACCGCCGTATCTCCACCCGCTCCGGCGACCACTTCGCCTACCTCGATGTTGAGTTCCGCCACTGTCCCGTCGAACGGCGCGATGAGCTTTGCCTCGTCGAGGTTCTCTTGCGCCCGCTTGAGAGAAAGCTGTGAGAGTTGGACCTGGTCGCGCTGAAGGGCGATGTCCTCCGGCTCGGAACCCGCGTAGGTGTCCTCGCGCTTCGCCTCTGCCACGGTGAGCGAGGCGGCGGCTGTCGTAACGTTGTCCTGCGCCGCCGCGATCTCGCTGTCGGTCGCTCCTTCGTCCGTTTCCGCGAGCTTGGCCTTGGCCACCTCCAGGGCGATGGCCGCCGATTCGATGCTGTCCTGAGCCTTCTCGAGCTCACTCTGCGCCGGGTCCTCGTAAAGCTCAGCCAGCTTGGCGTTTGCCGAGTCGAGCCCTGCTTGGGCTACATCGACGTTTGCCTCCGCCGTCGCCTGCTCGCTCTCCGTTGGCCCCTCGTACAGCTCGTCAAGCTTGGCCTCCGCGGCCTCGACGGCCTGTTCCGCCGCCGTGACCGCCGCGTCAGCATTGGCTATGTCCGTGCTACTGGGGCCACTCTTGGCCTCGCTGAGGTCGGCCTCCGCCGCTTCGAGGTCATCTTCCGCTGAGTCCACAGCAGCGTCGGCGTTCTCCTTCGTTGCCACGGCGTTCTCGTAGGACGTGTTGGCAGCCAACACGGACCCAGCGTGGGCCGCGTCCGTCGCCGGCGTCCCGCTGGCTTTCACCTGCAGCAGAAGCTGCTCGTCCGCGAAAGAGATTGGAGCTGCTGTCGCCCCCGGACAGAAGGAAGGGGTAGAGGCGGGCGGGATGTTGCAGTAGGCCGATTCCTCGGCTTTCAAGGCCGCCTCGGCCGAATCGAGGCTTCTGTCGGCGCTATCGGCCGTGCGCTCGGCGTTGTCCAGCGCGTTCTCTGCCTTCTTGACGGCTGACTCGGCGGCAGCAATGATATCATCGTTGGCCGAGTCTAGCTGTGCGCGCGAAGCCTCCGCCTGATCAAGCTGGGCCTCCGCCGAGGTAACCGCCTGCTCAGCCGACAGCACCTCGCTGTCAGTGGGGTCGGCCGTTAGATCGCTCAGAGTGCGGTTGGCCTGGTCGAGTTGCGCCTGGGCCGAAATCACGGATTGCTCAGCCGCGATCCGTTCGCTGTCGGTAGGAGAAGCCATCAGATCGCTCAGGGCGAGTTTTGCCTGATCGTAGGTGGCTTGAGCCGAGACCACCGCCTGCTCGGCTGAGAGGCGCTCGCTGTCGGAGACCCCATCCGCTAGATCCTCGAGGGTGCGAACGGCCTGATCGTAGTTCGCTTGCGCTTGAATGACGCTCTGGTCGGCTGACGCAAGGTCGGACTCGCTGCTGCCCTTGAGGAGCTGGTTCAGCTTGGTCTGAGCGGAGGAAAGGTTCGCTTCTGCGGTCGTCACGGCGTCCTCGAGGTCGTCGGACTCGATCTCGGCGAGCACGTCTCCGGCCTTGACCTCCTGACCAAGCGAGACGTTGACGCCGGACACACGCCCGGACTGGTCGAAGGACAGGTCTGTGGTTGACTGGGCGGCGACGGTGCCGGTGGTACTAACGGTATTCGTGACGGAGCCGCGCGATACGGTCGCTGTCTGGACCGCCGCGGTGGTCTGCTCTCCGCCGCCCAGCACTATCGCGAAGAGCCCGTAGGCGCCCGCCGCGATCAGCACTGCAAGCGCTACGAGCCCAACGAGGCGCTTGCGCCAGGGGTGCTCGGTGCCATCCAGCAGGTCCTCGTACTCGTCCAGCTCTTCAGGGGCGAGTGGCTCACTCATGTCAAAATACCTCCGCTCACTTGGCCCGCTCTGCGTCTCGGGTTGCCGTCGTGTCTGTCTCTTGACCCAAAGAGCGGTGGAATCAGCGTAGGCCATCGTTGTTGGAGGACCGTTGGAGAAAGATTAGAGTTGCTTAATTCGGCGGCCCCCGTTCTTCTCGTGTATCGTGGAGACAGAGCGCAGAGCACGGTCGGCATGTGTGACGCGGAAGGCCTTCGAGGAGGAAGGAAGCCGCGGCGCACGGCGGGCAGAATGGAAGAAGGCCGAGCCTCGCGCCCGGCCTCCTTCCGTGGCGGTGGGCGGTGCCTAGTAGGCGGCCACTCCGGTTGATTGCGTGCTGCCGGATGTGTCGTCCGAAGGCGGGTCGCTCCAGCACGGCCAGCCGAGGCGGCCCGGACCGTCGCCCAGACCGCGGAATCGACCGAGGCCGCGCGGCCCCAGTCCGCCGCTCACGATCTGGTCGATGTTGTCTTCGGCAGCCTGGAAGATGAGGTCGGCATTCTCCTGCGTGAGGTCACCCTGGGCGACGAGATCATCCAGATGCGCCTTCACCTCGGTGAGCAGGGCCGCTTGGAAGTCCTCTACACTCATGCCTTGTGACTCAGCGATCTCGGCCAGGGACTTGCCGTCCTTTGCCTGCTCGCTGAGGTCATCCCGGGTGATGCCCAGGACCTCGACGGCAGCCTCAATCGCGTAGAAATGCAGCCCGAGCTGACGCTTCATGCCCGCTGGTGGTCCCCCGAGCAGAAAGCCGCCGTCCCAGGTGTGTTCCTTGAGCCGCTCCGCCTGCTCTTCCGTGAGGCGGCCCTGGGCCACGGCCTCGTCTATCGTTTCCACCCGAGCCTCGTCTATGGCGTCCTTGAGTTCGTCTTCGCTGACGCCCAACTTCTCGGCCACTTTGGCGAGGAACGTCCCGATGGGTCCGTCGCCTTCCTGAGCCGACGTGACGGCCCCGCCGACGGCGACCGCCACGAGCGCCAGGACCGCTACCACCGCTCCTATCTTCAGCAGTCTCTTGATCGCCGCACCTCCTTTCCCTGCATCGTCAAGTGCCGTGCGACGTAGCATACACTGCCGCACTTAGAGGGACATTGGACAGAGATTAGAGTTCCTTAATGCGACAGTCCTCTTGCCTTCGCATGGTTGCGTTGCTGGCATCTGAACCGGGGCGTGGGAGAACCCGCAAGCGGCCCGGAGGCTCCAGATGCCTAGCTCTCGGGGAACGCTCCCAGCGTGACCGACAGTGCCAGGGTTTCCTCCCCACGATTCACGGTTAGCCTGATCTCGTCCCCCACCTCTCGGCTGTTGAGGATGTCGACCAGGTCCTCGATACTGTCGATAGGCTCCCCGTCGATGGCCGTAATGACGTCCCCACCTCTGCCGGGCGTGCCGTCCCGCGTAGTGCCGCCGGCCTGAAGTCCGGCTTCAGCGGCCGGACTATCCCGGACGACGTTCAGCACGTACACCCCCTTGCTGACTCCAAGATCCAGGGCTTCGGCCACCTCGCTGGTAAGCGTCGTGCCGCCGATCCCCAGCCAGGGACGGGCGATCGTTTGCCCCTCCTGCAGGCGGGACAGGACGTCCTTGGCGGTGTTGACGGGGATCGCGAAGCCCACTCCATCCGCTGACTGGCTTTCCACGGCGGTGTTGACGCCAATCACCTCCCCCTCAGAATTGAGCAATGGTCCGCCGGAGTTGCCCGGGTTGAGAGCGGCGTCTGTCTGGAGGACACCAGTGATGGGGCGGCCGTCGTCGCCCGTCAACTTCCGGTCGAGGCCGCTGATAACACCGACGGTTATTGTGTCCTCGAGGCCATAGGGGCTCCCGAGCGCAATAGCCATCTGGCCCGGCTGCACGCCATCGGAGTCCCCCAAGGTCAGGGCCGTGGTGTCAGAGACCTGGGAGGCGTCGACCTCGATCAAGGCGAGGTCGTCCGCGGGGTCCACTCCCAGCACCTTGCCGTCTAGCTCTGCGCCATTGTTCACTGTCACGGTGACCGTGGACGCGCCGCTCACGACGTGGCTGTTGGTTAGGATGTGTCCCTCATCATCGATTAGGAACCCAGACCCAGTGGCCAGACCTACGTTGATCTGGAACACAGCCGGGCTCGCCTCCGCGTAGAGGTCGACGATCTGCTGCTCGTCCGCCAGCGCTGGTCCCGCTGCGATGAGGTTCGCTTGCACTGGCTCCGTTGTGGCTGTCTCCGTGTCGGAACCGGAGCTCGACCTCACGAGCACCACCCCCATGGCGAGGACGAGGATGGCGGCAACCGCGATCA
>DAOULP010000083.1:0-69822 GCA_034420175.1 Dehalococcoidia bacterium | reverse complement strand
ACACCCGCAGGCCGCGACCCATCACCCCCTGAATCTGCCGACTACCGTGCGCCAGAGGCGTAGCGCGGGCGACCAGTATCTGTACGTCGGAGTTTCGACCAGCGTTCCGCGCCACTTGGCCTTGAATCTGCGGACGCCCTCCTCCCTCGATCCCGGCCCCGGTGCCACCTCCACAGTCACCAGGTCAAACCGCGTGCAACCCTTCTCCTTCATGGCGACGATGGAGTTCCAGTACAGGAGATCTCCCGCCCTCAGGGTTCGCCCCTCAGGATAGACCGCATGCTGGTGGAGAACCGCGAAGCCCCCATGGTAGGGGATGAAAGAGCCACCTACCACCTGCTGCCCCTCCCTCGCCAGGAGCAGGCACCCCTGACCCGACTGCAACAGTCCGCGGACGCCCCGCACATAGGCGTCCTCAGGTGCAGGAAGCTCTCCTGGCACAGTGGCTCTCTCCACGTCCAAGCGGTGGTACGAGCGGATGTCATCGTCCGATGTGGCTTCTTCGATTACCACCCCCAGCTTCTTCGCTCTGTTCACGGACCGGCGGACGCGCGGGTCAAGACGGCGCCAGAGTTCGTCTGTCGAGAGAGAGAGATCAATGACGAACGTGGCAAGATCGCGACGCTTGAAGCCCGCACCCACACATGTATCCTCAAGCCCTTCGCTGTAGAGCGCCTCCGCAGTGATCACGATCCAGCCCACGCGTTGCCTTCTGACGTGAGCCTTGAGCGCCGCGACCACCTCTGGCAGCAGAGCGCTTCGAGAGGCGGCGAGATCCTGGCGAACCACGGGCCCCGAGCGGGCCCAGGCCGCGCTGCGCGGCCACGGGCTCGCTCGGTAGCGGATGAAGTACCCCCACCAGTAGGCCGCCAAACCCTTCGCATCCTCGACCACCACCACGTAGTGCGACCGCGCCGGATCTGTGTTGGATAGAGCGGCGAATGCTTCTGTTTGGAACGGGTGTGCGAACGGCGACTGTCTGTCCAGACCCTCGATAGCTCTGTGCAGCGATGGATCGCACTCGTCGACCGGGATGACGCGGATGCGCTGCGGCACGGCCATCCCACTGCTCACCCTTTCGAGAGCCGTGCTTGCATACATGGTTTCCCCCTGCACCGGTTGTTCGCAGTCGGACGGACCATCCCCCAGCGCCTTCGCACGCAATAGTCCGTCTCCCCTAACTCGTACTTCTGGTTCGCCCTGTACCCTGCGCGTCAGTACCGCCGCCCGCGGCCACCGAGATCGTACGAGAGGTACGGACCCAGGCGAGCGGGCGGAGGGCGAAGAGAGCACGCAGGTACACCCACGCCTTCCAACAAGCGAAGATCGGCACATACGCCAGCACTGCCCAGAGTCGGAGCGGGATACGCGCGCGGGCGAGGCCACCCACCGTGTAAGTGACCTGCCCGGCTAGAACACCGAGCCCCAACGCTATCGCCACGGCCGAGCCCAGCGCCAAGGAGGCAGCTACCGCCGCCAACGCAAGCACGAACTGAACCGACTGTGGCGGTACCAAGAGCTCCATGGCGGCACTGAGCCTCACCCAGTCGCGGCCCGTCAGCCCCGAGCCGAGGAGACGGGGGACGTGAGCGCGGGCCAGCGCCAGCCGCCCCCTCTCCCAACGGACGTTCTGGCTCCTGGCCTGGCCAAGGGACGTGGGCATCTCTGACAGGACCACCGCTTCAGGCGCGAACGCCACCCTGACGCCACCTTCGACAAGCTTGAGGTGGAACTCCAGGTCCTCGGTCAAGCCAAAGGCGTCCCACTCGTGGATGTCTTGCAGCTCTGCCGCAAAGGCCATCCCGTTTCCGGCCAGTCCGGCGGAGGCCCCCAGGGCAGCCAGACCCTGACGGCGAGTGTATTGAACAAGGAAGAAGGCCAGGGCACGAAGGCCCGCCACCCATGACTCGTCAGCGTTGAGGACACCGTGATAACCTTGCACGACAGGTAGTCCCTGCTCGAGCCGAGCGTCGACCGCCCGCAGGAAATCGGGTGATACGACGCTATCGGCATCGATGATGACATAGGCGTCATACGGCTGGTCTGCGAGCCGATCGAGAAGCCATCGGAGGGCCTGCCCTTTCCCACGGGCGGACGGAGCCCGCCGCTCGTGGACGTGGACCGCGCGGGAAGCAGCGATCGCCGCTGTCCCATCACTGCAGTTGTCGGCCACCACGTGGACATCGAACAGCCCCGCCGGGTACCGGAGGCGGGCGAGGCTGTCCAGGAGCCGACCGATGACACGCTCCTCATCGTGGGCCGGCACGAGAATGGCGAAGCGCCGCCGCGGCTCTGCGACGGGCTTCGGTGACCCTCTCGAGAAGAAGCTGGCAAGCACCAGCAGCAGCAGATAGCCCGTCGCAACCGCCAGGAGCATTTCCAGTGCGATTACGAGTGCCACGGGCAGCCAGGTCATCACCAGCACCCCGTCTCAGCCACCGGGTCGCAGCCCATCGCCACGGAAGGCAAAGCGCCGCAGCCGGCGCCTCGCAGCCCGCGCCAGCCTGGCAGCCAGGAAGTGAAGCTGCGCGCGGATGTCGCGGAAGACGAGGAGATCCCTGTTGTAGCGGGTCTCCGACCCATAGTGGTCCTTGTAGTGCCCATCTCCCCTCAGGAAGTCGAAGCGACACAGACCATCCTCGACTGCCTGCCTGATGTCATGGAGATCAAGAGAGCTGCCGAGAGCATACTGGGACCACTCCGCATCAGGAAGGAAGCCGCTCGAGTATGAGTAGACTGCCCCGTCGTATGTGAAGCCGTACGCCGCCGCGACAGGCCGGCCATTCGCTTTCAGCAGGGTCAGCCTGAGCGCCCCGCGACTCTGCAGCTTCCTGGCGATCTCCTTGTGAAAGGCCCGTTTGTAGGCATCACGGAAGATGCCCGGCTTCCCCACTGCGGTCCAGCGACGGGTATGCAGGTCGAACAGTGCATCCATGGCCTCTTCGACATCGCCTTCATCTTGGATGCGAACGACCTCGCCTCCACGCTCGCGTGCCAGCTTGCGCTGCCTGCGCTCCACACCCTTCCTGGTCTTGTTCGTCAACCGTCCCCGATAGGACTCCCAGCTATCGGG
This sequence comes from Dehalococcoidia bacterium, assembly GCA_034420175.1. Lineage (GTDB taxonomy): Bacteria > Chloroflexota > Dehalococcoidia > DSTF01 > JALHUB01 > DAOULP01. The sequence continues at coordinate 66,749 of DAOULP010000083.1, read as the reverse complement.
CAGGGACAGGGGATGGACGTCATGCCCGGTCTTGACGACGGTGCGCCAGCCCCGCGCCCGTGCGGCCGTCGAGAGGAGGGCGGGGGTTCGCGACGATGGCGGCAGCTCCTGCAGGTGGAGCACGTCCCACCCAGCCAGTGCCTCATCCAAAGCATCGCAGAGCGCTCCCACTACCCCGTCCTCATAGCCCTGGGCGATAAGGAGGTCCTGGTAGTCGGCATAGGAGTAGGGACCCAAGCCGCAGCCAGCGTGACGTAGAACCCGCAGTCCCCGTCCCAGCTTCGTCTGCGCCAGTGGGGCCAGGCCCACGAGCTGATCGCCGTCCCGTATGGAATAGGCCCACAGCGGCTCCTCGCCGCCAAAGTAGCGGGCCACGGTGCTGCACCACTCCCATGTTGAGAAGACCGTCAGGTCAGGGCAGCGAGCCTCCAGGGCACGCCACTCGGCCGCCAGTTGCTCCAAGTCGTCCAACTGCTCGATGCGGTCCACCTTAAGAGCACGGCCCGTGGCGATTCCTGTCGTCATCGACGGGCCCCCGCGGGCGCTGCCCTGATCGGGCGCGCCGGCAACACCCTTCGTCGGAACGCGCGAAGCAAGCGGCTGCGCTGCAGGACGTGACGCCACCCGGAGAGCCGCAGGAGTGTGGAGGGCCAGTTGGCTTGGGCAACGTCGACGCGATGGAGCAAGAACGGCTCATGCGCCGCCTGCTCGATGCCGCAGGCTCCGATGTATCCCGCCTGTCTCACCCCCTCGCGCACCTCCGCGTTGCAGTCCCCATACGGGTAGCAGAAGAAACGCACCTCGTGCCCGAGCAGTTGCTCCAGCGTCTCCTTAGAGCCCCGAATCTCCCTCTCTCGATCCTCGCTGCCCAGGTACGTGAGCCGGCGATGGCTGACGCCATGGGAACCGAACTCTATCCCCATCGAGTCCAACTCCAGGATCTCCTGGCGGGAAAGGAGCGGAACGGGAGGCGAACCATCGGCCTCATCCCAGTGGTTAACCCCGTCGATGCACCCCGCAACGGCGAAGACGGTGGCAGTCGCGCCGTACTTCTGGAGAAGGGGCAGGGCGTTCGTGTACAAGTCTTGGTAGCCGTCATCGAACGTCAGGCAGGCGTAGCGCTGGCCCGGCTGCCGGCCAGAGCGGAGGACTTCGACAGCCGTCTCCAGGGAAACGAATCGATAGTCGCGGTCGCTCAGATGGCGCAGCACGCGCTCCAGGCGCTTCGCGGTCGTGCAAAGACGGAGGGCATCCCGTTCCGCCTCTCCGTTACACACCCGGTGATAGCAGAGGATGGGAACCCAGCGGTTCAACGCGTTGCCACCGTGTCTCTGATGTCCGGCTCGTCCGAGAGGCCTCCGTCCGCCGGAAGCTCCCGGATGATCCGGGCCGGGACCCCGCCCACCATCGTGTTGGGAGGCACGTCTTTGGTGACCACCGCCCCGCTGGCCACTATGCTGCCGGCGCCAACGTTGACGCCGACGACGATCGACTTGCGGGCGATCCAGGCGCCGTCACCGATTGTCACCGGCCTGCTCCTCAGCCGTCCAAAACGCTGCGCCGACGGGCCGATCCCATGGGTATCGGTGGTGATCAGACAGTCATCGCTAATGACAACCCTGTCGCCAACAGTCACTCGCTCGTTGAGCTCGAAGCGAGCCCCGCGGATCCAGCACTTGGAGCCAAACGAGAGGCGTCCGTAGGGTCTTCCCATGCCTTCTATGTGCAGACCCTTGCCGATTGATGTCCCGCGGCCGATCCGAAGCCCGATTCTTCTGTAGAACATGGACCGGATTCTGCCGCCCGCCTCCTTGGGCAAGGGCCAAAGGAGTAGGTTGGCAAATAGGAACGCCCAGTGGATCTCGGAGAGCTCCAGGGCAATCTGCGCTCGATAGCTCCGGAGGCGGGATAGCACAGACCTCTTCTCACCGCCGTACTTCAGGACGTCATCCAGGATCCCCGCAGCGTTGGACACGGCATCCCTCCCCTCTTCCTCCGGCCCGCCGCCGTCGTTCATACGCGCCGTCCGCCGATACCAGAGCCGACCGCAGCGGCGCCCAACTCCTGCGCCAGTTCGGGCTCCACAGGCACACCTTCGGGCAGCGTCCGCAAGACGCGCGCGGGTACGCCTCCGACAATGCTGTTCGGTGGCACGTCGCGGCTCACTACGGCTCCACTAGCCACCACGCTGCCCCTCCCAATCGTAACGCCAGGCAGTAAGACTACGTTACTTGCCAGCCAGACACCGTCCTCGACCACCACCGGCAAAGGGATCCTCTCCCCGCAACGGCGAATCGAAGGACCAAGGCTGTGATTATCGGTGATGATCCTGACATAGTGGCCAAAGACGACGTCGTTGCCAACAGTCACCGGAGCGTTGAGGCTGAAGTGGCAGCCGATGCCAACCTGCGACCTCTGACCGATGCGCAGATTCGGGTAAGGATTGCACAGAGCATCGAATGTAGCGTGGTCCAGGAACTTGCTATCGCTGCCGATGCGGAAACCCGCCAGGCGGTAGAGCCCCGCCCGGAATCGCTTGCCAACGAGAATCGGCAGGGGCCCCAACAACAGGTCCACAAACCACAGCTTGAAGTGGAACGCGCGCAACGCCTCCGCCACTTTGCGCCTTAGGAGCCGAAGGCCCAGACGCGGCCGCTGCGGGGTGTACCTCTGGGCGTCGCCCGTTCCCTCAAACACGGGTTGCTGCTTCCTCCCGGTCCTCCGTGGGCTCACCCTGCTCGTCCTGTTGCCTGCGCTCGAGACGGGGGCTGATCATGGTGAGTCCCACGAGAATACCCATGAAGATCGTGATCCGCATGCTCAGCAGGCCCTGATCATACAGGGCAACCACCAGCATGGCCGCCAGCATCGTTATGCCGTAGACAGCGAGACCCAGATTCTGCCTCTCGACCAGCCGTCGAGCTGCCAGGCACCCTTGGACGAACGTGACCCCGATCCAGTACCAGAAGGCGATGAAGCCCACGATGCCCGTCGTCATCATCACCCAGAGGATGGTGTTGTGAGGCACTATTGTGTACCAGGCGAAGAACTCCCCGATGTCCGGGAGCGGCCAGTGCATCACCATCTCCTTGCCAAAGCCAATGCCGACGATGGGGCTCTCCCGCACCGTGAACTCCAGGTTCACGTTCTCCGCCTCACGATACGCGTTGGAGGCATCGTCGCGCTCGTCCGGCTCGAATCCGGACTTGATCGCCTGCACCGGCTCGGCAATCAGGCTCGTGCTGTTCCAGAAGACGGCACCGTAAATGGGCATGGCCACAGCGCCGACGACCAGAAGCCCGAGAAGGAGCCTTCGTCTCTCGCGCAACAGGCCGTAGGTAATCAAGAACAGCGCCAGCAGCCCGACGAGCAGGGCCAGCGAACTCGCCCGTCGCTGATTCGCCAGGAGCGGGAGAAGGACAACGCCCATCGCGGATAGGGCCAGGACCCGCTGTTTGCCGGGGGAGCCGTAGAGAAGTTGCACCACAGCGAGGAGGATCACCGCTAGGAAGAAGAAGGACTCCTCGTGGGCCATCAGCGAGTTGACGCCGGCAATCGCGTCAAGCCGGGAGAGGTCCATGTCCAGGTCGGCGTAGTACCGCCACCAGCCAACCACCCCCTTCAGGATCACCCCAGCGACGAATATCGACATCAAGACGTTGACCTCCCCACGGTTTCGCACGATGTGCACAGTGAGGACATAGGTCAGGAAGAAGTAGGCGAGCGGCCTCACCGTCCAGAGGGAGATCTTCAGGTCGCCACCAGCAAGCACTCCGTGCATCACGCCGAACGCAAGGATGGCCATGAAGGCGGTGAAAGGCAGGAAGATAGGCCCCGGCTCCAGTCGTGGCCTGGCAGATGCCGCCCCGTTGCGGGTGATCCAGGCCAGGGCGATAATCACCATGACGACTTCCGCTGAGTTCAGCCAGATGCCGCGAATGGTGATGATGCCATTGATGTCACGGAAGAAGGGCAACTGATCAGTCAACGCACTGCCGAAGCCAAGTGGGTTCTCTTCGATAGCCACGGCAGCGCCCATCAGGATGTAGAGCCCGTAGACGGGCCGCCGCCAGACGATCGGCCCGACGATGATGAGCGCCAGCGCCAGAACGGGCGCGAAGAGGTTGCCACCCACTTCCCCATAGATGAGGAGCAGCCAGGCAAGCGCTGCCCCGAGCAGCGCACCGATCGCCAAGAGAACGATGTCTACGCTCCTGCCAGCAGCAGCATAGCGAGCGGCCGGGGGCGGAGCCGCTACGGCTGTGAGCGGGGGAGAAGACTCCAACGCCAACCGATCCTCCTAGTCCTTGACAAGCGTCAGAGCGACGCCGATAGCTCTGTCAACCCGCCCCTGCTCCAGAGGTCGCAGCAGAGCGGCCTCGAAGAGAGGCTGGGCCCAGCCGAGGGGCAGGTGAGCGAGCAAGGGGAGCCTCCTCCATAAGCGGTCGAACGGCACGTAGGGCTCGCCGAAGCAGGTGAAGCTCTCCAGGCGCAGGCCCGAAGGCTCCACGAGCCGTCGCCGCAGTTCGTCAGGGTTGTAGCGGCGCTCGTAGAAGAGCCGTTCGCCGTTCCGGCTCCGTCGGCGCTCGAAGACGTCGCCGGCTACCCACGTCTCCCCGTAGTCGCGGTGATGGAACGGCACCGTCAGACAGGCGCGACCGCCGGGTCGAAGGACCCGGCCCATCTCCCGCAGAGCAGCGCTGTCGCCATGGCCCGGAATGTGCTCCACGACCGATATGGAGTAGACGGCGTCAAAGGAAGCGTCCTCATACGTAAGAGCACGGGCGTCCTGCTGCTCCAGGTACAGTCGGTTCTGCAGATCGCCACTCAGCCCGAGGCGGCCAACGAAGTGCTCCACGGGAGCCACGAAGTCCGTCGTGATGTCGGTAGTGTGAATGATCGTGGAGGTGTGAGAGGCCAGCCAGAGGAAGAGTAGCTTGGGGCTCGCTATGTCAAGTACACGGCCCGCCTGGGGCAGACTGAGCCCGCGAAGCGTCAGGGCGAATTCCATCCCCCTCGGATAGGCCAGAGGGTTCAGTACACGGGCGAGCGCAGCCCTTCTCGGCCCCCGGCCGAGTGATCCCAGACCCAAGCGCATGCTGAACCAGTACAGGTCGCGCGTTCGAGGAAGTGCGAGCCTCTCGTCAGCCATCGGACCGGCCAGTTCACCCCGAAGGGTCATCCTTGCCTCCGCAACGTCCTCCACAGAACCCTTGCCCCACCCCACTCATCGCAGACCCCCTGCCAGTAGGTGAGATCGTAGATGCCGGCATAGAGGATCCGCTCCAGGACACGAACGTGCAGAGCATGGGCGACCAGGCTGATCGCTCGTAACAGACGCACGAGCACTCCGAATCGTGTCGGGTGGTCCAAGACTACCTTCGCGCAGCGCCGAAGCAGAGGACTCCGCTGCCGATAGGCGTCGAAGAGCCGATCCCAGGCGAAGGGATACTGAGGATTGACCGCCAGTGCGCCGTCCCAGCGACCGTACCTGGCGGCCATCTCAAGCCATGACTCATAGGTCGTGTAGCCCCAGTGCTCCCCACAGGCGTCCCCCAGCAGACGAAAAGTGGCGCCATCTTGTTCCAGCCGCAGGCCCAGCTCGATGTCTTCCGAATGGCGCAGGCCTTCATCGAACCCCCCGACCCGCATGAATGCCTCGCGTTTGACCGAGAAGTTGCCACTGTAGAGGGATCGACCATCCGTCGGACGCTCGCCCGTCTGAATCGCCGCGTACTGCTTGCCGAGCTGCCACTCCAACCAGCGCCACCAGCCGGGCACCTTGGGCGAGGGATCGGGCGCCAGGCGGCCAACGGCCACCGCCGTCTCCGTGTCCTGATGGGCACGGAGGTGACCCTCCACAAGGTCTGGTTCCGCCATGATGTCGTCATCGATGAAGACGAGCACCAGCGAGCGGGCGGCTCTTGCTCCGGCATTCCGGGACGCGCCCGGGCCTTTCTGCTCCTGCACGATCACCCGGAGACCAAAGGGCCAGTCTCGCGCGGGTAACATGTCCTGGGTGCCATCGGTGCAGCCATCAAGGACCACGACGACCTCTGCCCGGGACATATCCACTGTCTGGGCCGCGAGACGGCACAGAGCCTTCTCAAGCAACGAGCAACGGTTGTGAGTCGGTATGACAATGCTGACATCCGGCGTGGCAGTATGCTCGGCCACGCCTCGTTTTCGCCGCAGTGTCTTCGATGTCATCGTCTCCACCCCCTACACGCCCTCTCCCCCGACATGCGCTGTGGCGTATCCGGCGGCTCCGCCGCCAGCGAGGGGCGCCTCGCCAACGCTGCCCCGCCGAAAGACACTGGATGCCACAAGCCGTACTTCGTCAACCGTCACGCCGCCGGCCGCCAGCAGCGCGACGCAGTAGACAGGACCACCGATGAGCACCAGCGGTATGAGGCCGGGGTCCACCAGGACCTTCGCGGCGCCCATGGCGCCCGCCATCACCACAGAGGCAGCAGAAATGCGGAGCAGCATCCCCAGGACGCTCCGGTCCACGAGCCCCGCCGGCAGAAGACGGAACCCGATGCTTATCATGAAGGTCTCGCAGATCACCGAGACCACCACGGCACCTATGGCCCCATTGCCGTACCATCGGTCGAAGGCCCAGATGAAGGCTGGGTCGAGCGCCAGGGCCACGACCGTAGTCAGCAACATCACGATGGCCCAGCGCTTCTGGAGATTCGCCGCGGCAACAACGGTCCCGACAAGCATCAGCATGCCGGTCACGGGCATGTTGATGGACAACACTGCCAGAAGTGGAATGGAGTGGTCGAACTCAACTGGATAGCGCAGGAATCGGATGACATCTCCCGACAGAAGCATGAGGGCAAGCGCCAGTGGTATTCCCACAATCAGCACTGCCTGGATGCTCTTTCGCACGGCGACTCGCATGACCTCGCTATCCTGAGCATGGAAGCGGGTAAGCGCGGGCAGCATTGCCGTGATGATGACCAGGGGAAAGAAGTTGACGGTGGCGTAGAGCTGGGTGGCGGCCCCCAGCCAGCCGACCACCGCGTCCCGCGTCATGATTCGGAGGATGACGATATCCATCCACAGGTAGACCTGCCCCAACGCGCCAGTGGCGAAGAAGGGTAGACCGCCGATCAGCAGCCACCTGATCGTGCCAAGGCGGAGCTGGGGCCAGCGCAGGTGCCGCCGCGCCACGTAGGACCCGTTCACCAGCAGGCCCATCGTGGCGCCGACGAGCAAGACCAGGGCATAGGCGACCACGCCGTGTCCCGTCACCAGAACGGCGATCCCCAGCGCCATGACAGTGGCCTTGTTCGCCACCTCCGCGGCGCCAATCCAGCGCATCTTCTCGAGCCCCTGGATGACGGCGATCTGGGCCTTGTCCAGACCCATGATGATCATCGTGGCGCTGGCAATGTAGAGGACGGCCTTTGCGTCCGACTCAAGCGCCAGGTTCCGTACGACGAACACCAGAATGGACGCAAGGGCGATACCGCTCGCCAAACGGATCCCGTAGGCGTTCCACAGGAGCTCCGACACCCGGGAGCGGTCGAGGGCCACCTCCTTGACCGTGAAGATGGCGGTGCCCATGTTCGTGAGGACCTGCAGGATCATGGTCACAGAGATGGCGAACGTGATCTTGCCGAGGCCCTCGTCACCCAGGTATCTGGGCAGGAAGAAGACTATCAGAACCGCGGTCAGTGACCAGGTCAGAGCCTGACGCAGCATTAGTGCGACAATGTTGTCGACAATGGTCGCGAGTTGCTTCATTGGCCAGCAGGTGTCAGAACAGAAGGTACCAGCCACTCATGACGACGATGGCCCCGAGCATAAGCAGCCGCACGGGACCCGTCTCCTCACGGATGTTGAGACCCAGCAGGAGGAAGAGGAGGATGAGGGCTACGACAAGGGTCAACCCCTGCATCAGGCAGTGCCCCTTCTAGAGAAGCTTCTCGATCCAGCCCGGAATGGAGGATGTCTGGTGGTTCAGCACGACACCCAAGAGCTTCTCTTGGTCGATGCTTTCCATGGCGCTGAGGACCGCCGGTGCCGGCGTGGAATCAGCACGAACCACCATGACAAGCGCATCGGCCCAGCTCGCCATGACACGGGCTTCGCTGGCCGACGACAGGGAGGGCAGATCCAGGATGACTATGTCCAGGGCTCCACGCACTTGCTCCATCAGCGCACTTGCCGCCGCCGACCGCGCCAGGCGTGAGGGATTCGCCTCCTCGCCAGCCGGCAGCACCCAAAGACGCCCCACCTGGGTTATGGCCTCAAGCCCACACTCCCCCCGAATGCACTCAGCCAAGCCCGGCACAAGTGGCACACCCAGGATCTCATGGACAGATGGAGCACGGAAGTTGCCGTCTACGATGACGACAGACTTCTCGAGATCGTCTGCCATCAGTTGCGCGAGGGCCACGGAGACTACCGTCTTGCCCTCACCACCGACAGCGCTGGTCACCGAGAACAGGCCACGCTCGGTTGGCGTGGAGGCCAGAATGCGATCGTAGACGCCACGAAGCGCCTCCAGGGTTGAGGCGGACCGCAATACATCCTCCGCCGGCGCCAACTCCATTTCGCGGTTGCTCCATCCTCGTCCGGCGGCCCGCACCGCCCCGACCACGGCGGACAAGCGGCCGTGGCCGTTGCGGGCTCCATGCCACACGGCTCTCTCTTTGACGCTTGCTGGTCTCTTCGCTTCTTGCATCGTCAGTTGCCTTTCCCCACGTGGGGCAGGCTGGCGAGCACCGGCACTCGCAGCCTTAGCTCGACATCCTCGGCCCGGCGCAACGTCTGGTCTGACCAGGTGCGAACGAGGAGCAAGACACCCCCAACCCCAACCCCGAAGACAATGCCCATGAAGACGAGCGTCAGCGCCCGGCTCACGTCCAGTGTCGGTCCATCCGGCGCAGTCGGGGCATCCACCACGACGAGATCATATTGCTGGCCGGTGATATCCGTATCAGCACGGAGTTCCGCCTCATTCAACCGCTGTAGAGCCGCCTCGTACTGGCTCAGGCGGACTTCGCGGTCGGCTTGAAGCTGGGCCAGTTGCTCTGCCTCGGACACTGGTCGCGGCACGCCCTCCACTTCCGGGTGAAGAGCCTCAAAGCTGCTGAGAGCGGCAGTGGCCTCGTCCAGCTCCACCTTCCGGTCAGACACCTGGTCCTGGTAAAACTGGAGAATGGCCTGAGCCTGGGAACTGGAGCTCTGGACCTGTTCCTCTTGGTAGACCTTGATTGCCGCCTCGACGACAGCGACGCCGATCTCCGGATCATTCCCCCCGTATGTGATCCGAACCAGGTTGTCACCCTGGGCCTCCACGGTTATCCCCTTATTGATCTCTGCTAGAGCGCGGCTGTGAGCATCCTCCGCGCTGGCTGGAGGCGCGAGACCAAGCACCGTCGCGATGGGCTTGGTCAGCGGCGTCTTCGAGAGGAGCCGGCCAAGGTCCGAGGAGGGCGGCCACTCCATGTCCGCTACCTGGCTGTCCAGGCCGGCAGCCGTGATGATCTGGTCTCGGAACGCCTCTGTATCCAGCCGCTCCCTGAAGGTCTGCGCCTCCGTGGCCGCGGGCGCGCGGTACGACGTGTCACGATCCTCGACGACAACAGAGGACCCATGGGCCCAGAGGGCTGCTGACACCTCGTAGTTGCGCGTCGTGAGGAAGGCACCGATGGCCACAAGGACGGGTATCAGAATGCCCGGCACCACCAGCAAGAGGGGGTGTCTGAACAGGGTTTCGACGTACGGTCTCATGTCTTTCCTCCCGCCGGAGTGCGCTAGCAGGCTCCCTTGCCGCCAAGTACGCACGGAACGGTTCTCAACAGGATGACGAAGTCCAGCGGCAGCGAACGCTTCTCGATGTACTCCAGGTCAAGGCTCAGCATGTCCTCAAAGGTGAGATTGCTGCGACCGCTCACCTGCCACATCCCGGTGATCCCCGGAGTGACCGTGAGCCGTCTGCGCTGAACCTCGTCGTAGCCAGGCATTTCCCGAGGCAGGGGGGGCCGCGGGCCAACAAGGCTCATTTCGCCACGCACGACATTGAGTAGCTGAGGCAGTTCATCGAGGCTTGCCCTCCGCAGGAATCGACCCACCCTCGTCGTTCGCGGATCGCGGCGGATCTTGAACAGAGGTCCTGTCGCTTCGTTCCTGCGTCTGAGCTCCGTCGGTATCTCCTCGCTGACAGTTCTCATGCTCCGGAACTTGTACATCGGGAAAGGCCGTCCGTCGCGTCCGATGCGTGTCTGGCGGATCAGGGCCGGCCCTGGTGAATCGAGTTTGATGGCGATCGCGACTGCCACCATCACGGGCAGCAGTGCGATGCTGAGAGCAGTTGTGGCCACCAGGTCGAGCGCCCGTTTGGCCCTCTCGTAGTCTTGTCGGGTCCCGGCACCGACCAGTTCGACGACCGCCGCGTCCTCCCAGACCTGTGGCGATGACGCTCGCAGCGACGGCCCAGTCGCCGGCTGCAGGCAGGTTACCCTCAACCCAACCTCACGAGCACGGGCGGCAACCCGTAGCATGTTGCCAGCGTTCTTTTCTGCTAACACGACGACAAGGTGCCGAACACCAGATTCCCAGGCGAGCCGCGAGATGTCACCGGTCGCCGGGAATGAACCTGTCAGGTCATCGCCGGTTCTGTCGACTGGGGCAAGGTCAAGTTCGGGTAGCGATTCCAGATGTGCCGCCAGCCGTTGGACCGCCTCGTCCTCGCCCAGGATCAGCACAGGAACAGCCAGAGTGGAAGCAGGCGCAACCTGCCTCCGGAACCATCGCACTAGGCCCCGAGCTCCAACCAGAGCCGGCGGCGCAATCAGCCACGTGGCCACGTAGGCGAGAGGGGCAGCTGCTTCGCCATTGAGAATGAGGGTGACCGCAACGGCAAGGATGACGCTGACGGCAAGGACACGGTAGAGTTCCACCAGTTCATGCTTGCGAAAGGCCGTCCGCAGGCGATCGTAGAAGCCGAAGACAACCAGGGACGACATCGAGGCCACCCAGACGGCAAGCGGATACATGAACCGGACGCCCGGTAGGAAACCCTGCCACCCCGATTCGCTGGTCGTACCAGGCAGCCAGTGTGACGCGGTGGCGGCGACCAGCAACGCCACACTGTCGGCCATCGCAAACGCCGCCGGGAACAGAAGGCGCCCGGCCAGGCCGCCCGCCGCGGTCGTCGCTATTCCAACGGGGAGACTCTCAGTTCGCACGTCCAGCGATCTCATCGACGTTTATCTACTCCTCAAGTCCTCAGGTCCCAACGTGCTACGGACTGCTCCCAGGACGGTATCCCAAGGAGCGCCAAATCGAAGTCAGCCCTGATCCCAGCACCTGGATCAGAACGGGGAGATCGTGGAGAAGGTATCTCTTCCAGAGCCTTCGTGGCTCCACCCACAAACGAAACAGCCATTCAAGACCGGAGCGCTGCATCCAGAGCGGAGCCCGGGGGACGCGACCGCTCAACATATCGAACGCGGCACCCACGCCAATCGTAACGGGCACCCTCCACTGGGCGACGCGACCGTGGTTCCACAATTCCTGGTGTGGCGTCGGAAGGGCAACCAGCAGGATGTCAGGCTTGGTCCGGCGGATGCGCTCCACGATGCCCTCCTCCTCCTCTCGAGAGAGCTCGCCGAAGGATGGACTGTACGTGTCGACGACACGAACGCCGGGGTACCTCTGTTCGAACACACGGGCCGTCGCCTCCGCCACGCCAGGCGCCGCGCCGAGGAGGAAGAGACCGTATCCCCTTTCCGCCGCCAGTTCGGCACAGCGCTCCGCCATGTCCACACCCGTTACCCGCTCCGGCACGGGCTGGCCGAGAAGGCGCGAGGCCCAGACAAGCGGCGCGCCGTCAGCAACGGCTAGGTCCGCGGAATTCAGCGCGTCAAGAAAGCGTTGATCGCGGCGGCTGTGCCGGAGGTAGTCAAGGTTCACTGTTACGATCCGGTGTGCTCCCCCCTGACTCACGAACCGCTCGATCTGCGCAGAGGCCTGCGCCATGCTGACGCGGTCGATCCGGACCCCCAGGACAGTCAGACTATCTCGCACGCGACTTCTCCCCTATCGGGCGCAGAGCTCGGCCACCAACTGATCTGCCTCGATGTGGTCCAGCCTCCGCCAGGCATAGACAAAGGCCCCGGCTTCGCTCAGGCTGAGGGCTACGATTCGGAGATTGGGGTTCATACTTGTCACCCCAGAGAGAAAACGCAGCAGTCCCCTATCCTGTTGCACCGGCCCGTTGGTCTCCACAATGAGGCTCTGCACCGCCCGCCGGCCCGCGACCTGAAGGGCCTCACCGCGCCGGTGAGTGGCGCAGGCTATGCTCACTCCCCGAGCATCCCGGAGAATGCGGACTATGACATCACGGAAGAGACGACTCCGGTAGAGGATGACCACCCCGGACCCCCGATCGGTGTCCTCCAGCCCAGAGCGGTCTGCCGTTGCCCTAACCACGCAAGTAGTCCTTGAATCAGGCTTACGAGACCAAACACAGGCTACGTCGCGGCCGTCAGGGGCGCACCGTACGGCCCGACAGATTGCGCCCGCCAAAGAGACTAGCGAGAAAGCCGACTGGACTAGTCCGAAGGGCTAGCACGCCAGGCGAGCGCCCGGGCCCCCGAAGAGCAGCGCTGCTCGCCGTACCATTCGGGGGGCAGGCGCAGGCCACCCCGCACTGCGCCTCCAACTCGGCGGTAGGCAGGGCAGATCCTTGCGGTCGCTCACCCTGTCCAACACTGCGCGTTCCACACTGGCGCGAGTCCTAGTCAGGATCCAGTGCCCTGGGACGGCAGCCGTGGTGGGCAATGGGCCCTCGCGGAATCAGCGGGCCAGCCTGGCCGCAAGGTGGCTGGGAGACGCCGAATACGGTGAGGAGTCAGTCCAGTGTTTCGGTGGGCACCAACCCGGTTGCCGCCCGCCGCGCCACTTGGAGGCGAGAGAGAAGCTAGATAAGCGCTACCCAAAAGGGGGGTGGGTCTTCATTGCAGATCCCAGCGTGAACCGCCGGCGGCCTGCTCGCCGTTGGCCTGGACGGGCCGCTCCGGTGGTCCACGATGCCAGCGCCAGCGAGCGTCCGCCTGGGAGACGGAGTGGGCTTTCTTGGGGCTACGTTGCGGACTCGTCCATCTGCATCATGCCGAATACGTTCCCCTCGGTGTCCCTGCAGTAGGCAACCCAGCCAACGCCTGGCACAGCCGTCTTGGGCACATCCACCGCGCCTCCACGAGCCGTGACCTTGGCAACAAACTCGTCGACGGACGGCACGTCGATGGTGTTGATGTACGCTGTAACCGAGTCTCCAGTCGCGGCTCCCTCACGTCTCATGATGGCACCGTTGATCCCGGGGCTGTCCTCCGGACCGGTTGTGACCAGCCAGTAGTCCACTGGCCCCTCCCACTTCTGCACGTGCCAACCGAAGACAGCGGCGTAGAACTCCTGGGCTCGCTCCGGATCGTCCGCAAGTATCTCGAAATGTACGACTCTCGGCATGCTGTGCCCCCTTGCCGAACCCTGGCGCTCCCCGCATCCACCCTGCGCCCCAGAGCATATGCCTGGATCGGGACCGGAGCAACCGAGCATAATGGCGTTGGAGCGCGTCGGCCCGCACGTGGCTGCGAACCGAAGGGGGCGATAGACCCGCCAGCCGATCTGCCTGGACGGCGCAGCGAAGGGCGTCTTGAGAAGGAGAAGGCATGAGACAAGGCATTCACCACGTGGGTCTTGCCGTGCGAAGTGTCGAAGAAGTCACCGCGTTCTTCGAGGAGGTGTTCGACGCGCAGCGGACAGACTACTCGATGGAAACGGGCGAGTTCCTCTCCCGGATGGTCACGGTCGGATCGGGCCTCTTCGAGCTGCTGGAACCAAAGGGTGAAGGCGGGCTGATCGAGCGGTTTCTCGACGCCAATGGGGAGGGAATCCACCACGTTTCCATCGCGGTTGACTCCCTTGACGAAGTGCTGGTGTCATGCAAGGAGAAGGGGCTGAGGGTCATAGGGGACCGGTTCATCCATCCCAAGAGCGCCCACGGAGTCCTCATTGAGCTGCTCGACGCCGGGGAGCCGGGCTGAAATCCTGCGGGCGGCGCTCCGCCATTGGCCTCAACGCCCCAGCAGAAGGATCGCCGGATCTCTCCGCATTCGCCTGCCCAGCGAGGGCAGCGCGAGATCCCTGCGGAGGCGAACCCCATCCACCTCACTGCACGCCAAGCCACGTCACGGGCGGCGCAGGCACTCAAGCCCATCGCGACCGGGGAGAGCGCTACGCCCCCGGCGAGCCACCCGTGACGGGGCAGAGGCAGGCTTTGCCTGCCGCGTGAGCTGTTATGTCAAGACTGGCGGCGGGGCAGCCCAGTGAGACGCCTGGCCGCCATCGATGGGCGTTGCGAGCGCATGAGTGGAGGCGACGCCCCGGTACCCTTGGCCGTCGCTGTCTCTCAGTTGGCTGAGGAACGACGATGGGCGTGAGAGTCGCAGGGCGTCCCGGGCGCACGGACAGGCGCCGGCAACAGCCCGGCGCGACACTGTTCCTCCCTCGCAGGTTCGTGGGCCGGCTCCGTCTCAGGCCGCTGCGGAGGCTGCCACGTCAACGGGGCGATACCGGTGTCGTGGGGATGACCGCTCCCTACCCACCGCGCGCCGGCGCCGACCGTTCCCTGTCTCGGCCAGCCTCCCTTCACGGGAAGGGCTCTCCAAGGCGTGTCTCGCGCCCGGCAGCACGCCGAGGCTGTAGGTCAGGAACTCCTCCCCAAGCGTGGCAAGTACTTGGCGGGAGTGGGACTCGAGAGCAGCGCGATCCAAGCGGTAGTACATGCGTCTCCCCCGGCGCTCGCGCGTCAGTAAGCCGGCGGCCCGGAGAGTCGCCAGATGCACAGAAGCCAACGACTGCCTGATGCCCAGATCGTTGGCGAGCTCGCTAACGTTCGCCTCGTGCCTAGGTTTCGTTTCGGCCAGGAGCATGACCAACTGCAGGCGGGTTCGGTCGCCCAGGGCCCTATACACACGTGCCAGGCGCCTCAGATCGAGAGTAGCATCCATGGTTGAATCCCTCCTACCCTACTTCGATGTGCTGCCCATCTGGTCGGTGGATTCCTAGGCAGCTCGTCGCGGAAGCGTCGCCACATCCCCCCAGTACTCGCCAAGAACCTCAACGGCGTGGCGGAATTCCTCGAATTCCACCGGCTTCTGAATGTAACTGTTCGCGCCCAGTTCATAGCTCTTGACCACATCCTCGTCTCGGTCTGAGGCGGTGAGGATGACGACAGGTGTCGTCCGGAGGTCCCGGCTGGCGCGAACTGTCGCCAGTACCTGGAGCCCATCGACTTCCGGCAGATTCAGATCCAACAGAATCAAGTCAGGCCGCGACTCCTGGCTTTCGGCGATGACGGCGGCCCCGGGGAACAGGTAGTCAAGGGCCTCCCGGGCAGTGCCCACAGCCTGGAGCGCCGTAGCCCGGCAGCCCCCAATGAGCGCCCTACGGGTGATCTCCACATCATCTGGGTTGTCCTCCACCAGGAGGATCTGCAGGGGCTTACGCCTGTCCACAGTGCACTCCTCTCGGTCACGTTGTGCTGAGTTTGTCAGAAGAAGGCGCCTCCACCCACAGCGGCAGCGTGAACAGGAACGTTGCCCCGGAGCCGACTTCCGACTCCACCCACACGCGCCCCCCAAGCGCCTCCACTACCCGCTTCACGATGGCAAGGCCTGCGCCGGTCCCGTCGTACTCATCCTGCCGGTGCAGTCTCTGGAACATGCCGAAGATCCGCTCGTGATGCCTTCGGTCGATGCCAATCCCGTTGTCCTCAACGTAGAAGGTGGCCGCCAGGCCCTCAGATCTCCTTAGGCCGACCCTGACAACCGGTGGCTTGTCCCCGGTGAACTTGAGAGCATTGGCTATCAGGTTCGTGAAGACCTGGTCGATCCGGCACGCTTCGCCCCGGACGTCCGGCAGGCCGTTCTCTATCTCCACCAGTGCGCCCTTCGCTTCAATCGCGGGCTGCAGCCCGTCGATTACCTCTGTGGCCAACTGACCGACATTCACCCGCGCTGGGGGACCCACTTGGCGTGATACGTGTGAGAACACTGAGAGATCTTGGAGCAAGCGTTTCATGCGCACGCTCGCGTTGCGCAACTTTGCCAGGTACTCTCGTCCCTGCTCGTCGAACTGGCCGCCGTAATCCTCCAGCAGGAACTGGCTGAACGCTTCGATGGCGCGCAGCGGCTGCTTCAGATCATGGAAGACACTGCAGGTAAACGCGTCCAGTTCCACCACGCGTTGTTCCAGGGCGTCTTCACCTCGTTGGCATTCGGCACCCCGGGTTGCCGTTCTAGTCATTGGGTGCCCCTCTGGCGGACATCGTTGCCGGAACCACGGACTCGGCACGCTCCTCTCGCCGCCGATCCGTCGCGCCCGGCGAGTAGTACCGGTAGTAGTTGAGGTAGGACCGAGTGCGGCGGGAACCGATCTTGTTGAGAACGACACCCAGCAGGCCGTCAGTGGCCCTGCTCAGTCCGTCCACGGTGTGGCGCAGGGCGGCTGAGCGGGTTCGACCCGCCTCCGTCACGACGATGGTTCCATCGACCAGGGCCGCCAGGAGCGTCGCGTCGGTTATCATGAGCGCCGGCGGGCTATCCACGATCACGATGTCCGCCTGCCCTCGCAACGCCTCGACTAGCTCGCGCATGCGTGTAGAAGCCAGCAGCTCTGAAGGATTGGGTGGGATGGGGCCGCTCGCCAGCAGGCACAGGTTCTCGTACGCCGTGGGCTGGACGTAGGGGTCGGCCCCGTTTCCGGTGAGAAGAGCGCTGGTGAGGCCTGCTCGGTTCTCGACGTTGAAGACCTGGTGGAGAGTGGGCCGGCGAAGGTCGGCGTCCACCAGCACGACCCGTTTGCCGGCCTGGGCCATTGTCACAGCCAGGTTGGCGGCCGTCGTGGATTTGCCCTCAAGGGGGTTGGCGCTGGTCACGAGCAGGACCTGCCCCGACCGCTCCATAGTCGCAAACTGCACGCTTGTCCGGATGCTTCGGTAGGCCTCGGCGACCGGATTCTGTGACCCACATCCGCTCACGGGCTGGCGCGGTGCCCGGCGGCCGAAACGCATGACCACACCCAGAGTGGCCAGACCAGACACCCGCTCCACGTCCTGCTCCGACTTCACCGTGTCGTCCAGGTACTCCATCAGCAAGACCAGGCCCGCAGCAATAATCAGGCCGGCAAGAAGCCCCAGCACGACGTTCACCGTGACCCTAGGCTTCACAGGACTGGCCGGCACCGCCGCCGGCTCCACCACGCTGACCGTGCCTACCCGACTGACGTCCGCATCATCGTTCTGACTTATGAAGGCCTCCGCTGTGGCGTTCGCCAGTATCGTGGCCTCGATGGGGTCATCGCTCTCCACGGACAAGAGTAGAA
This sequence comes from Dehalococcoidia bacterium, assembly GCA_034420175.1. GTDB lineage: Bacteria > Chloroflexota > Dehalococcoidia > DSTF01 > JALHUB01 > DAOULP01. Next base: position 49,340 of record DAOULP010000083.1, on the reverse strand, counting down.
GCTGCGTGTCGCGGACCACACTCACGCTAATCATGTCGCGCAGGGTCTCCGCGTCCAGGGGCTCTCCTACGCGCTCCACGACCTCCTCTAGGACCGGCCGTTGCGTTACGAGCTCGCGGTAGGTCTTAGTGAGGCGCTCGCTCGTCAGGACGTCGTTGTAGGCGAGGACGCCCGGCGTCTGAGTCTGGTTGACGAGCAGACTTGCCGATGCCTGGTAGATGGGCGTCATGGCCTTGCTGATGACGAAGCCGGCGCCACCGCCCACAACGATCCCCAACAGAAGCACCCACCACCAACGTTGTAGGATTCCGAGAACTCTTGTCATCTCCACGCTGTCTGCCCTCCCAGTACCAGCCCCGTCGGCGAGTGGAGAGACGAAGACGGGCACCGAGACCCGGCCGCTGTTCGGGTCATGAGGCCGGAGTCCAATCCGACATCCGCCGCGGTGACCGCCGCCTGACGGCCGGCGGACGCCACATTCCATTGAACAATCGGCGAATCCTCGCCGCCGTGAGGGTGTCCTGAGCCTACCCGTCCTTCGGATGTGGAAGCTGCGCCGTGGCGGCAGTGAGCGCTGTTACGCCTTTGACACACAAGCCTCTGACCGTGAAACGCTTTCGTGATCCGTCAGGCGCACAATGGTGTCGCCTTGGGAAGGAACGATGGCAGCCAGCAGCGCTCGTCCGGCTGCCGCAGTCGGCAACGATGCCGACGGAGGGCAAGAAGAGAGTTGACGCCACAGGAGAAATTGATCACGAGCTGCATTCCTTTGGTGAGGTACTTCGCCCGATGTCTGGTACAAGACAGCGGGCGGGTGGGCCGAGAGGACGCCGAAAGCGACGGCTATGTGGCGCTGGTGCAGGCGGCCCACGCCTTCGAGCCGGAGCGGGGCGTGGCCTTCTCGGCCTTCGCCTCCATCCGCATCCGTGGTGCCATCGTCGACTCGCTTCGAAGGGCGGAGCCTCACTCCCGTCAGATACGAGACAACCTGCGGCGGTACGACGCCGTGTGGAGCGAACTCGCGATCGAACTAGGGCGTGAGCCGGAACCGGCTGAAGTGGCGGCCCGGCTGGGAACGGGCCGGAGGGAGGCCAGAGCGTTGATGGAGTCGCGGGCCATTCGCACCCTACATCTGTGGGAAGCGGGAAGGGAAGCTGAGGAGAAGGGGGGCAGCGAGGGGCCGGCCGAAGAGGCTGCTATCGATCGGATTCAGGCCGAGTTCATCCGCAGAATGGTGGCCTCGCTCCCACACCGCGAGCGGGAAGTCGTGGTTCGCCGGTACTTCCACGGTGACACGATGGTGAGCATCTCGCGATGTCTGGGAGTGTCGTCCGCCCGCGCCTGCGAGATCCACCGTCGCGCCTTGAGCCGTCTTCGCAAGATGGTGGCCGAGACGAAGGCCGTGGATGCGGCCTAGCGTGATGGTGTTCGGACACCGCCCCGGGGGAAGCGGGGCACCTGTAGCCCGCAGATGTGATGCCAGCAGTGGTCCATCGGCCAAGACGCACCGTCTGCAGCAGGGAGGAGACCCAATGACACAGAATCTCACCGCAAGTGGCCCCGCGCCCACCGGGAGTGGTGAACACCTCTCGATTGGCCAAGCCGACTCAGCAGCCGCAGTCCGCCGCCGACGGATCCTCTTGTTGGAGCCGTCCCCCCTATTGCGGGACGGCATTCAGGCGGCTCTCTCCGCCTGCCGAGATCTGGAGGTGGTGGCGGGGCCATCCGCCGACCTGATGAGCCTGGATACGTTCCGCTGTCCTCCACCAGACATCGTGCTGGTGGGGATAGACCTTCTGGAATCAGACGGAGCGGAATCGCTCCGGCGTGTCGTCCAGGCCTTCGCAGGCGCGCACGTGGTTGTGCTGGCCCGCGATGCCAGCGCGGATTCCTTGATGGCAGCGGTTCGGGCCGGTGCTAGCGGGTACGTTCTCGGGAGCCTGGCGGGAGACGCTCTCCCGAGCGCGCTGTTGGCCGTCGCCCATCGCTGGTTTGTGATGGACCCGCTGGTAGCCTCTCGACTACCTGAGCAGCGAGCCCCACAAGAACGCGCTGGACGTCTGGACGCAGGCGCTCGAGTAGACCCCCGCGTGTTGCACTCTGTCAGTCCTCGTGAGGGGGAGGTGCTTGAGCTCGTGGCGCGGGGCATGAGCAACAAGGAGATCGGGGCCAGGCTCCACCTCAGCGTCGGGACGGTGAAGACTCACCTGCGACACGCCTACCGTCGACTTGGCACGCCGGACCGGCTCACGGCCACCCTGGCGCTCCTCGGCTTGCGCCAGCCCTGGCCTCTGGTTGAGCGACAGGCTGACGAATTGAAGGCCGGCTAGCGCCACAAGACTCTGAGTCCTCGAAGGAGGGCGCTCACGGCAGATCACGACAACTGAGGCCTATCGGCCTCTTGGCTGATACGTCCATCGGCCAAAGGGCGGGTGCGGACGCCACCCCCTGAAGCCGATCTGACATGTGGGAAGTGCGCGAGCCCACGGCGCCAGCACGTCGTGGGAATGCAGGCGTGCCGTCCGCCCGTATCGCCAACGGGGAGGAGCAGGCCCGGCAATGCTGATCTGGAGATCCGTCCGGGGCAGAGCCCTCCTGGCTGGGGCACTGCTCACGCTCCTGCTGGCGACCGTGGGGTTGGCAGCCGTCTGGCGGGCCAATGACGACCGGCACCAGCATGACCTGCTGGAGCGGAGGTCAGAGGTGGTTGCCTCAATGGAGAACGCCCGTGCTCAGGCCTTCCGCGGCGCCACCATGGTCACCGCCGCCGTGTTTGCAGAAGACGCGACTCCCTACGTCCAGGCGGCGCGACAAGAGGACGAACAGCGGATCGACGAGCTCGATCGAGCTCGGACGGGTCTGATCGCCCTAGGCGACGCGGACGGAGTCGCCGCCATCGACGGGTTCCTTGAGCAGTTGGATCAAACGAGTCAGGCAGTAGACGCAATCGTTGACTCCGCCGCGACAGCCGACATCGCCACGAGGATCGCGGTGGCCCAGCAGTACTACCCACAGCTATGGGCAGAGGCCGAGGCGCAGCTAGCAGGTCTGGACCGGCAGGCCGGCCGGCAGCAGGAGATGCTGGCCGCCGAGCGGGCCGCGGCGGACCGCTCGGCAGACATCACACTCTGGCTGTTGGTGGGATCGGCAACTGCTGCCTTCCTTGCAGCGGCCGCCGCGGTGGCAATGCTCGCGCTTTCGGTCGTGCGCCCACTCTCTTTGCTGCGCGCAAGGGTCAGGACCATCGCTTCGGGGAATCTGGACGCCAGCGCCGAAGTGTCTGGCCCTGAGGAGCTGGCCTCCCTGGCCCGCGACTTCAACGACATGGTCGCCGAGCGCAAGCGGGCCGAGGCGGCGCTGCGACACAAGACCCATGATCTGGGCGAGCGCGTGAAGGAGCTGAACTGCCTCTATCGCCTCTCCAACCTCCTTCAGGAGCCACGTGCGACGCTGGAGGCGGCCCTGGGAGGCGCAGTCCAGCTAATTCCTCCGAGCTGGCAGTACCCAGACGTGGCGTGTGCACGGATCACGGTCGAAGGCCAGGAGTTCCGGAGTGTGAGCTTCGATCGAACCACGTGGGGGCTGGCCGCCCCGATCAGCGTGGGCGGCAATCGCGTTGGCAGTGTGGAAGTCTACTACCGGGAACGAAGGCCCGACGCTGATGAGGGACCGTTCCTGAAGGAAGAGCGCAGCCTGATCGAAGCCATCGCCGAACGGCTGGGCGAGTTCACGGAGCGCCGGCGCGCAGCAGACGCGCTGAGGGAGAGCGAGGAGCGCTACCGGAGCCTTGTCGAAGCTTCCCCTGACGCAATCACGCTGACGGATCTCGACACCAGCGTCATCATGTGCAATGAGCAGGCGGCGCGGCTGCAGGGATTCGAGAGCGTCGAGGATCTGCTTTCCAGCGCCAGGAACGCCCTGGACTTCATCGCGCCCGAGGACCGCCAGCGCGCCATCGAAAACGCCAGGAAGACCCTGGAATCGGGCACGGCCAGAAACATCGAGTACACCCTGCTCAGGAAGGACGGCACGAGATTCGCCGGCGAACTCAGTGCCTCGGTGGTCACCGACACGGACGGCAGGCCGCACGCATTCACAGCTGTGACGAGGGATATCACGGAGCGTAGGCGCATGGAGGAGGCGCTCCGCGAGAGCGAGGAAAGGGCTCGCCTCATCGTCGAGACCGCCAACGATGCTCTCGTCTCCATGGACCCCGACGGCCTGATCACGGGTTGGAACGTTCAGGCCGAGGCCACCTTCGGCTGGCCCCGGTCGCTGGCCCTGGGCCGGAGAATGGCCGACACGATCATCCCACCGGACCACCGAGAGGCACACGAACGGGGCCTGAAGCACTTCCTCAAGACCGGCGAGGGACCTGTGCTGAACCAGCGGATCGAGATGACGGCGCTGCACCGCGACGGGCACCAGTTCCCTGTTGAGCTGGCCATCTGGCCGGTTCGATCCGGGGCCACCGTTACCCTCAACGCCTTCGTGCGCGACATCACCGAGCGCAAGCTGCTGGAGGAGACGTTGCGCGAGCAGGTGCGGCGTGATCCGCTGACCGGCGTGCTCAACCATGGAGCGATCGTGGGGGAGCTGCGCCGTCTGATTTCGGGCCGCTCCGACGGTGCCTTGCACGCCGTGGCAATGGCTGACGTGGACGGCTTGAAGGCGACAAACGACGCCTACGGCCACCAGGTCGGCGACGCCGTGCTGCTGGCAGTGGCGGGCACGCTGTCGAGGGATGGGGCGCTCGTCGGCCGATACGGTGGGGATGAGTTCTTGGCGCTCTTGCCCGGAGCCGACCGCACCGCGGCGGAATGCTATCGTGACGCCGTGCTCAGCGCCCTGGCAGATACCGGCCTGACCGATCCGGAGACCGGCGCCCAGGTGGGAATCGCCGCCAGCCTCGGGCTCGTGGTCTACCCGACAGAGGCCGATGAGATCGAGGAACTGGTGAAGCTAGCCGACGACGAGATGTACGCCGCGAAACGCCAGCGGCCTGTGGCGTCGGCCAGAGGGCGTGTGGCGCACCGCCTCGGCAGTCAGAGGGCGGCGAAACTGGTGGGGGAGATCGCGCCCCTCCTGACGTCGCCGAGCGACCTCGGAGAGAAGCTTCGGCTGGTCGCTCATCGTCTGTCGGTCGGTGCTGGCTACGACGGAGTCAACTTCCGGGTGTACGGGCATCCGTCGGAGCCGCCAACGACCCAGGCCGCGTATTCCGGGGCCTCTGAAGAGGCAATCGAGATGTGGAATCGTGAACACCGGAGGGCCGCAGACCACCCTCTTCGCCAAACCCTCGAACGCTTACAGCGACCGATCATCATAGATGACGTGCGGACCGACCAGCGACTTACCGCGGGCGAGAGGGAACTGCTGGGCTCCGCCGGCCTACGCTCGGCTTTGGTAGCGCCGATGATCTGGAGGGGTGAACTGATCGGCAGCCTCTCGGTTGCCAGCAAGCGAGGCGCGGCCTTCACGCCGCTTGATGGTGACTTCACGATGGTGGTCGCCGCGCAGGTCACCGCCATGGTCCGCATGGCGACGCTGGTGGACGACCTGCAGTCGGCCTCGACAGGTCTTGCGGAGGCCCGAGTAGAAACGGTCATGCTGCTCGCCGCCGCCGCCGAAGCCCATGATCGCACCACCGGGTCCCACCTCCGCAACGTCCGTTGCCTTGCCGAGGCGCTAGCATGTGATCTCGGCCAAAGCGAGGAGGACGCGAGCGAACTGGGTGTGGCGGCCGTGCTCCATGACATCGGCAAGATCCGCGTACCTGACGTGGTGCTCGCCAGCACCGGCCGCCTCACCAGGGAGGAATGGGAACTGATGAAGCACCACACCACTTGGGGCTACGAGTTCCTGATCGGCCGGCCGGACTTCGACCTGGCGGCCACCATCGCCCGCTCACACCACGAGCGTTGGGACGGCACAGGCTACCCCGACGGCCTCGCGGGCGACGCAATTCCTGAGGCCGCGGCCATCGTCGCCGTGGCCGACAGTTTCGATGCCATTACCAGCGATCGGCCCTACAGACCTGCCCGGTCCGTGGCAGCCGCCGCGCGGGAGATCTCGGCGTGTTCCAGCGAGCAGTTCAGTCCCAGGGTCGTGGAGGCCCTGATGCACCTCCGCAGGCAGGGAATGCTCCCTGCTCTGCGCACAAACGATGGGCAAGAGGACGCTGCCGCCTAGCGGTGAGCGGGTAGCGGCCACACGATGGCTTCGCCGACGGGGCCTGGGGCGAGATGAGGCTCGAACCAGTGCACCACCCGGCAAGTCGAGGATGAGACTATGGACGACAACGTGACACTGCGGCTCCGGGTGGAGGAGAGGCGTGCCGGCTCACGGCTATACCGTCAGTATATCCGGCTTCTCAGGTGGTCCCGCTTGATAGGTGCCGTCTTCTGGACCATGCTGGCCTTCTTCTTGTACTTGGCGATCCCCTGGTTCCCGGGCGGCCTCTCGGAAGAGGACTACAGCAGCCAGGTGGCGCTCACACTCATCCTTGGGGGCGGAACCTTCGGGGTCGGCGCGATGACGCTGCTATTGCGTCAGTGGGTCCGTCGGCGAAACGACGCCATAGCGGCGCTCAGCGGGGTCTACGACTCCGCCACGGGGCTCTATGCCAGGGGTTACTTCTATGACCGGTTGAGCCTGGAGTGCGACAGAGCTCAGCGCCTTGATATCCCTGTTTCGTTACTGCTCTTCCGCTTCGAGTTGGCGGCCGTCGCCAACAGGAAGGGCGGCCCGGAGAAAGCTCTGCAGCAACTGAGCGATGCCCTAGTGCGCGGCACCCGCGATTCGGACGCAGTAGCCGTCCTGGGCGCCAACGAACTGGCCGTCGCCACCTCCGGCGTCGACAAGGAGTCCGCGTTGGACTTGGGCCAGCGCTTGTGCGCTGCGCTCGACAGAGCGCTGACCGGCAGGCCGGGCGGCTCCGCGGGCAAGTGTCTTCGCCTGGGCGTCTCCACCTACCCGGATGACGCAAGAGATGCGCAGGATCTCATCCGCCACGCCCGCCGCCCTCTGGGGGACCCGGACGCAGGCCAGAGCGGACACGCAGGGAGCCCGGAAGACAGGGCCGCCTGAGCGCCCTGCTGTCTCTGCGACGCGGGCCGGGCTCTTCTCTCGCCCGAGCATGTGGGACGCTCTTCGACAGGCCCAAGGCGTGCGCCCCGTAGCTTCCGCTCGTGGTTGGCCTATGGAACCAGGAGCGGCCCACCTCGCTCTATCGGCACTCTGCTGGAGTCCTGGGTCAGGGATTCGCCGGCAAGTTCACTGCTTGGTCTTTATCATGCCGTGCGGTGTGAAGCATCCCGGAAGCGGGTCCCCGATCACTGATCCTTCGCTGACAATCCAAATGACATCTGGCTGCGGATCTCTGATTGGCCGCACAAGGCTGGGATCGGGCCACCTCCCTAGCGATCCAGTACCCGCCGGATTGCGGTCGCCAGCTCTGCCGAGGAGAAGGGCTTCTGCAACAGGGTGATGCCGGCCCCAAGCACACCATGGCGCGCGATGGTCTCATCCGGGTAACCGGAGATGAAGAGAACTCTGGTGCTTGGGTGTGTGAGTGCCATCCTGTCTGCCAGCTCTTTGCCGCTCATGTGAGGCATCACGATGTCGGTCACCAACAGATCGATCGTGGGATCGCTGGGTTCTGAGACGATGCGGAGCGCCGCCGGGCCATCCGCAGCCTCTACAACTGTGTAGCCGAAGCGGCGAAGTGCCTGAGCCATGACCACCCGGGCCGACTCCTCGTCCTCAACCAGGAGCAGCGTCTCCGTACCCGCCGCTCCAGGGCCCGGCCCCTCAGCCTCAAGTGGCGCCTCGACAGCCTGCCTGGCGCGGGGCAGGTAGACGTTGAAGGTCGTGCCAAGATCGGGCGCGCTGCTCACGTCGATGTGTCCGCCGTTCTGAGCGACGATTCCGTAGCAGGTCGCCAGGCCCAGACCGTTGCCCTCGCCCGGTGGCTTGGTAGAGAAGAACGGCTCAAAGGCACGAGCCTTGACCTCGTCGGTCATCCCCACACCGGTGTCACTGACCGCCAGGACCGCACACTCGTCAGCGACGTCGGGCGGCTGCCTGTCCCGCCCACCCTCACTCAGGCGGGCGTTGCGCGTCTCGATGGTGATCTCGCCCCCGCCAGGTATAGCCTCTTGGGCGTTGGTCACCAGGCAAACGAGGACCTGCTCGATCTGACGGGGATCCGCCGTCACCGGCCACAGGTCAGGGGCCAGGGCCGTGGCCAGCTCAACGTCGCCGCCGAGGATGGGACGGAGCGTCGGGAGAGAGTCGAGTATCGCGTCATTCAGGTTGAGGACCCGTGGCTCTATCACCTGCCGGCTGGCGACCGCCAGGAGCTGCCGGGTGAGGGTCGCCGCGCGCTGGACATGCTGCCGGATCCCTTGGATGTCGTCACGCGCGGCGTGGCCATCCGGGAGCTGGCCCAACCCCAGGTCCGCGTACCCCAGGATGGAGGTTAGGATGCTACTGAGATCGTGGGCCACGCCGCCTGCCAGCCGGCCCAGGCTCTCCAGCTTCTCCGCCTGGGCAAGCCGGTCGACGAGTGCCCTCCCCTGTCTACGGCTCTCCGCCTCTCGGAGCTCTCGCCGAACCGCGGGCACCAGGCGGGCCAGGTTGTCCTTGAGGAGATAGTCGCTGGCCCCAGCCTTCATAGCGGCGACGGCGATGTCCTCGCCAATGCTGCCCGTGACAACGATGAAGGGCAGGTCAAGCCCACTCTCCTTCAACACCTCCAAGGCGCTGGGTGCGTCGAAGGTCGGCAGGTAGAAGTCGGAGATGACCACATCCCATCGCGAGCCGGCCAGGGCCGCGCGCATCGCCGCTGACGTCTCGACGCGTTCATGTTCCGGGGCATAACCCCCGCGCCGCAACTCGCGCACGACCAGCATTGTGTCATCCTCTGAATCCTCGACAATCAGCAAACGCACAGGTTCTCCCATCGAAGCCCACTTTCTTTCCCTACTCATGTCTGGCCAGGAGACCGCCGAGGGCGGCCCTTGGGACGGGGCTGCTGGCGGCGCCGGCCCTTCCGGCCCGCGAGCGTGAAGTAGAACGTGGCGCCGCCTTCCGGCGAACCTTCGGCCCACACCCGACCGCCGTGGCGATGCACCACGCGTTGCACGGTAGGCAGGCCGATGCCACTGCCGGGGAAGTCACTCTCCGCATGCAGCCGCTGGAAGGGGACGAACAGCCTTTCCCGCCCGGCCATGTCGAAGCCGACACCATCGTCACGCACGAAGTACGCCAGCTCGCGGCCAATTTTGGCGGAGCCGAACTCAATGTGCCCCGTCTCGTGACGACTCGTGAACTTCCAGGCGTTGTCCAGCAGGTTCTCCAGGGCCATCTGCAGCAGAGACGGGTCACCCCTCGCGGTCAGACCGTCCGCGATCTCGAAGGTCACCTTCCGTTCCGGCTCGTCGTCCAAGAGTTCACCGGCGATGGTCTTCGCCAGGTCGCTGAGATCGACCGCCTCGTCCCGGATCTCGGTCTTTGTCACGTGGGACAGAGCCAGCAGGTCCTCCATGAGCTGCTTCATGCGCTGGGTTGCCCCGCGGACGCGGCGGACGGAGTCGAGGGCCGCCTCATCCAGCCGCTCGCCCAGGTCCTCCAAAAGGGCGCGGCTGAAGCCATCGATGCTGCGCAGGGGGGCGCGCAGATCGTGCGACACGGAGTGGACGAAGGCTTCCAGCTCCGTGTTCAGGGCGGTGACTTCGGCGGTTCGCTCCTCAACCAGCGCCGCGAGGTGGTGCCGGTGCTGCTCCAGCTCTTCCTCCGCCCGCTTGCGCTCCGTGACCTCCCTGATGATCCCTTGCCGCGCTGGCCTGCCATGGTAGGTTATCATGCCGACGGAGAGCTCGGCGTCGAACTCGCTGCCATCCTTGCGCATCGCCTTGAACTCATAGCGGTCGGGCACATCCTCGCCCCGTTCCCTGGCACGGCCCCGTTCCGCCATCAACCGTCGGTGTTCCCGTGACACGAAGTCGGTAAAGGGATGGCCCACCATCTCCTTGTCTCTCCGGCACCCCATCATCCTGACGAGGGTTGGATTAACGAACGCAATCTCCTCACCCTCAACGACCACTATGCCGTCCACCGAGTCCTGCACCAGCCTTCGGTAGCGCTCCTCGCTCTCGCGCAGCGCCTCCTCGGCCAGATGGCGCTCTGTCACGTCGCGGGCGATCCCCTCGAGTGCGACACGGTTGCCGGCGTCATCGTAGATGGGGACCAGTCTCTGCTCCGTCCATACGCTGGCGCCGTCCTTGCGTATCCAGCGCAGGACGATTGGCGCGGTCGCGCCCTCATCGATCACCTGCCGGAGGGCCTCCCGATCACGGGGGTGGATCATACTGAAGGTGAGGTTGGGGTTGGCGTAGTGCTCCTCCGGCGTGTAGCCGCTGATCGTTGTCGCCGCCGGGCTGACGTACTCGAATCCGCGCGTGGGACTGAGCCGGTAACGATAGATGATGTCGCGGGCGTTCTCCGCCAGCAGCCGGAGGCGCTCCTCGCTCTCCCGCAGGGCCTCTTCCGCCCGCTTGCGCTCAGTGATGTCGACGACGAGGGCAAAGAAGCCCCGTACCGTTCCCCTGTCGTCGCTGTCTGGAACGTAGTCCGCAGTCACCCAGCGCTTGCCGCCGTACTTGTAGGGCAGCGCCTCTTCGTACGACACTCGCTCGCCCGACAACACCCTGTGGACGCGATGCTTTATCAGCGCATATGCCTCCCGGCCAACGATGTCCCCGTAGTGCTTCCCAATGATCTCCGTTGGGGCCAACCCAAACCACTCTCCGTACCGCTTGTTCACGAAGCGGTAGCGAGCTTGGGCGTCCACGTACGAGAACAAGGCTGGGACGTTCTCGGCAATCACGCGGACTTCTTTCTCTCTACTGCGTAGTGCCTCCTCCGCCCGCTTGCGCTCCGTGATGTCACTGACGGTCCCGACTATGGCCACGGGTCGCCCATCTCGGTCACGAATCAAGGCGCGGCTATCGCTCAGCCAGCGGTACTCGCCATTCTTGTGTCTGCAGCGATACTCCCTCGGCTCGCCGCCACGTTGAGCTGTGTGGTCGCGGAGAGAGCCAAGGGAGAGCCGCACGCGTTGTCGGTCCTTGGGATGTACCCTGCGCGCGACTCCCTGGAACCCCATTGCAACCAGCTCCTTAGGGGTGAAACCCAGCACACGGCAGATGGACGGGCTAACGTAGTCGTAGGTGCCAGTCCGGAGATCGAGCCTGTAGATCGGCTCCAGAGACACCTCCAGAACCTGGCGCAGCCGCTCCTCGCTATCGCGCAGCGCCTGCTCCGCCCGCTTGCGCTCGGTGATGTCCGTGGCGACGCCGATCATGCCGGTGACCTGTCCCTGGTTGTCGCGGATCGGCACGTGGTGGATCTCCAGCGTCGCGCCCCGCAGCTCCACCACTGCTGTGAACGATTCACCAGCGAGGGCGCGGCGCATGTTGCCCACCACTTCCGGTATGTCGCCGTACCTGTCGAACGCCGACTGTCCAACGGCATCGCCTTGACCACGGCCAATGCTCTCCAAACCCTTGCCTTCCGACAGCATGACCACACCATCCCGGTCGGTGGCGAACAAGAATAGCGGCGCGTTTGCCACGACGGTGCGCAGGCGCTCCTCGCTCTCACGTAGCGCCTGTTCGGCCCGTCGCCGTTCCGTGACGTCGTGCATGGTGCAATGCGTCTGCCTGAACGCGCCTCGATCATCGCGGCCTATGACTCCGTCGAAGAGCCCCAGGAAGCGCGACCCATCCTTGCGCACCATCTCGAACTCAACATCGTGAACCTCGCCAGCAGCCCTGAATCGCGAGAATCGCTCTTGGTAGAGTCCTTGCTGGCTCGGAACGAGGAACTCGCCGAACGGCCGGCCGATGACTTCGTCGCTGGCGTACCCGAGAAGCGCCAGCCAAGTCTTGTTTACCGTCAGTACGCGCCCCTCCTCATCCAGCGACTGGTAGCCGATAGGAGCTTCCTCGTACAGCAGTCGAAACCGCTCCTCGCTCTGCCGAAGCGCTTCCTCAGCCCGCTTGCGCTCTGTGATATCGATGGCAACGCCGATGCCGCCTGTGATTCGCCCCTGGTGGTCACGGACAGGCGTACAGTGAACCTCAAACGTCAGCTCTCCGAGATCTACCAGCGCCGTCGAGGATTCGCCAGCCAGCGCTCGCCGTGCGTGGTCAACAATCACCGGAACGTCACGATAGACATCGAACACCGACTGGCCGACATGCTCGCCTGGCGCCATTCCCAGGCCTTGGAGGCCTTTGCCGTCACAGAGTGTGAACGCTCCGTCGCTGTCAGTGGCGAACAGGATCACAGGAGCATTGGTGACGACTGTGCGCAACCGCTCCTCACCATCGCGGAGGGCCTGCTCGACCCGCTTGCGCTGCGTGATGTCGCGAACGGTGCCTACGATGGCCACTGGCTCACCATCGCTGTCGCGAACCAGCACACGGTTGCTGCTCATCCAGCGGTACTCCCCGTCCTTGTGTCTCCAACGGTAGTCGACCGGAGGAATGGTGTCCTCTTCTCCGGCGGAACTGAGCAGACGCTCTGTGTGGGCGTCCAGTACGGGGAGGTCGTCCGGGTGAATCCTCTTGTCAGCGCCCTTGCGGCCCATGGCAACGTGCTGCTCGGCAGTGAACCCGGTGACTTCAAACGCGGCCGGGCTCACGTACTCGAATTCGTCGGTCCGTAGGCTGCGCCTAAAGATGACATCGCGGGACGCGTCCAAGACCTCACGCAGGCGCTCCTCACTCTCGCGCAGGGCCTCCTCCGCTCGCTTGCGCTCCGTGACGTCGCTGGTCGTGCCCACTACGGCGACGGGCCGCCCCTGTTCATCCCGGATCGGGGCCCTGTTGTCGCGAAACCAGCGGTACTCACCGTTCTTGACTCTCCATCGGTACTCGACCTCAGGCGTCTCTTCGGCCTCGATCGAAAGATTGGGCTGGCCGTCGCCGATCCCCTGCAAGTGTGGCCGCGTATCAGGGGTGAACCTCTTCGCAACGCCTTTCCAGCCAAGAGCTACGAACTCCTTGACCGTGAAACCTGTCAGCCGGAGCACGGACGGGCTGACGTAGTCAAAGCTCCCGATCTGCAGATTCAGCCTGTAGGTCAGGTCACGGGAGACACTCAGGACATCCCGGAAGCGCCGCTCGCTCTCCCGAAGCGCCTCCTCCGCCTCCTTGCGCTCCGCAATGTCGCGTATGGCTGTCACGCTGACCGTGCGTCCTCGGTACGGGATGGCCTTCGCCCGCACCTCACCCCAGAACGTAGTGCCGTCCCTTCTTAGACCTACCGCCTCGAACGGCCCTTCGAACCCCGACTCGAGCTGCTGCGCCAGAAGAGCCCGCCACTCTGGCGCGGTGAACTCCAGCGCGTGCCGCCCTATCACGTCGGAAAGTGCATAGCCAAACATCGAAGCATACTGCTCACTAGCCTCGAGGATCCTGCCTTTGTCATGGACGGCGACGCCCTCGAAACTCGCGTCCGCCAGCCGATGGAACCGCTCCTCGCTCTCCCGTAGCGCGTTCTCCGCCTGGTTGCGTTCCGTCACCTCCGTCGCGATGATGGTGAGGGCGACGACTTCGCCGTTCTGCCTCAGGGGCCCCACCCGCGCCGAATGCCACGACGTGCTGCCATCTGCCTCTGGCCAGGGGACGTCGAAGTCCCCGCCGATCTCCCCTGTCTCGAAGACCCGCGCGAAGACCTCCCTCATGTCATCGTGATACTGGGGTGGTGCGTACCTGAAGATCGAGGACCCGATCGCCTCTTCCAGGGGAGCTCCTGTCACCCCGTGGTTGGCGAACTGGATCGTGCCGTCGCGGTCGAGAGTCATGATCAGGGCGGGAGCGTTTTCCACCAGCGAGCGCCACTTCGATTCCGACTCCCTAGCCGCCTGCTCCGCCCGCCTGCGCTCTTCGATCTCTTGGCCCAGGCGTTCGTTGGCCCTCAGCAGCTCCGCGGTCCGCTCGGCCACCCGCGCTTCCAGCTCATCGTGGGCCTTTCGCAGCTCCTCCTCCGCCCGTTTTCGCGCCGTGATGTCGCGGAGCAGAGCCTCAGCCCCGACAACCGTGCCGTCGGGACGGCGAAGCAGACGTACGTTTGCGGAAGCGACCACGGTGCGGCCGTCCCTGGCCCTGAGGCGCACCTCGTAGTCCGTGACCTCGCCGTGTTCGGCGAGGGCCGCCAGCAGTGCCGCACGTTGTTCCGAACCCCCATAGAATCGCGGCGCGGGCTTCCCGATCAGGTCCTCAGCGGTGTACCCATATGCAAGTGGCGATGGGCTGACTTCGACGATGGTGCCGTCGGCGTCTGCCCGGATGAGTACCTCGCCGAGGTCCTCCAGGACTCGTTGGTACGCCCCAACGTCTTCGCGCACGGCCGAGGACGGTCGTGCGTGAGCCTTCCTGCCCGTTCTTGACTGCGCCCGCTCGCGAGCGAGGTGTTTTGGGATCCGGTCCTTGTCTCCCATCTGCCGACCCCCTCTTTCCGCCGCGAGTAGCTTTCCGCCAGCCGCCTAGTCGAAGGACGTGGCATCCTCCGGCTCATCATTGGGTGGCTTTAGTCGGTAGCCGACGCCCGCAAGGGTCTCGATGACCGGGGCGTCCAGGGTTCGCAGTTTCTGACGTAGACGGGTCATCATCATGCGCAGCACGTTGTGGGCCCCGACGTACTCGGGACCCCAGACCCGTTCGAGGATCTGGTCATGGGTCAGCACCCGGTTCTCGTTCCGGACCAGGTAGGCGAGAAGGGCGAACTCAGTCCTCGACAGCGGGATCTCCACACCGTCGACGGCAACCCGATGCTCGCGTTCGTCGACCACCAGCGGGCCGGCCACGAGCCGCTCCCCGCCGGAGTCCGTGACGCCGGTGCGCCTGAGAACGGCTTTGACACGGGCCATGAACTCGTCCAGCCCGAAAGGTTTCCTCACGTAGTCGTCCGCCCCCATCTCGAGGGCGTGGGCGGCGTCGGACTCACCGGCCAGGACAGTAAGCATGACGATGGGCACGTCGGACTGGGAACGAATGTCCCGGCAGGCGGCGAGCCCGTCCATCTTGGGCATTCTGACGTCGAGGACTACGAGAGAAGGGCGGAGCTGCTCCTGCAGATTGACGGCCTCGCGGCCGTCGCTGCAGGTGAAGACGAGGAAGCCGTTCGACTCAAGGGCCCGTGAGAGAACGACGAGGATACCGGGGTCATCGTCCGCTACCAGGACGCTGGGCTGACCTCTCCGCGGCGACCGAGGCGGGGACGGCATGGCGCGCCTCAGCGGCTCCTTCGCGCTGTTACCCCCGGCCGGTTATCAGGGGCTCCTCCCGAACCGAAGCTAGATTCCGCATCCGAGCGGTGTCAGGCACATGGCGCAGGTCACACTGCTTTTTACCACCCCAGGCAGGACTTTTCAAGTCAACTGAAAGAAGCGCCATGCGGGTGCACCGAACCGGCCGCGAAGTACGGTAATCAGCCAGACGCTGACAAGAGAGGTTCAGGCGAATCGGCGACTCAACTCCGCTTGCGCCATCGTGCCGTCGAGCTGCTCCGTCGCCAGCGAGCCGGCATCAGCGATGTTGACGACGCAGAGACCTCAGCCATCGGGGTCCTGGCGCGCGTCGAGAAGGCTGCGGACCGCCTCCGTGATCTCTTCCGGCGTGGCAGGCTTGGGGAGGTAGCGGTCGGCGCCGTCTTCCCTGCGGGCCAACCACTCCGCGTATTGAGGGTAGGCGCTGAGCACCAGAATGGGCAGGCGGGCTTGAGAGCTGCACTGGTCCGAGCGCAGCTGCTGGCAGACCTCGCCTCCGTCAATCCCGGGGAGCACCAGGTCCAGCACGACGAGAGCTGGCGCCTCGGCGCGGGCCTTGCGCAGGCCCTCAAGGCCGTTGACGGCCGAGATGACCTCATAGCCCTCAGACTCCAGGGCGAAGGTCACCAGCCGGAGAGCGGTCGGCGAATCCTCGACTACAAGGATCTTCTCACCCATGGCACCCCTTCCCCGCCGGAGTCGCCTTCTGGTCGGGCGTTGCCGGGCAGGCTTGGCACTGGTCTCGTCAGGTTGCCCGGGGTTGGGCGCGACCTCGTCACGATGCCAAGCCGGGGTCAGTACCCTGTGCTGGCCTGCGTGACCTGCCCGGCGGTGTTGACCGTATAGGTCCCGTTGGTGGCCGTGCTGCGCATGTAGGTCGGCGTCAGCCCAAAGCCACCAGCGGCCGTTGTCATGTCGCTGGTCGCCGTAGTGATGGCGGTTGTTGTCGCCATGCCCTGGTCCGCCATCTTGGCGTCCACAGCCGTCTGCACGATGACCTTCTCGGCCTCGGCGGCTGTCGTCTGGCTGCCACCCAGCAGGCCGGTGAAGTTGGGCAGTACGACGGCGACGAGTACGGCCAGAATGGCCACAACGATGAGAAGCTCAACCAGCGTGAAGCCGTCTTCACCACTCCGCGTTCTCCTGGTTTGTGTCCTGGCCTCCATGGAAGACCTCCCTCTTGTTGCGCATCAGCCCTCGGGATGCGACCAAGGCGAGAATCGCTCCCTAGTGACAGCGTCGGCCGCTGCGGCGGCGCGGGTATCTGTCAAAAGGCAGAATCTTCTCATACGCCGGAAGGAGTACTGTGGGAACGCCGACGGCGCGCGGGCCGCCCAGAGCTGCACCGCCTTCCTGGAGTCCGCGCATGCGCCGCACGACACCTCACGAACACGGCCAGGGGGCGGCAGACCGTGTCAGGCCAGACGAGGGCATGGGTGGGGCCGCTCGGGCTGCTACGCAGCGCTCCTGGATCCAGGGATGACAGGGGTGAGCGAGTCCCGGGCCGCGGCCAACAGATGACCCGGCTCAATTCCGTCGGCGCCAAAGGTGCTGGCTCCCAGTGAGACGAGGGCCTCCCTGCCGGACACCCCGGCCTCTGCCCACCATTCGCGCAGGGCGGAGGCGAGCGCCGGCTCAAACCTCAGACAGATGATCTCCCGTGCCTTGGCGTCCGCGCCGATGGCGAGGACACCGAGTTCGCTGTCCCCCGCCATCCCGATGACGTCGCTGGACCGCACCAGCGGCACCATTGAGCCTGCGATGAGCTCAAAGGCATCTGCGCTTCCTCTGATGCCGCAGTCACCATTCCCTTGGACGCGCACCACCAGCAGTGACAGCCAGCGCCGCTGATCGCGCTGTGCGCGCTCGCACTCCCTCGCGAGCCGCTTGTGGAACTGGGTGCGGTTCCGTAATGTTTTACGGCTACCCAACAGACTGTGCCATACCTGCGCGACTTCTCCTTCTCCGTCGATGGGCTGTCGTGCAAACAGAGCCAGGAGACTCAGGGCAGTGCTGCCGGTGGCCAGCGCCAAGGCGACCCGTACGGCGGGGCTGTAGTCGTCCGCAGTCATGCCGGCCGGCACCCAAGGGATCATCCAGACCACAAGCACCACAGTCATGGCCGCCGTGGCACCTACGGCGAGCCATACAGCACGGGTCCTGCTCCTTCGGGAGGTATGCAATCGGAAGAGGCGGGCCTCCGGTGTCTCGCGCTTTCCAGGGGGTACTGTCCCTGGGGACGTGCCAGGTCTCATCCGGAAGCTCCCCCCTTGGACCAGCCGTCAATGCACCTGGGCAGCGTGTCTCTCGGTGCAGAATCGGCCAATAGGGCCCTCAGCTTGTTGGTCGGCAAGTCCCGGCGGACGCAGCATCGACCGAGAGGGTGAGCCCGCCTCACCCTTTCGGCGGATGCAGGCCGTCCGCCGTCATCTCGGGGATTGCCGCCCCGAGGACGGCCCGAACGGCGCGCCACCCGACTGGCCTCAGACGTCGACAGCCTGACTATCATCCGCCAGACTCCGGGCCGCCCGGTACGTCTCGAACTGCGAAGCACTCTCGTGCGGTTGAACTGCCCGCGACATATCGCGCTCCTGGTACACGAGCCATGACCGAGCCGACCATCGCCCTGGCAGCCACAAGGTTTGCAGCCAGCCTCGCCACGCGCCGGTTCCTCGACTGGCGCATGCAGCGCCGGCTCAGGAAAGCCTATGAGGAGACCGCAGAGGCTACGAACGAGAGGTGCGAGGCCCAGGGACACCAACCGCGCAGCCCCGTTTGGGATGCCGCCGCGAAGGCCCTGGGCGACGTCACTGCCACCGAGCACCTGGGCCGGCGCTTGCGGCGCGGAGCCTTCGGCGCTCCCGATGTCGCCGATGTCAGCGCCCGAAGTGAGGCGGCTCGAACCTGGCGCCCTCGTAGGGGTCCTGTGAGTAGCCCCCGGCAGAGGCGAGTAGTCTACCTGGGGGCTGAGCCCCTGTCAGTCCGAAGGCGCATGTCGGAGTCAGCGGTCCAGCCGATAACCAGATGTGGAGGGACGTGGCGTCACGCCCCCGGTTGATCGCGGGCGCCATGGCACCCCACAGTCCTGGAGAGGAGTGGAACGAGCCCCGAGATGTTCAGTTGGAGATCGGCCCAAGGACGGTCCTTGCTGGCTGGCACCGGCTTCATGCTGATTCTCGCGATCGTGGCGATCGTGGGCCTTTCCTACGCCCGCGATCAGGGGCGTCGCCACCGCTCGCTGGAGCAGAGATCTGAGGTCGTCGTCGCCCTGGAGAACGTGCGCTATCAGGCGCTGAGGGGCATGACGATGCTGGCCGCTGCCGTGTTCGCAGAAGACGCAACTCCCTTCATTGACCTGTACCATGAGACAGTGGAGGAGCGATCTCTGGCGCTTGACCAGAGTCTGGCTGGGCTCAGCGCTCTGGGCGACGAAGATGGCTTGGCTGTGCTGGAGCAGTTCGCTGCCGAGACCGCTCGGGAGGACGCAACGATAGAGGCGAGTGTCGAAAGGGCCCTCACCGCCGACATCTCCACCAGAATCGATATGGGCCAATACTACTTCCCGCTAATGTGGCCCACTACCGGCGCGCGGACGACCGAGCTGAGTCAATTGTCCTTGCGGCAGCAGGCGGAGCTGGCCAGCGCAGGGGCGGCGGCGGACCGGGCCTCCCAGATGACCACTACGCTGATGGTCGGCCTAAGCGCGGTCGCCCTAACCGGCGGGACGGCGCTCGTGGTCATGCTGGTCTTCTCGGTCGTGCGCCCCCTGAGGTTGCTACGGGGCAGTGTCAAGGCGATCACGCAGGGCGACTTGAGTGTGAGAGCCGAAGTCTCCGGACCTAGCGAGGTGACATCTCTTGCCCAGGACTTCAATCTGATGGTCGCCGGGCGCCAGCACGCAGAGGAAGATCTACTGCGGGTGAGTCGACAGAACGAACTCATTCTCAAGGCAGCGGGGGAAGGCATCTTCGGGGTCGACCGGCAAGGGCGGACCACGTTCGCAAACCCGGCGGCAGCGCGAATGATTGGGTGCGAGGTGGCGGACCTGATCGGCCAAGGATCCCACGACGTGGTGCACCGCTCGAAGCCAGATGGCACCCTCTACCCCGAGGAGCAGTGTCTTGTCTGCGCTGCCATCAGCGACGGTACCGTTCACCGCGTCACAGACGAGCTGTTCTGGAGAAAGGACGGCACCAGCTTTCCGGTCGAGTACATCGTGACCCCGATCCGGGACGACCACGGGGAGATCTTGGGTGCGGTCGTCACCTTCAGGGACATCACGGAGCGCAAGCGCTATGAAGGGCAACTCATACACCTGGCTAGTCATGACCCCTTGACGGATCTGTTCAATCGGCGTCGATTGGAGGAGGAGCTCGACCGCGAGCTGGCGGAAGCGGAGCGCTATGGCACACACGGGGCGCTGCTGTTCTTGGACCTGGATCAGTTCAAGGATGTGAACGACAGTCTGGGGCACGGGGCGGGCGATGAGCTTCTTGCGAACCTGGCTGTCCTCCTGCGGCGACGGCTCAGGAAGACGGACATCGTCGCACGCCCCGGGGGCGACGAGTTCTGCATTATGCTGTCTCACACGGATGCCGAGGAGGCAGATGCGCTGGCTGAGCAACTCATCGAGATGGTGCGACACCATCCGTTCGTCATCGGCGGGCACCCCATCACCGTCACGGCAAGCGCTGGCGTGGCGTTCTACCCAGAGCACGGGGACACGGCTGAAGAGCTGCTTGCCCGCGCTGATCTGGCCATGTACCAGGCGAAGGAAGATGGGCGCAATACCTACCGCGTCTATGCGCCGGAGAGGAAGTGGCAAGAGGAGATCGGCTCCAGGCTCGGCTGGCGGAACCGCGTCCGGGAAGCCATAGACAAGGACCTTCTCATGCTCTACGCCCAGCCCATTCTCGACCTACCCAGAAACAGAATCAGCCAGTATGAGCTGCTGCTCCGCTTGGATGGAGGAGACAAGATCGTTCCTGCGAAGGCGTTCGTCGACATCGCCGAACGCTTTGGCATGATCCAGGCCATAGACCGCTGGGTGGTGACGCGGGCCATCCACATCATCGCCGAGCAGATGCGCAGTGGCAGGGATCTGCGGCTTGAGGTCAACCTCTCGGGCAAGGCGTTCTCCGATGCCGAGTTGCTGCCCCTGATACAGCGGGAACTGGAGGCGACCTCGATTGATCCAGCATCTTTGGTGCTGGAAGTGACGGAGACGGCCGCCATAGCCAACATCGGTGACGCACAAGGATTCGTGAGAACTCTGAAGGCTCTCGGATGCCGTTTCGCCCTTGATGACTTCGGCGTGGGCTTCTCCTCCTTCAATCAGTTGAAGCACCTGCCCGTCGACTACTTGAAGATCGACGGCAGCTTTGTCCTCGATCTTCCAGTGAGCCCGGTGGACCAGCATATGGTTCGGGCCATGGTGCAGGTCGCCCGTGGACTGGCCATGAAGACCATCGCCGAGTTCGTGGGCGACGAGCAGACCCTACGATGGCTTCGGGAGCACGGGGTGGATTACGCCCAGGGATACCACATTGGACGGCCTCGTGAGGTATCTGAGCTCCTCCGTGACGCTGCACAGGAATCAAGAAAGGCCGCGTGATGTCGCGGCTTCGTCTACGTGCTCCACCGCCCCAACGCCCGAATCCGTCCCCGCGTTCAATGAGCGTCGGCGGTTGCCGCAGCGGCCGAGCATGGCCGCCTCTTCCCGGCTGACGGCGGCCACGTTGCGCGGCGCAGCGCAGGCGTCGCCATCCGCTCACAGTGTTCGCCCTGCGAGGGGCGCGGGACTCGCTCGTATCCCCCTTGGTGCCACCGCGCTACCCCCTCACCACGCTCAGCGGTTCGTCGCCGGGTTCGCCCAGCCTGAACGGGCGGGCATACCTCCGGACCGCCTCGCACAACTCATGTGGTTGGTCTTTGGCCCGCTCCAGCGCATGCCTCTGCCTGGGGAGGACCAGGGCCTCGCCGTCTCACGAGCGGCTGTTGGACTTCGGCGAGTGTGGAGTGCATCTCATGTCGCCGGGCTCGTCGGCGAGCCCTGCAACTTGCACCGTGCGATCACGCGACACCCTGCACTAGAGAGGCAGGGAGTCAGCGACGAATGAGGTTCAGGTCGTCATCAAAACAGGTGGCCTCCCAGAGGCCGAAAGCGTGGAATATCTCGTCGGCAAGTCGCTTGAGCACCTTGTTTGGGCTGTTCTGCAGGGTTGCTGACGATTCTTCTACGGCAACTCGGAGTGCTCCATCGTGTGTTTCAAGAGCACGCCAGTCCGAGTTGAACCGGCCGACAGGGAACCTGAGGGTAGGGGGGCTGAACGTTAGGGCACTGGCGGGTGTGTACTCGTGGGCTACATCCACCAGGAAGCGGAGAGGCCCCCAGTATTGAATCTCGCCGTACAGGTCCTTGGCAAATCTGAGGAAGTCCAGGAGTGTACTAAGCTCCCAAAGGTAGGGGAAGGTGTACGTTCCATCCTTCTCTTGGTCGGCGGCAGTCGGGATCCAGACCGCCAGGGCACCGTTTCGAAAGATCTCGGCGTATCTCTCCGAACGGGACCAGCCCCCGCGTGGTAGGTCGGTCCTTGCTCCGTAGGGGGAGGGCTGCCACGGCCTCAGAGGCACGGCACGCGATTGAAGCCAGGCTCTGAACCTGCTGTTCTGCATGTCTATTCTCGTCGTGGTGAGCGGCACCGGCGAGGCAACGTAGCGGCTAACGAAGCCCTTGGGGAGCCGCTGGCGGACGTAGTTGAGTTCCGGTGAAGACAAGAAGTCCGCAAGGCGGTCGCGGGCAGCCGCAGCCCGTTCATATCGGGCCCGGACCTCGTGCTCGGCCATCTCCACGGCCCGCAGTTGCCCGCGGCGGTAGTAGCGCCGATCCCCGTAGGCTTCCACCATGTGCACGCCTACCCAGCTTTCCGGTGTCCATGCCAGATAGACGACCTTGCCGGGGTATTGCGAGAGCCCGATCCTCCTGATGCGCCACTCTTGGAGCACAGGCTTGATCGCGTCTACGTAGATGTTCTCCAGACGCGACTCGACTTCGGGGATGGGATCAATGCCGTACGGCCTCTGGGGAATTGCCCTGTCCTGGGGAAGCCGCTTCTCCGGGACACCGTAGATCAGGCAACCGCCCACCTCGTTCGCAAAGGACGAGATGTCCTTGGCCGCCTCTCTGCGCTCGCTTTGGCTGTCGAGGGCGATTGACTGCTTGTAGTCAAGACGGGGCCCTTCCGCGACCTGATCATCTACCAGGTGGTTGACCCAGGTGTCGAGTTCGTCGTGGGTGTAGAGGTCAGGATGTTTGGGCAGCATTTCGGGCTAGCTCCAACCTAGTCGGCGGTCTCGGCCGGAACCGGACGTATTGTACAGCCCGAGGCGATATTCGTGAACGCCACGAGGCTTGCTGTGTGCTAGAATACGGCCGTTGTGAGCATCTCGCGCCCCGTCCTCTACGAGTACTTCGATGACACGTCCGGTGTGCTTCTTCGCCAGTATCGAAGGTCCGGGCAACAGGGCGCGTCTGCAAACGTGGGGTACAATCGGGAGTTGTTCTGCAGCAACTTCCTGGAGCGCGTCCTGCCGCCGAAGCTGACCATCCGACCAGGCGAGATATGGGACAGCCAGGGCAATAAGTCTGGACAACTCGAACTCATCATACTAAGAGAAGATGCTGCCTCACTCGAGTATGGCGGCGCGGACGCCTACCTGGTCGAGGGCGTCTTCGCTGTCATTGAGGTCAAGTCGAAACTGACGAGGGAAAAACTGGCAGAGGCTGTGACGGCGCTCAAACGAGTTAGGAACCTGGCTCCCGCTGGTGGTTTCACGGGGTTGAGCCGAGGGCCTGTCCACAGTCGTCCCTTGTGCTGCGTCTTTGCCTACGAGGGTGCCACGTGGCAGACACTCCTGAAAGAGGAAGCCCAGGGCGTTGTGGATCTCATTTGCGTTCTGAGCCGCGGGATTCTCGTCGCAAAGGGCCACAGGATACAGTGGGAGAGTGACGCGCCATTCCAAGCCGTCAACGGCCGGGCGGCAGCTCTGGGGCTGCTGTACTACCATCTCATCAGCTACTCGACTTCATTCTTGGGGCTCGCCCCGAGGCTGGAGCCCTATTTCGAACCCCTTGCTGGGTGGCGAGTCTCGGGTGAAGCACGAGAGTAGATTCCGCTGGTGGCTCCACGGGTTCTTCGTCGGCTCCCTCATGGTTCTTGCCGCCGTCCTGTCGGGCCAGCTGGTCGCAGATCTGTTGTAGAGAGGCTGTCGCACGCGGACGGATTCTTGACCGCCAATCTGACCGCCAGACGCAGCGACTGGGGGCGACGGCAGAGGGCCATTCTGAATCTGCAACCGACGCCTAGCGACGCCTACAGACGCCATAGGGTTAGTTCAATTCTCCCCCGTCTCCACCAACTCCGATATTCGGGCCGGTTCGCCACCTCTGCAGGAGGGAGAACGCAGGCGGGCCGGCTCGATTGCTCCAACGCCCCCTCAAGTAGGGACCGGAACACCGGCGCCGGTGTGAAGACAATCGACCTCGACGAGAACCTCACGTCCATTGCCGTCGTGGGCGGGAAGGGGACGCTGGGCGGAGGGCCCTGACCGACCCGTCCGCGAGCGCGCCGCGCACGACGCCATCCTTGTTCTCACACGGTGCGTTTCGGCGGGATCGCGCGCGTCTGCGAGAGCGCCGCTGGACCGGCGTCAGGGAACGCGCACCTCGAAGTTGTCGAACTGGCAGGTGGCTGCGCCCCGGGCGTCCCAGAGACCCGTCACCACGCCTGCCCATTCGACGTTGCCCACCGGCGAATCATAGATCTCGCCGGCCTTCTCGGTATTGATGTAGAAGGCGAGACGCGATCCTTGAGAAATGATGGCCAGGCTATTGAACGAGCCAGCCTGGATGGCGGAAGAGGGCGTCAGGGCAATGAGATTCTCCAACTCGGCGCCCTGTTCGCCCACGCGATAGACGCGGAAACTACCGTCCAGGTCCGCGGCTAGCAGAGCCACGCGAGGATAGGTCCCGCTGCCCGCAATGATGAGGCCGCAGACCGCCTCCGGGCCTCCCACCTGCCTGAGCGCATCCACAGCCACGTAGAAGTCCGATCCGAGGTCGACGGGAACGAGCTCTGGAGCAAGCCAGCCTCCCTCGGATTCAAGCGAGAGGCTGTAGACGCCCTGCGCAACGTCCCTGGTGCGGCTGGCACTGCCTTCCTCAAAGTCACCGGTGGGCCAGAGCCCGGCGTCCGAATCGAAGTCGTCCTCCAGAACAACACCCCAGGCCGTGCTTAGCGTAGGCTCGGGCGTCACGGTGGACGTCGGCCTGGCTGTCGGGCGGGCATCCTCGTCATCTACGATCGCATCTTCATCATCGGGCGCGCCGCCGGGAGGCGTGGTGTCGACCGGCACTGGTGCCTCCCTCCTGAACGCGCCGGATCTGCTGAGAGCGCGAGAGAAGCTGTCGTCACCATCCGAGCCGCCGCGAAAGGCGAGGACAGCGCCAACGACGGCAAGGAGCAGGCCAACGCCGAGCAGCGCGGCCGGGAGGAGAAACGCGCGCCGGGCAGCCGGGAGGCCGGGCCGCCCTCGCGGAGTTGAAGGTGGCATTACCGCCGCTGGCGGCGCGTCCTGCGGCGCTCCGGGAGCGCCGGTGTCGGCAGCAACCGGCGCGCCGCACCCGTCGCAGAACCTCTGGCCGGGCGCCAACTCCCTACCGCAGGAAGGACAGGCTTGCGACAGCGCAGCGCCGCAATTGTCGCAGAAACTCGCATCGGCGGCGGCGACGGTGTTGCACTGGGGGCAGATACGATCGCCGGCCATCAGGCATTCCCTCCTCGGCGGCGCATCACCACGAACGAAGCTCCTGCCGCGGTCATCAGGGCAACGCCGCCCGCGCCCACCAGCAGCCATCCGATGTTGACGCCGGAGCCGTCCGACGGGGTGATATCTCCTCGTTCGAGAGTGACATCGAAGGAGAGGAACGGCTCGCCGTTGCCCGCTTCAACGTCTTCCCAGAACGTCTCGGTCTCGATGACGCCAGCGATGGCGGGCTTGTAGCCCTGCGCCAGGACGGTGAGCGCCGCTGTGCCGCCGTACTCGGGCGGAGGCATCGCGACGTGCACGAGGTTGTCGGTGTCCGGCGTCGCGAGGTAGCTATAGCCCTGATACTGGTTCGGTTCGGGCAGCGTCACCTGCACCAACACGCGAGCATCCACATTGCCCGCGTTCACCTCGACGCGGGCGCCGGGCGCCGGCGGCGCGTCGCGTCTGGGGATGTAGGCGGGAAACTCCAGATAGGCGGGATGGTCGGTGCGGCCGGGGACTTCACCGCGGAAGCTCTGGTTGCCGTCGGTGTCGGCGAAGAGGCCGTGGGCGATGAAGACCTGGTCGATGTCGTCCATGCCGTTGTCGTCGGCATCTCGACCCCCGAACTTGCTCCTCATGGCCTCGTACAGGTCGGTGACGTCAAAGAGGTAGCCGTTGCTCTCGGGCTGGACGCTTACGTATTGGACGATAGTGTCCCACAACTCCTGCAGCGTGAGATTCACCGGATCGTCGTCTGTGAGGACGTCGCCCGGGCGGCCTTCAAAGGCGACAACGGCGAAGGAGTCCCAGGTGAGGTCCGGCGGCAGGGCAATGGAGAAGAAGCCGCGTCCGCCCAGCGCAGGGAGGTCCCACGGTACGGTGGACGCCCAGCCTACGAACGCCTCCTGGCCATTCTCGTCGAGGAACTGGGCAGCGACCATGGTCTGCTCACTGTAGTCAATGCCCTCGTAGGGATCCGGCGACGGCGAGTCATTCACTACCTCACCGATGAGGAGGTGGCCCAGGGAGGGGTCATCGTAGAAGTGGTGCCAGGCGATGCGCAAGTTGGGCTGCTCGCGGCCCTGGACGTAGTCTTCGGGGCCATCCTCAAGGTCCAGGAGGAGCCCGGCGATGGCGAACTCCTCACCCCAGCCCAGTCCGTACCACGGCCGGTATTCGAGCTCCAGATTCTCGAGGCCACCACCAAGCCAGTAGAGGTGGGGCATAGGCTCGTTATCGATGTGCTTCGATACCATGATGGAGAAGAACTCGGCGAAGCCTTCTGCCCACGAATCGCTGCTGGAGGGGTTCTCGTAGTAGCCGCCGTGGTTGACGTCGCCGCTGTTCCTCGGGATGGCGTCATCGAAGGCGTCCGCCATGAAGTGATGGCCGAACTCGTGGTACTCGCGGTTGTCGGGCCAGTTGCCATCGCTGAGCAGGCTGGTATTGTCGCCCAGCTCAATGGAAGGCTGGCCATCTGTGCAGTATTCGCCATTGCTGGCGGCCCCGCACCACGCGGCGTAGTCCAGCCTATCCGTGACGATGCCCGTGCAGAAGGCGCAGATCATGACGGGCAGGTTATAGTCCAGGGGTTGCCCCAGGAAATCCGCCAGTTCGGTCGCGCGGTGGATGCGGTCGTAGATCTCGCCGATGTCGTCCCAGCGATCGGCCTCAGGCCAGTATGCCTGGTAGTCGGAGGGGATGTCGCCGAGGAGGAAGTCCCTCTCCACGACGCCGTCATCGCACTCGTCGGCGAGGAGGAACCGATCGCTATGTAGCCAAGTACCTTGGTCCTCTACCTCCACCACGAAGCGGCTGGGCTCGTGGGCAAGGTCCCTTAGGCGGAGCGTCACCCGCGCAGTGTCCACTGCGGCATCGAAGTAGCCTGGAAAGTCATCTTTGGTCACGACCAGCTCGTAGCGGCCGGCGTCGTCGGTGGCAGCCCTCGCTGGCTCCTCTGAGACTGCCTCCAGGGCAACGTACACGCCAACGAGAGGATGACCCACGACGGACTGGCCGGTGGGACTGGCGCCGGCGTCCCGAACGGTCCCTCGTATGACGCAGCCCTCAAATTCCGGCGTCGCTGTCGGTACGATCGGCACCACTGCGGACGGGGTCGACGGGCGCACCGTAGGCGGCGCCGGGGTCGCGGGCGGACAGGCCGGACCGTTGCTGATTCCGTGGTTCTGACCATCAAACGCCATCTGGGCCATCATCATCGAGGACAGCGCCGCTCGGAATACGGAGTCTGGCACGATGTTGTCGCAGAACGCCTTCTGCGCCTCGTACTTAGTGGGATATGGCCCGAGCACCATCGTGACATTCACATCGGAGAGCTTCCGATCGGTGGCAGGATCACTTGTGCAAAGGCCGCCGCCCAGGAGCGTGCAGGTTCGGATATCACCAACGGTCGCCGTCGATGCCACCAAGAGGCCCATGGACGAGATGTCGGTGGTTGCGTCGTATACCGCCCATCCCTCCTGCGGCTGCTGGGCCCGGCTCGGCCGCACACCTCCGAGGGCGAGGCCGACCACCAAGGCGGCGGCCCCAAGAGCCAGAAGAGGCCGCCACGCTGGAGGTGCGGGAGTCTGTCCGCTGCGGATCATCAGATGGACGCCTCCATGCTGTCAGGCCTGGCGCTGACCAAGAGTCCTGCATCTCTGCGGAGATCTGGAGCGTCGGCTCGCGAGACGGGGTTGGCGCACATTGTACCATGGGCGGGAGTTCTGGCGGGTACCAGCACGTTGCCTCAAGCAGAGTCCACCACCAACCCGTTCTGTTTCTCCGTCAGGACGCGCCCGGCGTAGCACAGCTTCACCTCCCTACCTCCGCCTATCCCCACGAAGCGCGCCTTCGAGTCCGTGGTCGATGCATCTGTACGGCCGGTGGTCGCGTCTCGGCGTCGAAGGCGACGGACGGCGGCCGAAGTCAGGCTGCTTCCGCTCATCGCCGAGGGTCGGAGCAACGAGGAGATCGCCCAAGCCGTCCGCCTGGCTCCAAGGACGGTATCCCGGCACCTGAGCGGTGTCCAAGAGAAGATTGGCGTCGCCGGTCGGGCGGCAGCGGGGATTAGGCCTCGACGAGAACGAAGACGAGCACGCCAAGCCCGGCCAGCGCGGTCAGGACTCCGGTCAAGACAAGCATCAGCCGCTTGGCGGGAGGCGAGACAGGCTCGCGCGGAGCGAAGACGGGCACCCAGACGGCGACGAGTCCTGCTGGCACGATTGGGAGAGCATCTTTGAAGAAGGTTAGGGCCAGTGCCACGACGACCAGACTGGTCAAGAGGGCGGCTCCGACCCGGCCCCTGGTTGACGTCAGCACTTCCAGCACTTGCGCACCCCTCCGCTGTTGTGGCCTGGGCGGTCCACCCAGATAGTACACGTGGTCATCCGTTACATCAACGGGGCTGGGCCAAGTCAGACAGCGGGTTGGGAAACGCGAGTCCCCGAGTCTCGCGACCAGGGGACAGATTCAAGACGAGGCTTTGGTAGCAGCGGCAGGATTCGCCCCGACGGGCGGCCGTCCGGCCGAACCTGCGACCAAGGGCTTATGAGCCGCCTCCCGCCGCAGGCGGGTACGCTGCCAGCCGCGCGCGCAGCCACTCCCTACCGCCACCACCCTCGAGAAAACGCTCCCTGGCCCTTGCCTCCCCCTCAGACTCCTGCGTCTCCTGATAAACCACTTCGAACGGTCCGTTGCGGGAAGACCACCCCTTCGGATACCCGCGGTTGTGCTCCTCCAGACGCTGCTCTAGACTCCGCGACGTGAACCCAACGTAGTGGCGCCCATTGCGCAGGCTCCGAAGGACATACACTGTGAATGGCATTGCCACAGGAGGCCAAGGGGGTTGGTAGCAGCGGCAGGATTCGAACCTGCGACCAAGGGCTTATGAGTCCCCTGCTTCAATATCGGGTGCGAACTTGTCTGCCCGAATCTCCGCAGGCAAGTCGGTAACCCTGGTCTCTGAACGAATCCCCTGGTCGCCTTGCCCAAATGGCTGACGAGGGGATTCTATACTGGCTGACCCGGAGGCATCAAGCCCTTCGGCGGAGTCGGCGCCTCCTGGCGTACCAGGCAGCCGCCGTCAGCAACAGGGCGCCACCTGCTGAAAGGCCAGCAAGCACGCCAGTGTTAGGAGGCGACGACCTGCGCTCTGGCAAAGCGGCCGTAGCCGCTTCCGGGAGTTCGGCGATGCCGCCCACGGCAGCGGGTTGGTCGCAGGCGTCACCGATGCCATCTCCATCGCCGTCCGCCTGGTCGGAGTTGGGGACAAGGGGGCAGTTGTCGGACCCCGTACATGACGGGTCAACGACTCCTGGGTCACATATCCCATCGTTGTCGTCATCAGGGTCAACGGGATTCCACAGTCCGTCACCGTCCGTGTCTGGCGCGGCGCTGATGGAGCCGTTCGCCGTCTGGGAGTCGGTCCAGGAGTCAGTGGCGTATGCCACTGCACAGAGCGCCAGGCCCCCCATGAGTGTCGCTAGCAGTATCAGCTTCGTCATTGCTGGGTACCCGCGCCTTGTCCAATTAGGGAGGACGCTGCTCATCCAGCCTCGCTAGTCTGGTGTGGCTGTCCATACAATCGAGAGGTCCCATACGTTGTCCTTGCAGGCAACGGGTGCGCTGGAAGACAGAGTCACGTACATGTGGACGTCCTCATTGCCGCTCGGAGCTACATGGATTGTCCCGCAGCAGTAGTACCTGGGTATTCCATATCCGTCCACGCATTCAGTGCTCTCAGTGATGAGTTGAGGGAGGCCAGGATCGTAGTCGGGGTTGCTGCCGCACCCCCCGACCGGGTTCGTGATATGGTTGTCGTTCTTGGAGACCATCTTGAGGCGGACGGTGGGCTGAATGTCACAGTCGTCCCCCGGATCGGATGTCTCGACGAAGGCAGGAGCGATGCCAGTGGCGTCCCACGGGAGGGTTCCGACGTTTCTCAACCTCAGCGAATAGCTCGCCGTCGCTCCAGGGTACAGGTCCTCTACGCCTTCGAAGATGGCCTCATCGGCGCCGCTATCGTCGACTTCGCAGTCCACACCACCCGGCTCGCAGATATACAGCTCGGCCGACTCGGTTGTCGCGTTGATGCTGCCACTGGACGTCTGGGTATCTGTCCAAGGCTGAGCCAACGCCATAGTGAGCGCCAGGCCAACACCCGCCGCGGTGAACGCTAACGAAAGTGCTCGCCACTTCATGGTACCAGTCTCCTGAGAGTTCTCGCCGATGCGGACTTGACTCGGGCGGGGAATAGCGGGGTCTCGGACGTAGTGGTTCATATCACTGGCGGGCAGGGGCTGTCAAGTACTACGCGGGCCAAGTGTTCGTGCTCCCGCGGTCACGCCGGCACCGGCAGTCGGGACCTGGGCTCGCTGCAGCGTCGGTAGACGCTATGGACCAGGGGACTGGTTATCCCCTCGTCTGACGGGCTGCCGGTTAGACTCCGTCTCGAATCTACCGGAGAGGCTAAGAGGCGTCCAGAAGAGAAGAGTCCCCTGCTCGCGAAAACAGGGGACAGATTCAAGATGGGGCTCTGGTAGCAGCGGCAGGATTCGAACCTGCGACCAAGGGCTTATGAGTCCCCTGCTCTACCACTGAGCTACGCTGCCATGCGGAGCGCAGTATAGCAACCGCCGCGAATCTGTGTCAACGAAAGTGAGGGGCTACGCGCCCCGTCGGGAGTGGCAGCTAGGCGGCCCGGTCCGACCGTCGTGGCAGCGCGGTCGGCGTCTCCATCCCGGGACGATAGAGGTACAGCTCGCAGGCCCGGTCGGCCCACTCCGCATCGAGCAGTGGCTCCATGCCTCGGTAGCTGGCGGCTTCCACGATGATCTGGAGTATATCGCGGGCGTAGCAGCCCCGCACGGGCAGTCCTCGCGCGTAGAGACGGTTCACAAGGTGATCTATCGCCGCCTCCGTGAAGTAGAGGTTCTTCTCGTGGCAGACACGGGTCACGATGCGGCGGAACTGCTCAGGCGTAGGGTCGGGGACGTACACCTTGTAGGGGATTCGCCGCAGGTGCGCCTCGTCCAAGATCTCCGCCGGCGGCATGTTGGTGGAGAGGATGAGGGAGACGCGAAACGGGACGACGGCGAAGTGCCCCGTCTGAAGCACCAGGGTGTCAAATCCTCGCTCCAGGGGAACAATCCAGCGGTTGAGGATATCGACGGGACGCACCCTCTGCCGTCCCAGGTCATCGATGACCAGGGTGCCGCCCTGGGCCTGCAGCGAAGCAGGCGCCCGGTAGACGCGCTGGGCGGCGTCGAAGGAGAGCTCCAGGTCATCGAGGGTGAACTCACCGCCGACGACCACTACGGGTCGCTTCACCAGAAGCCAGCGCCGGTCCCGACCGTCCCGGGGAGCTCGCAGCACCTCGCTCGCACCGTCCTGATGCGCGGCGACCTCGGCAGGCACAGCCTCGTGGATCAGGGGATCGAACACCTTGATCACCTGTCCATCGAGGAACAGCGCCCAGGGCATGACGACGCTTTCCAGCACGTGCCTGGATAGCGAGGTGACGATGTCCGTCTTGCCATTCCCGGAATCGCCGTAGATGATGGCGGCTCGACCGGAGAAGAAGGCCTGGCCCACACTGTCGAGCATCTCATCGGAGAGCGTCAGGTGGCCCAGGGCCGTCCTGATGTCGTCCGGAGTGACGCGCCAGCGACGCCTCTTCTGCTCCTGGATGCAGGCCACGTACTGGGACAGGGGTACTGGCGCCGGGCCCAGGTAGCGAGTCAGATCAAGCGCCGCCTCGGCCCGCTCCCGGCCGCCATCGGTCAGACGATACGAGAAGGTCTGGCCCAGGCCGGGAGCCATGGGGTCGATCTCCACAAGGTGCGCCCCCTTAAGCTGCTCCAGGAGCTCATCAACCAGGCGCCGCGGCAGAGCAAGGCGGCTCGCCAGGTCCGGCGGACGGAGGCTGCTCTGGAAGAAGAGGAACTTGAGGATCAGATCGTGGAGGAAGGACGACGGGAGACCCGTCTCCGCCAGCGACTGCGGAGACGGGGGCGCCAGCAGCCGGGCGGCCCCGTTGGCAGCCGCAGGTCGATCCTGGACACCCTCCGGCGTCATTTCGCCACTGATCGCGGTCAGCCTGGCGTCTGCGGGCGGACGGGGCGGGCGTTCCGCGCCTTCGTCCAAGCTGCTCTCCAAGCGTTCTCCGGATTCGGGCATGGGCATGGTCATCTATGTCAAGCTTCGGCTCGCCAGCGCAGTCCTTTAGCCGGCTCGCGCGCGGGCGCGCGCTACGCGAGATTCGGCTCGTTGAGGAAGGCCCTTACCTCTTCTAGAATGGAAGTGGTATGGCCACACGCTTCGCCCATCAGCTCCGGGCCCTGCCTGCCCGGCCTGGCGTCTACATCATGCGCGACGCCCAAGGCCAGGTCCTCTACGTGGGAAAGGCCGCGAACCTGCGCAGCCGCGTGCGCTCCTATTTCGGGTCGGCGCGCAGCCTCGAGCCCAAGACGCGGAACCTTTCGAGCAGCGTGGCCGACTTCGACTACATCGTGACGAACACGCCTCAGGAGGCCCTGCATCTCGAGGCTACCCTCGTCAAGCGTCATCAGCCGTACTTCAACATCCGCCTCAAGGATGACAAGCACTACCCGTACCTCAAGGTGGACCTCAACGACCCCTGGCCCCGCGTCTACATCACCCGCCGCGTCGAGAGCGACGGCACCCGCTACTTCGGGCCCTACGCCAGCGCCTCCTCGGTGCGGACGACGCTGGACATCGTCAAGAAGCTGTTTCCCTGGCGCTCGTGCACGAAGACCATTACCGGCAAGGACCCGCGCCCCTGCCTCGACTACTACATCCACCGCTGCATCGCCCCCTGCACCGGCTACTGCACCAAGGAGGAATACGGCGACGTCATCCGCCAGACCATCCTCTTTCTGGAGGGCCGCACCGACGAGGTGGTGCGCGACCTCCGGGCCAGCATGGAGGCAGCGGCCGATGCCCTCCACTTCGAGCGGGCCGCCTCCCTCCGCGACCAGATCCAGGCCATCGAGCGTGTCTCCGAGAAGCAGGTAACGGCCTACACCCGGCCCGTGGACGAGGACGTTTTCGGCCTGGCCCGCGCCAACGGCGAGGCCTGCGTCCAGGTCTTCTTCATCCGGGGCACCAAAATGATCGGCGGCGACCACTTCACCCTGGACGGCACCCAGGAGGAGGCGGACGCCGAGATCATGGGCAGCTTCCTCAAGCAGTTCTACGAATCGGCGACCTACGTCCCCCGGCGCGTCGTCCTGCCCCTGGCCGTCAGCGAACAGGCGCTGATCGGGGATTGGCTCGCCCAGCGCCGAGGCGGCCCCATGCAGCTCCTGATCCCGCAGCGGGGCGAGAAGCGCCGCCTGGTGGCGATGGCCACGGACAACGCCCGCGAGTCGCTGGAGATGGAGCGCGTCAAGTGGCTGGCCGACGCCGGCAAGACACGGGCCGCCCTGGAGGAGCTGACAGAGGAGCTGAACCTGCCCCAACCGCCGCGGCGCATCGAGTGCTACGACGTCTCCAACATCGGGGGAACGTCCGCGGTGGGCAGCATGGTCGTCTTCGTCGACGGGAACCCCCGGCCCGCCGAGTACCGCCGCTTCCGCATCAAGACGGTCGAGGGCGCCAACGACTTCGCCATGCTGGCCGAGGTGCTGCGCCGCCGGTTCAAGCGGGTGTCGGCCGAGACCGTCCGGACTTCAGAACAGTCTGCAGGCGGCGACGGCTGGGCCGCCCTGCCCGATCTGGTCATCGTCGACGGGGGCAAGGGGCAGGTGAGCGCCGCCCACGACGTCATGCGCGACCAAGCCGTGGGCCACGTGCCCCTGGCCGGCCTGGCCAAGCGGCAGGAGGAGCTCTTCCTGGTCGATGAGGCCGATCCAGTAGTGTTGCCTCGGACCTCGCAGGCCCTCTACCTCCTGCAGCGCGTCCGCGACGAGGCGCACCGGTTCGCCATAACCTACCACCGCAAGGTGCGGCAGAAGGCGGGCATGCGGTCGGCGCTGGACTCGGTGCCGGGCATCGGGCCGAAGCGGAAGCAGGCGCTGATACGGAAGTTCGGCTCCGTGAAGGGCATCCGCGAGGCCAGCCTGGACGACATCGCCGCCACCGTCGGCTTCACCCGCCGTTTGGCCGAGAAGGTGAAGGAGCACATGTAGGGGACAGCCCTTGCAGCATCCGTCCACGTCCCATTGAGGTCTGCATGACGATATCACACAATCGAGTCTGGTCCAGATCAATCGGATCGGGAACGCCCACCAGCAGCCTGGAGCCCGGACGAAGGCAGAAGCGTCCTTGGGCGGTTCGATGAAGAAGCAGCGTCCGCCCTCACGCATCGACGGATGGCTCGGTCCTGAGGCCCGCCTGCTGGAACGGCACGAATCACGTGTCGCAGCGCCGCCCGAACGAGTCGCCGAGGCGGTTGAGCAGATCCGGCTAACGGATATGCCCATCGTGCGACTCCTCTTCATCATGCGCGGCATCCGCCACTCCGGGGAGATGACGCTGCGGGAGTTCTTCAGCACCCCACCGTTCCTGATCCTTGAGGAGGTGCCAGCCTTGGAGGTCGTCATTGGGAACGCGGGCGGACCCTGGCGTCTCAGAGAGCCCCCCTCCGCCCTCGATGCCGATGGGTTTCGCGCCTCAGGACGACCGGGCACGATGCGGGCCATTGCCAACTTGCGGGTGGAGGCGACAGAGAGCGGCTCGCTGCTATCGACCGAGACGTGGGTCGAGGCATCTGGGCCAAGGGCCTGCTGGCTGTTTCGCGCCTACTGGTTGATCATTGGGCCCTTTAGCGCCCTCATCCGACGCGAATTCTTGCGAGCAGCGCGGATGAGGGCACTGCAGTAGTCTTCCCTTCGGAGGACGGAAGCCCGCAGTCGGCTTTCAGACTCCTCCGATTCCTGGCACGCGATGAACGTTGGGACGTCAACTGCTGGACGCCCGCTTCCTCGCTGAGAAGGTGAAGGAACACCTGTAGGGGAGGGCGAACCACTTAGCATGAGCCTCGTTGGAATCAAGGCTATTTCGTTCGACGCCGATGGCACACTCTGGGACTTCGAGAAGGTCATGCGCCACGGCCTCGGCTGCGTCCTGGCGGAGCTTCGCCGCTTGGCTCCCGCCGCTGCCGATGCCCTGAGCATCGAGACGATGATCACCATTCGCAACCAGGTCGCGGAGGAAGTGCGAGGGAAGGTGACGAACCTGGAGGACGTTCGGCTCGCGGCGTTCAAGAGGAGCCTGGATCAGGCCGGCATTCCCGATGACGAGCTGGCCGCCCACCTCAGCGCCCTGTACCTGAGACACCGCTTCGAGGACATCGAGCTCTTCGACGACGTCCTACCCACGCTTGATGCCCTGGGCGGCCGCTACACGCTCGGACTGCTCTCGAACGGCAACAGCTACCCGGAGCGCTGCGGGCTGGAGGGCCGGTTTCAGTTCGTGGTGTTCTCCCAGGACCACGGCGTGGAGAAGCCCGACCCGCGGCTGTTCCACGTCGCGATCGAGCGGGCCGGATGCGCAGGGCGCGAGCTGCTGCACGTGGGCGATTCGCTTCGAGATGACGTGGGGGGTGCAAGACAGGCGGGAGTGCGCTCCGTGTGGCTCAACCGGCGGAGCACCACGAGCGACACCGGCATCCGGCCGGACTTCGAGATATCATCCCTTGCGGAGCTCATCGACGTCTGCGAGAGGCTGGGCTGAGCCACCCCCACTTTGACCCGCCGCCTGTCGGACAAGGCGAATGAGCACCTGCGGGATTCTTCTTGCCTGTGCTAGACTGCCTAACGGCCTAGGAAGGGGCGGCAATCGGCTAGATGGCGGTGGGGCTGCCCGACAGAATATTCCGAAGTAGTCGACCACCCCGTGGAATAACAGCGAGGAGCCACAGCTATGGCGACCCAATCAATCCCGGGAGGACCCTATCTTCAGATGGCAGTCATCTGCGAGCGCGTGCTTCGCGAGCAGGACGGGGTCTTGTCCGTGATCCGGCTAATTGACCGCCTGACCCACACGATCGTAGGCACTGAAATGCCGGACCCTTTGCCCCCCGTCTCCTACACGGTGTGGTTCGCCCTAGCGTTCAAGTCAGGGAGCGCTCGAGGACGCCAAACCCTGAGGATAGTCCAGGAGCAGCCGTCCGGGCTTCGAAAAGATCTCTTGGAGCACTCACTGATGCTTGAAGGGGAAGACCGAGGCGCGAACCTCGTGGCGCAGGCCCAGACGAAGTTCGACCAAGAGGGGGTCTACTGGTTCGATGTCTTCCTGAATGAGCAGTTCGTCACCCGGATGCCATTCAGGCTGACGTACAACTTGGTGCGGCAGGCTGGACCACCGCCCGCGGGGACCAGCTAAGCCACCGCCACAGGTATCGGGTCCTTGGAGCTGTTGGAACTGAATGCCGTGTCGGCCACATCGTTAGGGTCAGAACCCAAGGTCGCTACTATCAGGCGGTTGGCAAGCGACTGTGCTGACAGGAGTTCCCGAATGGAGTCCCGCACGTGGTCCTCACCAAGGTTCTCAGCATCCATGTCGGCGATGGCCCCCTCTATTCGGGCGGCGAGACGCGAGGCGAAGGCCGACGCGTCCAGTTGGAACAGGAACTGCAAGTTCGGCGCAAGCCAGTCCTCCAGCTCGGAGAGCGTTCGCTCACCCACCAAGTAGGAGCGCGCAACGGATTCGATTTCGATGGCTGGATTCATGACCTTGGCCCTCGTCTAGCAGATGACCGTAGAGTACGTTGGGGCTCGAAGGATACGACAGGCTTTCAACACAAGTCAATTATATCATCGACTGCTTCGCGGCGGTCTTCAGAGCAGCGTCCGCGAGGAGAATCATCTCAACCGGAGTCGCGCCGCCAACCTGGGGTCACCCTACTGCACTCACAGCCAGATCGTAGCCTACTTCCATCAACGTCAGGGGCAACGTGAGCTTGTCGCAGTTGTCCACCAGTACCTACAGCCGGATGGCACACTAGGGGCCAGCGGCCGGCCAGATCCCAAGTGGCTGCGCGTCGGAGAGGACATCTGGAAATACCGTCCTGGCGGCCGCCGAAGGCGTCGCTAGGCAGAGGACATGACGAGCACCTCTGTGTTGCTCAGCCACCATCGTTCAGGCCGGTGTCCCTACCCCCCGCCGGCCAGCAGCCCCGCCAGCTCCCGCGCGTTCTGGACGGCGAAGCCGTGAGCGTCGTTGTTGAAGTAGACGTAGACGTCCCGCACGTCCTCCGGCAGGTCGCGGATGCGCTCCGCCCACTGGTGTAGCTCCGCCTCCTGGTAGCAGCCGCCGTACAGCGAGCTGCTGCCGTGGAACCGCACGTAGGCGAAGTCCGTCGTCGCCTCGACGGGCGTCTCCTTGTCCACCATGTGGTAGGCGCAGAACCCCACGTTGTGCAACCGCAGGACGGCGAAGACCTCCGCGTTGAACCAGGAGTCGTGCCGGAACTCGAAGACGTGCCGGAGGTCCCGCGGCAGAAGGGACAGGAAGTCGACCAGCACGGCCTCGCTGTCTTCATTGCGACGGAAGCTGGGGGGCATCTGGTAGAGGACCGGCCCCAGGCTCTCGTCCATCGCACGCGCCCGGCCCAGGAACGTCTCGACCGGCTCCCGGCAATCCTTCAGTCGCTTGACGTGGGTGATGAAGCGGCTGGCCTTGACGGCGAAGCGGAAGCCTTCCGGGACCTTTCGGCCCCAGCCGGCGAACGTCTTCTCCTGCGGCAGGCGGTAGAAGGTGGCGTTGATCTCGACGGTGGGAAACCGGCCGGTGTAGAAGTCGAGCCAGCGGCTGCCGGCGAGGTCCGCCGGGTAGAAGGTGCCCCGCCAGTGGGGGTAGACCCAGCCGGAGGTGCCGACCCAGTATCGACGTGCCATCGCGCAGCCCCCGCCCTCGGCGCCCGAGCCCTCCCGGTCACCATGCGCCGGCGACGGAAGGCAATTGTAGCACGCGCGCCGCCCTTTGGAGGGTCCTTTCGGGTGTGCTAAGGTAGGGGCGCGATGCCCCCTGGCTTCGAGGGGACGCGAAGGGGGACATGGCCATCGACTACGGCGCCGCCCGCGAGAACCTCGTCCGGTCTCTGCGCTACGAAGTGCACGACGAGAGAACCCTGGACGCCATGGCGCGCGTTCCCCGCGAGCACTTCGTACCTCGTGACCTCCGTCTCATTGCCTACGACGACCGGCCGCTCCCCATCGGGCACGGCCAGACCATCTCCCAGCCCCTGATGGTGGCTATGATGACCGAGGCCCTCCACCTGCACGGCGACGAGCGGGTCCTGGAGCTGGGTACCGGCTCCGGCTACCAGACGGCGCTGCTGGCCGAGCTGGCGGCGCACGTGGTGACGGTGGAGCGCGTGCCGGAGCTGGCGGAGGGGGCGCGTCGTCGCCTCGAGGAGCTGGGCTACGGAAACGTCGAGGTGCACACGGCTGCGGACGCCCTCGGCTGGCCGGAGAGCGCCCCGTACGACGCCATCCTGGTGACGGCCGGCGCGCCGCGGGTGCCCCGACCCTTGCTCGAGCAACTGAATCTCGGCGGGCGGCTGGTCATCCCGGTCGGCGAGCGCCGGGTGCAGCAGCTTCTCCACGTCACGAAGACCCCCAGCGGGACGACCGTCCGCAAGCTCGGCGACTGCCGCTTCGTGCCCCTCATCGGCCGCGGTGCCTGGTCCGAAGAGACGGCCGCCACGGAGCCCTTCGCCCACTAGCGGCACCCTTCCCCGGTGTATCCGGAGCCAGCGGCGGCAGATGTCTCCCGCTCCGACAGAAGGTGCTTCCCTCTATCACCACCAGCGCGTATCGTGCCGAGTATGGCGGCGCCGCCCGCCGTCGGGGCAAGCGTGCGTGGCCCGGCCGGCAGTGCAGCGGCGAAGCTAAGGGAGGGTGCAATCGATGCGGACCCACTGCTGTCTGGCAGTACTCATCTGCCTTCTCATGCTCGCGGGCCTGAGCGCCTCGGCCTGCAATGGGGGGGAGCCGGCTGCCGGCTCACCTACGACCCAGAGCCGCCCCACCGTCTCCACGCCGGCGAACTCAGCAGAGCACGGCGAAGAGGACGACCATGAGGATGAAGGCAGACAACAAGATGAAGACGACCAGGAAGGAGACGAAACGGAGGCTGATGCGGACGAGGACGCAGGCGTGGACGCCGCTGCTTTCGAGGTGAGGCGAGGTTGCCCTGCCTGCCACCACCTGGTGGAGCCTGATACCGGCAAGTACACGCTGGGCTTCGAGGCCCACGAGCGGGCCGAGGCGCGGGGGAGGCACCACCCGGATGCGGCCCGCGACGGCACTCCCATGGGCCTCACCGATGAGCCCAATGTGTCCGTCTGTCTGACCTGCCACGCCGCCGGCACCGGGGACCGCGAGGGGCTGGGGCTTCTGGTCCCCCTCTCCCTGAGGGACATCGTCCATCCATCGCACCTTTTCAGCGATGTCTTCGTCGGGACGTATCGGGGCAACTGCATGAGCTGCCACAACGTCTCGGGCGAGGGCGTCTGGCAAATCCTCAGCGAGGCGGTGGAGGTCAACGAGAAGGGGGTACCCTCGCCCGGCCAGTTGCCCATCCCGGGGCTACTGGACCCCAGCGGGAGCCAGTAGATGGCGCCAGCCGGCGGCCCTCGTCCGGCGCCCTTCGCGCGCCAAACCTCACCTTGACGTGGACGTTAGATATCGCCTAGCATGATACAATGGCAGCCCAGCATGAGCCCCTGCTTCTGAACCCGGCAAGAGGCAAGCCCACCATCCGAATGGATCCCACACCTGGCGGGTGCCAGCGAGCCATGCTGCCCGCCCCGTCCGGCACCGTCGGGCTGTCGCGGGCCCGCCACTGCCCGCTGAGACATCAATCGAGGACAGACTGAAATGGCCGAAGACAAGCGCGATGGAGAGCCCCGCAGCCGGCCAGACCGGATGGGGACTGGCCGTCCGGGGCAGCCACCGCCGCGTATGGACCCGGAGGCCCGTCGCGCTCTCCAGAGCGGCGCGATACCCCTGACGGGTTGGCGACAGACGTTCTCTTCCCTCTCCGGGAACCGGGACTTCTCCTTCCTATTCGCGGGCAACATCGGCTTCTTCTTCGGGATGAACATGATGATCATCATCAGGGGGTGGCTGGTCCAGGACAAATGGGACAACGCCGCCCTGCTGGGATACCTCATGGCCTTCGTCGCAGTTCCCATGCTGTTTCTTTCACCGGTTGGTGGCGTGGTGGCGGACCGGGTCGACAAGCGACGGCTACTGCTCATCACCCAGTTCGCACTTGTCTTGTCCAACAGCGTCATCGCTGTCCTGATCATCACAGACGCGATCCAGTTCTGGCACCTGGCGGCCATGTCCACATTCTCAGGAGCGGCCTTCTCCTTCAACATGCCGGGCCGACAGGCGCTGGTGGCCATGCTCGTCCCGCGCGACAAACTGATGAACGCCATCTCGCTCAGCACCGCCGCCATGAATGCCAGCCGCGTCATAGCGCCACCCATGGCCGGTATCCTGGTGCATCCTATCGGCATCGGCGGCACCTACATCGTTTGCACAGCCTTCTACACCTTCGCCGTCGTCGCCACGTATGCGCTGCCCCCCATGCCTCCTGTCCGAGAGCGAGAGTTCACGTTCCTCGAGGATTTCGTGGGCGGCGTTCGGTACATCAAGAACTCGTCGCTATTGCTCGGCCTGCTCCTCTTCGCCACCGTGCCCGTGATGTTCGCCATGCCTTACCAGACGCTGATGCCCGTCTTTGCGGACAGGGTCTGGCACGTCGGCTCGGAAGGATTCGGCACGTTGCAGGCCGCCGCCGGCGCCGGTGGGCTCATCGGCGCCCTCATCATCGCGAACCTGGATGCCTATCCCAGGAAGGGCAGGCTGCTGCTGGGCGGCGCGCTGGGTTTCGGCGGCTTCCTGGCGCTCTTCGCCCTGTCCCCATGGTTCCTGCTCGCGCTGCCGTTCCTGGCCGTCGTGGGCTTCAGCTCCATGGTCGTCATGACCGTCAACAACACGGCCATTCAGCTTGTCATTCCGGACGAGGTGCGAGGCCGCGTGATGAGCGTCATGATGATGACGTTTGGCCTCATGCCGCTCGGTGCCGTGCCGGCGGGCGTGGCCGCCGAGTCCGTTGGGGCGCCGCCTGTCGTGACGGTGGGTGCCATGCTGTTCCTTGTTTCCACAGTGCTCATATTCGCGCTCATGCCGGCGTTCCGCGTCCTCGACCGTTCGCTCGAGGAGGGGCGAGAACGAGAGACGGCCCGGCGGGCCGCCGAATGGGACGAAGGGCGGGCGCCAGGCAGGCCCGTGGCGGCAGGCAAGCCGGCGATGGAAGAGTCGGCGTCCGCAGGGGCCGAATAGCGGCATGACTCGGTTCTCAAGCTCGTCAGCGGCGGGTGACCGCACGGCTGGCTCGCACGGATCGAGGCGCAAAGTCGGCAGGCGCGACGTGCTGCGGGGC
This sequence comes from Dehalococcoidia bacterium, assembly GCA_034420175.1. Taxonomy (GTDB): domain Bacteria; phylum Chloroflexota; class Dehalococcoidia; order DSTF01; family JALHUB01; genus DAOULP01. The sequence continues at coordinate 7,765 of DAOULP010000083.1, read as the reverse complement.
ATGGCGGGCCTGGGCATCTTCGCTGCGACGGCGCCTGTCGTTACCGCCTGTGGAGGCGGGACAACGTCGCCGACCGCCACTCCCACCCCAGCGCCCACCACCGCACCCACTGCCGCCGAAGGGGGGAGAGAGATGTCGCGGGTTGCCTTCGTCAAGACGAGTGATCGCCCCGAAGGAGTCCGGCGGGCGCTGCGCCTGCTGTCACCGGACGGGATGCGCGGCAAGAGCGTGCTCCTGAAGCCAAACCTCAACAGCGCCGACCCGTCGCCGGGTTCGACGCATCCCGACACGTTGCGCGCCCTGGCGGAATGGCTGCTCAACGAGGGGGCGTCGCACGTGACGGTTGGCGACCGGAGCGGAATGGGCCAGACTCGGTCGGTGATGGAGGCGACCGGCGTCGTCGCGCTGGCGCGGGAGATGGGTCTCGATACGGTGCCCTTTGACGAGCTGGATGAGAACGGCTGGGACCTGTTCCGGCCGCTGGAGAGCCACTGGGCGGATGGCTTCGCCGTGCCCCGCCTGCTGAGCCAGGTGGATGCCGTGGTGCAAACCTGTAACCTGAAGACGCACCGATTCGGCGGCCACTTCACGATGTCGCTGAAGAATGCCGTGGGCCTGGTGGCCCGTTCGGTGCCGGGGCAGGCGCACAATTACATGACCGAGCTGCACTCCTCGCCCCGCCAGCGCGAGATGATCGCCGAGATCAATACGGCCTACACCCCGGAGTTCATCGTTCTGGACGGCGTGGAGGCCTTCACCACAGAGGGGCCGGACAAGGGCACGAGAGTGCCGGCGGAGGTCGTGCTGGCCGCTACCGACAGGATCGCGCTGGACGCCGTCGGGGTAGCGCTGCTCCGCCACTGGGGGACCACGCCCGAGGTGAGCGACGGACCCGTCTTCGGGCAGGCGCAGATCGCGCGGGCTGTGGAGCTAGGCCTGGGAGTAGCCTCGCCCCAGGACATCGACATCCTCACGGACGACGAGCCGAGCCAAGAGTACGCGGATCAGATACTAGCCGTCCTGGCCGCCGCCTAGCCCCTGCCGCGGCCAGGCTTGTCTACGGCAGCGGCACCAGCCAGCGAACGCCGCCGGGCTCGCCTTCCGCCGACCAGCCTCGGGTCCCACCGCCCTCGACAAGCCACCACCGATACCCATCCGCCTCCGCCGGCCCGTCGCGCACGGCCACACCGGTCCCGTCGGGCAGGCAGGTCAAGACAGGCGCGCCCAGGGTCTGCGCCCCCCTGACGTTTAGGCACGATCCGGTATCGGCGACTACGGCGCTGCCCCCTCTGCTGGGACGAGGCGGCCCTACGTCTCGCAGCAAACGCCACACGTCGCCGCCCGTCACGCCGTACCTCCACGCTGACAACCCGCCCATTCCCAGCGAAAAGGCGTGGTCCACGAATCGCCTCCAGGCGTCGCTGTCCTCCGAGGCACCCTGGCCCGCAGGTAGAATAGGCACGCCGTACTTGCCAAGCAGATCGCCGCTGACGTCCAGCAAGAACTCGGGGGTGATGCCATTGGCGCCGGGCGGGAACCCGCTGGACTCGAACCGCTGGCGGTTCTCTGAGGTGTCGAACGTCTCCCAGTAGATCTGGGGCACGAATCCCTGGGCAGCGGAGGCGAACTCCGCCAGGGGAATCTTGGCCAGCACCCAGGGCCGTGGATCCACCGAGACAAACAACGTGGCATTGGGCTGCAGTCGCCTGAACTCGCTCCCGAAAGCGGCGGCGTCCTGCGCGGTGCCCTGCCAGAAGCCGTTATGCGGCTCGACGTCCGCGGTCAGGCTGCGCGCTCCGGCGCCGACCACCTGCGCGCACATCTCGGCCTCTCGCAGCGGCTCAGCTCCCTTGAGCACGCACCAGGCGTGGAACGGCACGCCGTAGGTCTCGTAGTAGCGGGCCAGGACCGCCACCTGGTCGGGGCCCGAGACGGCGTAGAATGACGTGTCATACCGCGACATCCAGTCGGTGCCGTCGTGCGTCTTGAGGAGGAGACCGAGGCCGTGCTGAGCCAGAGTGGAGACAAGCTGCTCCGGCGGGCCATCTTGGGAGAACTGCCACACCCAGCTCAGGTGCCGCTGCCCGAGCGTGCGCCCACGAGCCGAGACGAAGGGCGAAGGAGCGGGAGGCTCGCAGGTCAATCCCAGGCTCGCAACGGCCGCCAGAGCCGCCCCAACGCCCAGGAAACGGCGCCTGCTCATGCGTCGTCTCAGAAGCATCCGCTGACCTGCCAGCCCATGATCCCCGCCTTGCCTGCCACCCCGGCGCACACCCCACACTGGCCCGCCTACGCTGGCCACGGCCGCCGCGGCGGAGCGCAGGCGGAGCCCCCTGAAGGAAGGGTCCACCCGTCACACTGAGCGATGCGAAAGGTCTGTGTCAACCAGGCTTTTCGCCGTGCCCGCACTGCCGGGACGGGTGCCAGGGGTAGCGGACGAAGGTCGTCAGCGGCGTGCTCGCGGGAGCGGCAGTGACGCCCGGGCGGCCCGTCGATGCCCACACACCCCCGAGCGCCGTGGAAGGCACGCCAGCGCTGACCATGTCAATGGTCGCGTCTTGGGCCTACTTGCGGGAGTACTGCGCTCCGGCCTTGTCCGTCTCTACGCCGGCGCGACATCGACCCGCACCGCCCGGTCGATGGGTATGGGCTGCCAATGCAGGGCCCGGTAGCGCAGGTGGCCGTAGCCGCCCGCCAGGTGGAGCCACTTCACCATGCCCGGCTCCACGTTGGAGAAGTCCTGCCAACCGTCGAACTGGTAGGGCTCGAATCCGTTGTACATGACCAGTTGCCCCGGCCGCACTGCCGGCGCCACCCTGGCCTGAACCTGCACCGACGACACATCGTTGAAGACACGCACGTCGCTCCCATCCTCGATGCCGCGAGCGCGGGCGTCGCCATCGTTAATGTAGACGGTGGGCCGACCGCGCTGCGTTCCCAGGATGACCCAGTTCGTCATGTTCATGGCGTTGACGCTCCAGCGGGGGTGGCCGCCCGTGATCTGGAACGGGTAGTTGCCGCCGTGCGCCGGTGTCTCCTTGTGCACCGGCAACTCCTCGCCGGCCTCCAGGAACCACTCGTGGTCGATGTAGAACTGGGCGCGGCGAGTGAGAGTCGGGAAGGGCTCCTTCTTCTCGGTCTGCCATCTGAAGGGGGAATGGGTCTCGTTCGGGAGCAGGTCTGAGGCCTGCGCCAGAGCCATCGGAGAGCGGCCCCAGCCCGTGAAGCGCACCCAGCCCTTCTCTCGCAGCGTTTCCAGGGTCGTCCCGGGGGGCAGATTGCCCGTCACGACCGAGTCACGCACCATCTCGTCGATAACGGCATCGTCCTCCGCAAGGGCACCGCCATACGTGAGGTCGTCGTAAAGCGTGTCGAGACGGACGGGCACACCCATGCGGCTCGGCATCTCAACGAACTCGCGCGCCTTTGCCCGTTCGGACACCTTCTTCGCCAGCATCAGGGTGATCTGCCACTCGGAGCGGGCGTCGCCCGGCGGCGGGACGGCACGATCGGAGAGGGTGAGGTTCATGACGTCGGGCGTCGTATACGGGAAGTTCGGCTTTTCATAGTGCTGGGCGGCAGGCAGAATGATGTCCGAGTAGAGGCCGGTGGTGGTCATGCGCCAGTCCACCGAGACGATGAGCTGAACCTTGGGCCAGAGGTGGCGCAGCAGCATCCGCTGGCCACCGCGCTGGCGTCGGAGCAGATTGCCGCCGATCTCGAAGATGACGCGAGGCGGCTTGTCGGGAGGCGGCTGCACGCTGCCCTCCCACCAGCCTTTCTCCATGGCCTCGCGCAAGTACTCGTCGAACGAGCGGCGCATAGAGGGGTCTTGCCACTCAGCACGGTTCCACGCCTCCCGGTAGCCGCAGTGGTGGTACCAGAGGAAGACGGGGGGCACGGTACCGCCCATCCGGGACCCCGCGTAGCCCATCTCGGTCATCAAGATCTCTTCGGTGAGGCTGGGGTCTTGCGAGAGAGCGGCATCCAACATCGCCTGCTGGCCCTTGACCAGCTCGCGCGTGGCATCCTGTCCCGGACCGGACTTGCTGCCCCACAAGAACATGCCGTCGAACATGCCGACGCCCCAGCTACGGGTTCCGGCGCCCTTCTTGCCCCAGTTGCCGGTGAGAGCCAGCACCAGGCACACGGCCCGTTCCATGAGGTCGCCATGGTAGGACTTACCCAGAGTCCATCCCAGCAGAATGCGGGTGCAGCTCCCCGCTACCTTGCGGGCGAGGTCGCGGATCGTCTCCGGGTGGACGCCGCAGGTAGCGGACACGTCCTCCGGGGCATAGTCTTCCAGACGGCGCCGCAGGAGGACGAAGGCCGGCACCACCTCGACGGATGAGCCATCGGCCAGGGTGGCAGCATAGCTCCCCTCGAGCGCGGGCTCCAGAGCGCCAAGGTCAAGCGTGCGCGGCGCCTCCGCGATCTGCCCGGCGCGGGTATCGAAGAGGTGGAAGATGCTGTCCGAGCCGCCCTCCTGGAGCTCGCTCTGACGGAGGAAGCGGCCGTTGTCGGTTCGTACCAGCAGCCCAAGGTCCGTCTGCTCGCGGACGAAGGGCTCGTCCATTAGGCCCTCGTCGATGATGACGCGGCACATGGCCAGGGCCAGGGCGGCGTCGGAGCCGATGCGCACTGGTACAAAGGAGTCGCCGTGGATAGCCGAGGGGCTGTAGTCGGGCGCGATGGTGACGACCTCGCTACCGTGGTAGCGGGCCTCAACGATGTAGTGGTACCAGGGGATGGAGCCGTAGGCGGGGTTGTTGGCCCAGATGAGCAGCAGCTCCGAGTGGAACCAGTCGTCGCTGCTGGGCACGGGGTCAAACCGGCCGAATGTGACATAGACGCCCGGATTGAAGTCGTTGATCTCCGCCTGTACGTCGGTCGATGTGGCCCCCAGGCGGGCGAGAACCGCCCCGGCGAGCACCATGGTCTGCGTGCCGCCCTCGCCAGGCGTGCCGATGCGCACGATGGACTCGGGGCCCGACTCCTGGATGGCGTCCAAGAGGGCATCAGCGATCTCGGTCAGCGCGTCGTCCCAGGAGATGCGGGTCCATTTCCCCTCGCCTCGTTCTCCCGCGCGACGGAGCGGATAGAGGACGCGCTCCTGTCCGTAGAGCATCTGGCTCCAGGAGGAGCCTTTCTGGCAGCCAGCGGGGTTCATGTCGGGGACGCCCTCCTCCACCGTCTCGAAGGTGGCGCCCTGCTCCTCGCGGACGACAACCCCATCCCGGACATACACCCGGTAGGGGCAGTTCGTGGGGTAGCAGTCCACGCAGTGAGTCCCCCAGGCGGTCTTGTCCCACCGCCAGACGTCGCGGTACTTCTCTTCCCAGGCGCGGCCCGGGCCCGGTCTCGTCTTCTTCGCCAACCGCTCACCTCCTCGCGCCGCTTTCCCTCGACGAAGGGTTGCAGCCATCATTTGAGACCAGCGGCCAGTGGGACAAGAGCCGTTCGGACGAAACAGGCAGGGGCTCAAGGGGCTGCCTTGTCCGCCGCCTGGCCCTAACCTAGAATGGGCCTGCCGGCCAACCGCGGCTCGAAGCCCGACCCGAAAGGCAGGACACTAATCATGCCTCCACAGCCATTCGTCATCGCCCACGCCGCCTGCAAAGGACACGCCCCGGAGAACACTCTTGCCGGCGTTCGCGCCGCGCTCGAGCTAGGTGTCGACGGCATGGAGGTGGACGTGCACGCCACAGCCGACGGCGTGCCCATCCTCATCCACGACCCTACGGCGGACCGCACGACCGACGGCCAGGGCGATGTCACCAAGATGTCCCTGGCGCAGGTCAGGAAGCTGGACGCGGGCGCCCGCCAGTTCGAAGGGCGGTTCGCCGGAGAGCCGATTCCCACCTTGGCGGAGGCGCTGGAACTGACCCGCGGCCGCGCACTGATGGTCCTGGAGATCAAGCAACTTGACATAGAGGAGCAGGTGCTGCGCGTCGTCCGCGACCTGGGCGCGGTGAACGACTGCGTCGTTCATTCCTTCCTGCCACAGGTGGTGGCCCGCTACCGGGCATCGGAGCCTTCCATGCCGGCTGCCCTCCTCACCAACACCGTCGACCTGACGGACTGGGCCTCTCTCTTCGCCTCTGCGCTGTCGCTCAACGCCCAGGGGGTATCCGTCTTCTATCCTCGAGTGGACGCGGACGTGGTGCGCCAGGCTCACCTGCGCAAGCTCACCTTCTACACGTGGACGGTCAACGAGGTGGAGGACATGCGCCGCCTGTGCGACTACGGCGTTGATGCCATCACAACGGACTACCCCGATCGCCTGCGTACAACGCTGAAGGGCTGATGGGCGTCTCTGGGCTCAAGCTGGCTCAGTGGTGGCCACGACGGCTCCGCTCGGGCACCGTCCTCGCTGTGCTGGCCATCGTTGCCCTGGCAGCCGTCCTCCGGCTGGCCTGGATCATCTACGCTGAGACAGAGCCCGTCTGGTTCTTCGACCCCTGGCACTACGACCGCCTGGCGGCCTCTCTGGCCGAGGGCCGGGGTTATGTCAACGAAGAGGGCGGGGCCACTGCCTACTACCCGCCCGGGTACCCGGCTGTCCTGGGAATCGTCTACTGGCTGGTCGGCCACAGGCCTGTCGCCGGCGAGGTGCTGAACGTGGTGCTCGGCGCCCTCACCGCGGGGCTCGTCTACTGGATAGGGAGCCGGGCCTTCGGGCGGGTCGCCGGGCTGCTGGCGGCTCTCGCTGTCGCGGTCTTCCCCAGCCAGATCCTCTACGCCTCCCAACTGCACTCGGAAGTGGTGTTCACTGCCGTCTACCTCTTGGGCCTCGGCCTCCTGCTTGCCGCGCCCTCCCCTGAGGACCGCCGTTGGGCCCCGTACTGGGTGGCCGTCGGCCTCGCAATCGGCATCGCGGCCCTCATCCGGCCGGTGGGTCTCTCGCTGCTGGTCGCGACTCCCTTCGCCCTGAGGGCCCGGGGGACGCCCTGGCGACCGCTGGCCCTCGCCACTCTCGTGGCGGCGATGGCCGCGGTCCTTTTGCTGACGCCCTGGGTGGTGCGAAACGCCGTCAAGGTAGGCGTTCCCACCATTTCAACCAACACCGGGCTCAACTTCTGGATCGGCAATCATGAGGGGGCCACGGGGACATGGGGCTGGCCACCGGCGGAGGTGTTTCCCACCATCTCAGACGACCTGACGGAGCAGGAGCGACACGACTACTACCGCGGCTTCGAGTTGGGCCGCGAGTTCATCCGGCAACACCCCCTGGATGCTCTGTCCCTCCTGCCCCGCAAGGCCTACCACCTCTACATCAACGATGCCCACGCCGTCACTCTGACGGAGACCTGGGGCCAGACCACCTTCCTATCCGAGGGAGAGCGTGGAGTCCTGCGCGGCTGGACGGATGGTTTCTACTACTTCGTTCTGGCGGCCGCCGTGGCGGGCCTTCTGCTGCCGGTCGGTGCGACTGACGGCCGACGCTGGCCTCTGGCCGCCGCTCTGGCTGCCTGGACGGCCGTGCACGTGGTCTTCTTCGTCGAGCCTCGATACCACCTTCCAGTGACGCCGATCATGGCGGTCCTGGCAGCGCCGGCGTGGCTATGGGTCGCGGCGCAGATCCGGCAGCCCGTCGTGTCCAGATGGCGTGCGATCCGGCCTCAAGCCGCCTCTGAGGGCGACCCGACGGCGGCCTCTCAACCTTGACCCCGTCAAGCGGACTTTGATATACTTCGCCCGCCAGGAGTGTAGCTCAGGCTGGTAGAGCAGCGGTCTCCAAAACCGCCGGTCGGGGGTTCGAATC
>DAOULP010000082.1:0-42671 GCA_034420175.1 Dehalococcoidia bacterium | reverse complement strand
GTTCCGTTGCCGAGCGAGATCCAGACGTCAAGCTGCGATCAGTGCTGGGCCAGTTCCTGTTCAGTGGGGACGACGTGTTCAAGACGATTGATCTTCTCTCGGGCGGCGAGCGCAGCCGCGTCGCTCTTGCCAAGCTCGTCGTGCAACCCACAAACGTGCTGCTTCTGGACGAGCCGACAAACCACCTAGACCGCTCGACACGCCGCAAGCTCATCGAGGTGCTGGAGAAGTACGACGGGACGATACTCTGCGCAGCGCACGATCCAGGCATCCTGAAGCGGGTGGCAACGCGGGTCTTCGAGGTGAAGGACTGCGGCTGCCACGAGCTGATCCAGTACCGTCGCCACTAGGTTGAGTGGCGGGATGCCAGCACCTCATCCGTCCCTCGATCGTGCACACACTGAGCCGTCGGGGCGGGGCCTGGTCGCCGGACTCCCGCCCATTGACAAAGCCAGCCGCACACAAGGTCTCCCACGACCTCAGGTCATGGTATGATCTGTCTACCCTACAGTCGCAGGAGTGCTGCATGGCTGGCGAACGCGTGGTCGTGCCTGTGAAAGGCCACCCAAGCCTCCGTCTCACCACCCGCTCGGGCCGGATCGCCGTGTTGGGAGAACAGCGCGACGACATCGTCTTCGAGGCGGGGCTGCGTTCGGCCAGGGACGTGGAGCAAGACGCCGAAGGCCGCGTCGCCGTGACCTCGGCGAGAGGGGGTAGCGCCAGCCTGGAGGTCCGCTGCCCTGCCGGCAGCGACGTGGTCGTCGGCACCGCCTCCGGCAGTGTCGAGCTGCGGGGCCGTCTGGGACACGTTCGCGCCACGACCATGAGCGGACGGACGGAAGTGGACCAGGTGGAGAGCCTGGACGTCCGCAGCCTGTCGGGCAGCATCGCCGTCGTGCGGTGCGGCGGGCGCTGCCGTCTCCAAACCAAGAGCGGTCGGGCCACGATTGGCATCGCCGATGACGCCGACATATCGACGGCCTCCGGCCAGGTCCGCGTCGCCAGTTGCTGCGGGAGCATCAGGGTACGCACCGCAAGCGGAAGCGTGGAGCTGGGTACTGAGGGCAAGGGCAACGTGGACGTGCGAACCATGTCCGGCTCGGTGGGAGTGGAGGTCCCCGAGGGCGTGCGACCCACCGTGGACCTGAGGAGCGCGAAGGGCAGGCCCAAATGCGACTGCCCGGAGGGCAAGGACTGCCGCATTTCGGTGTCGTCCCTGAGCGGCAAGATACGGGTGGCCTGTTGTTGATGGCAAGGACTGCGCCTTCGCCCAGAGCGATCCAGGGGACCGTGTTGTTCACGGATGTTGTCGGGTTCACGGAGTACACGGCCCTGCGCGGCGACGAGGAAGCCCTGGCACTCCTGTCGCTCCAGGAACGGCTGATCCAGGAGGCGCTTCCTCCGGGGGCCCGCATCGTGAAGGAGCTGGGGGATGGCCTGCTGGTCTGGTTTCCAGACGCCTGTCAGGCGCTGGATGCCAGCCTGCGCCTGCAAGAGCGATTCGGCCAGGAGGCTGTCGAGCAGACGCTGCCGCTGTGGGTGCGGATGGGGATGCACTCCGGCTCCCAGACGCGCCGCGGCGAGGACCTCGTTGGCCACGACGTCAACGTCGCTTCGCGCGTCGTCGATGTCGCGGGCCCCGGCGAGGTCCTGTTGTCGGAGACGACCCGCACCCAGATCGACGACAAGCTTCCCGATGTCCGCTTCGAGGAGCTTGGCCCCGTCGTGATGAAGGGTATCCCAGCTCCCGTTCGTCTATATCGGGCCTTCCGCGACACCTGAGGCTCGGCCTCCGCCGGCGTCTTCGTGCCAGCGGGCATGAGATGGGCGGACCAAACCCCTCCCGTGAGCCTGCTCACCGGTTCCGTAGCTCGTCGCGTTCTTATCGCCCGGCGTGAGATGCGCCCAACGGGCCGCAGCGGTACGATGGCATCGATCCGGGCTGGAACCAGCCGACCGCGTCAATCGCTGACCCCGGCGACAGGTTGCGACGGTACGAACGCCCAGGGAGGCGGTGGGACATGGAACCAGAGAAGTACACCGTAGGTGTCGACTTCGGCACGGAGTCCGGGCGGGCGGCCGTCACACGGGTCAGCGACGGAAACGAGCTCACGAGCGCCGTCCATCTCTACGGCGACGGCGTCATAGACCAGCGCGTGCCCGGGAGCGACAGGCCGCTCCCGCCACGATGGGCGCTCCAGAACCCCGACGACTACATCGAAGTATTCAAGACAGCCGTGCCCGAGGCGCTAGGGCAGAGCGGCATCGACGCGCGGGACGTGGTGGGCATCGGCATCGACTTCACGGCCTGCACGATGATGCCCACGCTCGCGGACGGCACGCCTCTCTGCCGCCTCCCCGAATGGCGGGACAATCCACACGCCTGGGTGAAACTCTGGAAGCACCACGCCGCCCAGCCGGAGGCCGATCGGATCAACGAAACGGCGCGGGAGATGAGCGAACCGTGGCTGAGACGTTACGGAGGCAAGATCTCGTCCGAGTGGTTCTTCAGCAAAACGCTGCAAATCCTGGACGAGGCACCGGACGTGTACCGCGCGGCCGACCGCATGATCGAGGGGGCGGACTGGGCGGTCTGGCAGTTGTGCGGCGTCGAGACGCGCAACACTTGCACCGCAGGCTACAAGGCCATCTACCAGGACGGCCGGTTCCCCAGGCGGGAGTACCTCTCGGCGCTGGACCCGGACCTGGCGGACGTCGTCGAGGCGAAGATGCTGACGGAGCTCGCGCCGCTGGGCGGCCGCGCCGGCGACCTGACCGAAGAGGCGGCCGGCTGGACGGGGCTGAGACCCGGCATCGCTGTCGCCGTCGCCAACGTGGACGCCCACGTCACCGTCCCCGCCGCGCAGGTGGTCGAGCCGGGGCGCATGGTCATGATCATGGGGACCAGCACGTGCCACATGGTGCTGTCCGACACGCTGCGCGAGGTACCCGGAATGTGCGGCGTCGTAGACGGCGGCATCGTTCCCGGCCTGTACGGCTACGAGGCCGGGCAGAGCGGCGTTGGCGACATCTTCGCCTGGTTCGTGGATCACGCCGTGCCGCCGGAGTACCATGCCGCCGCCGACAAGGCTCGAATCGACCTCCATGACTACCTGGAGGCGGAATCTGCCAGGCAAAGACCGGGCGAACACGGCCTCATCGCCCTGGACTGGTGGAACGGCAACCGGTCGGTGCTGGTGGACGCGGACCTGAGCGGACTCCTCGTTGGTGCAACGCTGGCGACGCGGGCGCCGGACATCTACCGTGCCTTGATCGAGTCGACGGCGTACGGCACGCGCCTGATCATCGAAGCGTTCGAGGCCAGCGGCGTGCCAGTCAACGAGCTCGTCGCCGCCGGTGGCCTGCCAGAGAAGAACAAGCTCCTGGTGCAAGTCTACGCCGACGTCACCGGTCGAGAGGTTCGCGTCATCGGCAGCGGGCAGGGTCCGGCGCTGGGCAGCGCCATGCATGCGGCGGTTGCGGCGGGGGCATACCCGGACATCCAGGCCGCGGCCCGGTCGATGGGCAAGCTCAGCGACGAGTCCTGCAAGCCGGTCCCCGAGCATCATGCGGTGTACGACAGGCTCTACGCCGAGTACGTCGCCCTGCACGACCACTTCGGGCGCGGCCAGAACGACGTCATGAAGCGCTTGCGCTCGATTCGACAGGAAGCGACGGGGGAGGAATGATGCGGCAGGAACCGGCGCTGCCGCGAAGGCGGCCGTGATGTGTGAAGACACGGCGCGTACGGCTGCCATCGGGAGCGAACTTGGAGATCGCACCCCCGTCTTGCCCGCCGACACCGCCATGCCCCACGGCCGCCACTCGAGCAAGTACTGGCAGTGAGCTCAGCCTGCACGGGCGGTTGGATGGGAGCCGATAGGCGACGCACACAGGCCAAGAAATGTCCCCGGCAGCTTCCTCGAAGTCATCACCGGTTTGGGCCAGGCTAGGAGGACACGCTCATGAGACAAGAGATCGCCCTCGGTCTGATTGTCGGCAACCGCAGGTTCTTTCCCGGCCACCTCTGTGAGTCGGGACGTGAGGCAGTCCTCAGGGTCCTGCAAGAGGAAGGCATCAAGGTGATCACCCTGGGTCCGGACGACACCGAGTACGGCAGCGTGAAGAGCCTGAGCGACGCCCGCCAATGCGCCGACCTGTTCAAGAGCCGGCGGGACGACATCGACGGCGTACTGGTCACGCTGCCCAACTTCGGCAACGAGCGCAGCGTTGCGAACGCATTGCGCTTCACCGACGTCAACGTGCCGGTGCTGGTTCACGCCTTCCCGGACGCCGTCGGGCAGATGTCCGCCGACCACCGACGCGACAGCTTCTGTGGCAAGATATCCGTCTGCAACAACCTGGGCCAGTACGGGATCCCTTTCAGTCTGACCACGCTCCACACCGTCGACCCAGACAGCGCCGGTTTCCGAGAGGACCTGCGCCGGTTCGCCGCCGTGTGCCGCGTGACCAAGGGCATGCGACGCGCCCGCTTCGGTGTGCTGGGCGCGCGCCCGGCCGCATTCAACACTGTCCGCTTCAGCGAGAAACTCCTGGAGAGGGCCGGCATCACCGTCGAGACGCTCGACCTGTCGGAGGCGTTCGGGCGGGTCGCGGCCTTGCCCGACGATGACGCCCGGGTGCAGGACAAGGTCCAGGCGCTGAAGGCATATGCCGATGCCAGCAGGGTCCCGGCCGCATCACTGACCAAGCTGGCGAAACTGGGCACCGTGATCGACGAGTGGGTGACGGCAAACGAGTACGACGCCACGGCCATCCAGTGCTGGACTAGCATGGAGGAGTACTTCGGCGTGGTGCCCTGTGCGCTGATGAGCATGATGAGCGACGGGCTGCTGCCGGCGGCTTGCGAGACGGACATCGCCGGCGCCGCCTCCATGCACGCGATGGCGCTCGCCTCCGGCAAGCCGAGCGCGATCGTTGACTGGAACAACAACTACGGTCAGGAGCCCGACAAGGGCGTCGTCTTCCACTGCTCCAACCTGCCACGCAGCCTGTTCGCGGAGGACACGGCCGTCATGGACTACCAGAAGAACATCGCCGGGAGCGTGGGGATGGACAACGCCTGGGGCACGATCTGCGGCCGGGTGAAGGCCGAGCCGTTCACGTACCTCCGCATTAGCACGGACGACGTGAGGGGCGAAATCGCGGCCTACGTGGGCGAAGGCACGTTCACCGACGACCACCTCGACACCTTCGGCGGCTACGGCGTCGTGCGGGTGCCCGACTTCCAGAAGCTCCTACGCCACGTCTGCGAGAACGGCTTCGAGCACCACGTCGCGGTCAACCTGTCGCTCACGGCAGGCGCTCTCTACGAGGCCATCACCAAGTACCTGGGATGGGAAGTGTACTACCACAAAGGTTGATGGCCGGGGGCCGGAGCCAGATCACCCTAGCCAAGCCGCTTGACCTCAGAGTTCCGCTCGGTCACAATGGCTCACGATGCGTTACCGGTTCGTCGCAGTAGCTCTGGTTGGGCTTGTACTGCTCGCCTGTGGGGACGGCGATGAGGACCAGGCCGCCCCGGCGACCAGCCCCGCTCCCACCCAAGCTCAAGTCGAGGGCGGTCCGCCGCCTGTGTCGGGGGAGGCCACGGTGACAGAAAGCGGGCTCCAGATCATCGACATCGAGGTCGGCACCGGGGATGAGGTGCAGGCTGGCCAGACGGCCAGCGTCCACTACACGGGCTGGCTGGCCGATGGCACCAAGTTCGACAGCTCGCTGGACCGAGGCCAGCCCTTCGCCTTTCCCGTGGGCGCGGGCCAGGTCATTGCCGGTTGGGACGAGGGAGTGGTCGGCATGAAGGTGGGCGGCAAGCGCCGTCTCATCATCCCGTCCGACCTTGCCTACGGTCCCCAGGGCCGCCCGCCCCTGATTCCCGCCAACGCCGAACTGACCTTCGACGTCGAGCTGCTGGAGATCCCCTAGGCACCCTGGCGGTCGTCACGCCAACAGTCTTGACGCTCCCGTCGGGCGCGGTGTTTCTCATGGTCAGGCCGCCTGTCTGGCCGCCGTGCCGACGCTTGCAGCGTCCTACAAGCAGTCTGGAGCCCCACGCAGTCCGGTCAACCCAGGGGGAGCGCCGAAACGCCTGATCGCATCGGCGCCTCCATCCCCACCCCGGATCGTCCCAAAGCCACAAGGCGGGATCACCCAGGGAACACCCTCTCCATCACCTCAAGGGCAAACCTGGCGGACACTGTCGCCGGCCCACCTCCCATCTCGATTCCCACCTCTATCGCCTCCAGGACCTCGGCCTGCGTGGCGCCCGCGATACTGGCCTGCTCTATGTGCCACTGCATGCACGATTCGCAGTTGATGACGACAGATATCCCGACGGCGATGAGCTCCTTGGTCTTCTTGGGCAGCGCTCCGTCGGAGAAGGTGGCCTCCTCCATTGCAAGGAAGGCCTCGTACACTTTAGAGCCCATCTGCAAGAGCTTGGCGTGCGCTATCTCCCTCTTCTCGACGATCTCGTCGATCTTGTCCACAGGCAATCCTCCTCTGTGCGGCAGTCTCACTCGATGGCTTTGGGACCGTGATGGTCCCCACTCGCGGTGGCGCAAAGCGGGCGTGGTGGGGAAACACCCAGGGATCGGGATTCTGGAGGCCGGGCCGGTGGCCGACGGCACCACCTCGCCAGACCTCGCCTCTCCCTATCTCACCTGCCCTCAATCGCCAAGCCGTCCTTGCCGTCGGTCAGCCACTCGAGCGTGAAGCGGGCGAAGGTGACCTTGGTGTAGTCATCGCGCTCGTAGAGGCAGCCGATGGACCTGTCGGGCAGGACGACCAGGCAGGAGTAGGCGGCGCTGCCGGCGTGAAGCGTCCTGGCGACGGGCCAGGTCTTACACTCGTCGTAGGAGAGGCGAATGGTCATCGATTCGCGGTCGGTGCTGGCAGGGTTGCAGAAGAGGACACGGTTCGTCGCGTGCTCCGGCCGCGCCGTGTAGCGAATGACGCTGGCCTGGCAGACGGGCTCGACAAGCGTGGCATCGAGGGTGGCCTCGCCCCAGGTTCGGCCGCCGTTGGCGCTCGTGGCGACAGCGCGACGGTTCTCGCCGTGGAAGCTGCGCATGTTCATCAGAACCGTGCCGTCAATGAGCTCGACGGCCTGGCACTCGTTCGTGGCCTCGCCAATCGCGTCGCCATGCTCCCACGTCTTCCCCCCGTCGTCACTGAAGACGGCGTGGGAACGGTAGGGGTGGCCGCCGTAGTCGTGGTCCGAGTGGTCGCAGGGGATGAGAAGGCGTCCCTTGTGCGGCCCTCGCTGGAGCTGGATGCCGACGCCGGGGCCCGTCGCGTACCAGCGCCAGTGCGGCTCTCTCGTGGTCTCGCTGATGTCGACGGGCTCCGTCCAGGTGTGGCCGTCGTCGCTGCTCTTCATCAACCAGACGGTGCGCGGCTCCTTCGCGATGCCCTGGAGGATGTCGCCCTCCCACTCGTCGCCACGGTTTCGGGTCAGGGGCATCCAGATGGTCCCAGTGCCGCCATCGACAACGGGACAGGGGTTGCCGATGGTGTGGGGGCCGTGATCGGCGATGACTTGCATCCGCGACCAGGTCGCGCCGCCGTCGCTGCTGCGTTTCATCACCACGTCAATGTCGCCGCTGTCGTCGGCGCTGTGCCTGCGGCCCTCGCAGAAGGCGAGCAGGTCGCCCTTCGGGCTGACGAGGACTGCCGGGATGCGGTAGGTGTGGTAGCCGTCCTGGCCGCTCACGAAGACGTCGGTCTGTCTTGGGGCCATTCTCCGTTCCTGAGTGATTCCGCTGAGCCCGGGCAGGGCCCGTTAGCCGTCGACCATCTTCGTGTAGTTGCGCTTGACGGCGACGGGCCGGAAGCCCAGCGCTTCGTACATGTGCTTCGGCGTGTCGGAGGCGTCGGTCGTGACGACG
Source organism: Dehalococcoidia bacterium (assembly GCA_034420175.1). Classification (GTDB taxonomy): domain Bacteria; phylum Chloroflexota; class Dehalococcoidia; order DSTF01; family JALHUB01; genus DAOULP01. The sequence goes on along the minus strand of DAOULP010000082.1, from coordinate 34,761 downwards.
ACCGGGCCCGCACCCCGCTCCCGGCAGTCGACTACACAGCGGTGGATGAGCGCTGTTGCCAGGCCACGATGGCGGAAGTCGGGATGGGTGAACAGGTACTCCATCTGACCCACCCCATCGACGCCCGGCCAAGACGCACAGTAGGCCCGCGCCTCACCATCGACGTAGGCCAGCCAGTAGCGCATGGGCGGCGACTTCTCCCGCCCCGATGGCCAGCCAACCTGCTTGGCACCTTCCGTTCCAACGTGGCCCGTGTCCTCCCGCCAGCTCACCTCCATCAGCGCGGTGCGGGCATCCCAGCCGGCTTCATCTGTGACCGGCCGGATGTCGTGCCGCTTCGCCTCGCCTGCGAGGCCGCCCTCCAGCACAAACAGGAGGTGTTCACTGGCCCGATAGCCATCGAGCAGCAGACGCGCCTCGAACAAGGGCGGGGTTCTGAAGTCGAGATCGAAGCGGCGGCGGGGACAGCCGTCGTACTCGCGCTCGACGCGCGCCAGCAGCCGCTCGATCGCCTCGGGCGTCCACGCCGTGACGTTCGCGACGTGGTTGGCCTCCTCGACGTCGGGCAGCGAGCGGTTGCGCACGAACGTGCCGCCGTCGGCCTGAAACACCTCGTTGCCGAGCGCGAGCATGGCCTGGTTGACGATAATGGCCTTCAGGCTCATGTCGTTGGCCGCCAGTTCCTGCCTCAGCTCCGCCGCCTCGCACAGGGGCACCGCGATTTCCAGCTCCTCACGATCGCCTGCACTCAATCCTCTCCTAGCTACCCGAGCTCCTTCACCATCAGGTACCTGCCCGGGATACCCGTGTACCGCTCGTAGTCAGGATCAGTCCGCGTCTCAACCACTCGGAAACCGTGGCGCTCGTAGAGGCGGCGGGCGGGATTGACCACCGTGGTGACCAACGCCATCTGGTCGTGGCCGCGCTTGCGGGCGTCCGCCTCAGCGTAGTCGAGGGCCGCCCCGCCGATGCCGCGGCTACGATAGCGAGGGTGAACGTCGAGCTCCGAGATGTAGTAGGAGTCTGTGGGACCTTTCGGGTTGACCCTGGACTGCGCCCTGATCTTGGGCAGGAGCCCGACGGCGCCGAGCAAGCCCAAAATGCGGATGGCCCGTAGCGCCAGCTTCGGGGTCACCCTGATGCCGCCCACCTGCCGTCCCGCCTGGAGCACGACGACGATCTCGCCCTCAAGCTCACCAACCACGCTCCGGTCCCACCCCTGCGCACTGCCCGGAATCCGCACCAGTTCGTATCCCATTGCCCTCGCCCGCTCGACGCCGCCGCACATGCGAACTGTCTCCTGCGGAGGCTCCCCGTGAATGATCTCGGCGATGCGTTCCGTGTCCTCGGGAGCCGCCTTCCGGAATGTGATCTGCACTACTACCTCCTTCATTGCACCCTGTGCGGGCGCGCCGGGGCCGGCAATCGCACAGCATTAGCTCTTGCCCGGCGAATCAGGGCGTCTGCTTGGCGTTTGAGGCCATCCCCGACCCACCGGCCGAGATAGCGAGAGTCTTCACCCTGAAGCTTGTGCCCTCCCTCTCGCAGCGGGCTCTCATCTGTCACAAGGGGGCCTACCTCAGCGAGCACCTCATGATCGGCCGGCTCTCTGATCTTCGAAGGACCTCCACAAACCCCGCCTTGCGAAACGAGGACGCAATTCCCGAGTAGCCTGAGTAGCCGGACGGCTCACCCGCCAGCTCAACGGGATACCCTTCGACGATCTCTGCTCCCTGGACTTTGGCATAGTCAGCGACCGCCCTCAGGAAGTGCCCCATGAGCCCTCTGCCCCTGTACGGCTTGGCAACGAGGAAACACACGATAGACCAGACCGGCCGGTCGTCGACTCTCTTGAGTTTGGGAGAGCGCTCCAGCCGCCCGTATCTCTCGCGTGGGCCCACGGCGCACCAGGCAATAGGCTTGCCATCGGCATAGGCGAGGAGGCCGGGGACCTCCCCGGACTCAACGATTGCCCTCAGGCCTTGCTTCCTCTCCTCACTGGTCTGAGCGTTGAACTCCGATCCCTTCAACCTCCACCACATGCACCAGCAACCGCCGTGACCACCTTGGCCGAACAGCTTCTCAAGGTCCGGCCAACGTTGCGGCGTTACCGGCTGGAACTCGAGCGCCGGCAACGGTTCTCTTTGCGATCGACTCACGTCCTCCCTCCTTGTTGGTCAGGCCCCAGGCGATGCCGCCGCCAGCCTCCGCGCGGACGCCACACGCCGCTCCGGGGCGGCGCTAGTCCACGGGCACTAGCGGCGACGCCGACTATCTGGGATGGCGTCCGCCGAAGATCGCCAGTTCAAACGCTCTGAAGTAGCAGTCCACGTCCGCGAATCCGCAGTGCCGAAGCCACTCGCACTGGTCTTCGATGGGAGCAAGGAGGTCCGCCGCCCTGTCGGGCCGGTGGACGAATTCCTCCGCCACTTGCTCTCGCGTTCTGCCTGAGCCCTCTCTTGAATGATGCGAGTGGAGAGAGTCGATGAGATAGTCGTCGAAGATGCCCTTGATCCAAGGGGTTGCGGATTTCACGTGATCCACGTTCACGAACAGCCCGCCTGGTTTCAAGAGGCTGAATATCTCAGCATAGAGCTCGCGCTTTCGCTGATCTGCCAGATGATGGATCGCATAGCCCGAAACCACCAGTTCGAAAGGCGCCCTGCCAGCCACCGAGGAGGCCCATCCCTCCCCACCGAGGTCGGCCACCACGAACTCGCAGTTCGACCCGTGGGCTGCCAGGCGGCAGGTGGCGGCATCAATCATGGGTTGCGAGAAGTCCACCAGCGTCGCGATAGCTCGCGGGTGCCGCTGGAGAAGGGCCATCGACAGCACACCGTCGCCGCAGCCCAGATCAGCGAAGCTCTCGACAGGCTTGCCCCTGCCTTCGACGAGCCTCAGCATCACGTCTATCTGCTCGTCTGCGAGCGGGATGCCGCCGCGAATCCCCTCCAAGAAGGTGCGGGTCAACTCCTCGCTCTTCCAGGCCTCGCCCCACCTGCTCAAACGCTGCCTACTCCTCCCACCTCACCTCGTAGAGCCGCACGGGGTCCTCGAAGCCCCGCAGCACCACGTCGCCCCGGTCGGCGAACAGGAAGCCCTTGCCCGCGGCCAGCTCCCTGACCACGTTGGCGGCCAGTATCTCCCCACCTTCCGCCCTCGCTGCGATGCGCGCTGCCACGATGACGGCCGTCCCGAACAGGTCTTCCTCCTCCGCGATGGGCTCGCCGGCGTTCAGGCCGATGCGCACCCGTACCGGCTCCTGGGCCGTTTGGTTGTGCTCAGCGAACGCCCGCTGCATAGCGACGGCGCCCTCCAGCGCCCCTGTCGCCGAGCCGAACGAGGCCATGAAGCCGTCACCCATCGCCTTCACCTCTGAACCGCCGTGGGCGCGCAACGCCTCCCGAACGACGCGCTCGTGGGTCCGGAGGACTTCCCGCGCGCGGGCGTCCCCCAACCGCTGGGTGAGCGACGCCGACCCCTCCACATCGGTGAACAGCAGCGTCGCAAACCCGCCTCTCGGCGCCACCGGCGTGGGCTCCACGGCCGTGGTTGTCTGTAGTCCCAGGAATCCATCTATGGTTGCGAGCGCGGTGTCGACGTCTCCGGCAAAGGGGGCTAGCGATTCGCCGTCCAGGACAACCAGTTGGGCACCGGGGATGCGAGAGGAGAGAATCCTGGCATTGTCCAGACCGAGAAGCCGGAGTTGGCGCCGGTGAAGGACGAGTGTGGGCGACCTTACTTGCGGCAGGAGTCCGCTCGTATCAACGTTTGTGCGGGAGAAGGCTTTCATGCCATCAGCATCGATACTCTCTCTCATCAGCTCGGCTATCCGCCTCGCCGCCTCGCCCCCTGACCACCCCAGCAGGCCATGCACCATGGTCTCCGTATAGAACTCCCAGTCTCCCTCCAGAAGAAGCGATTCCCAGCGCGCCGAATCGGGGGCATCAGGCGACCCTGGCTCGTGGTACCCCGGCTGCGAGCACCAGAGAATGAGGTGCGACACCTTCTCAGGATGGCTGGCCGCGTACGCCACGGCTACTTGACCGGAGACGTGAATGCCGAACAGAGCCACCTTCTCCAAACCCAGACGGTCCACCACCGCCTCCAGGTCCAGCACGTAGGCCTCGAGAGAGATGTCGGCAACGTCCCGGTCTGATAGCCCCAGGCCTCTCGCGTCATAGCGGATCACCTGCCTGTTCTGGGCCAAGCGCTCGTACCAGCGCCGGAACTCGGGGATCCGCCATTCCGATTGCACGTGGCTCACCGGCATGGGCGCCAGGTGCACGAAGGGCATGCCCTGCCCCAGGGTCCAGAACGCGATGTTCACCCCGTCCGTGGTCTGTGCGTACTGGATGCGCGGCTCCATCAGGTCGACCGGTGCCTCACGTTATGCGGCGACTCGGCGGATCTAGTGCCCCAGGTACTTGGGCTTGCGCCTTTCCACGAAGGAACGACGTGATTCGTCGGCGTCATGGCTGGCGCGACCGGCCAGGCCGCCGGCTCTTGTCTCGTAGGCTGTTGCCGCGGCGAAGCTCGTCTCCAAGCCCCGCATCATGGCCCGCTTGGTCACTCGCACCGCGCCTGGAGGTAGCTCACAGATACGCTCGGCAATGGAGCGTGCCTCCGGCATGAGTTCGTCCGTTGGCACCAGCCGGTCAAGGAGCCCGATGCGATAGGCCTCCTCTGCCTCCACTCGCCGGCTTGTCAAGGACAGGTCGAGTGCACGACCAACACCGACGATGCGGGGTAGCAGGAAGGACATTCCTCCTTCCGGAGGCAGGTTGCGCTCCTGATAGACCGTCACGAACCGCGTGCTCTCACAGCCGACGCGCAAGTCGCAGCAGAGCGCGAGCGAGAAGCCCGCACCCGCGGCCACGCCGTTGACGGCGGCGATCATCGGCTTGTCGATGCCGTACAGAGCGTTGCCTTGGCGGCTGATCCAGCTTCCTTCATCTAGGAGCTCGCGCAAGACAGGCGGGTCCTTTGCCTCGGGCAACCGGGGCTGCCGGACGTCCGCTCCCGCGCAGAACCCGCGCCCTGCGCCGGTCCAGATGACCACCCAGACCTCGTCGTCCTGCTGAATCTGCCCGCAGAGATCGAGGATATCGAAGTGGTCCTGCCGGTCGATGGCGTTCAGCCTCTCCGGCTTGTTCAGAGTGACTGTGGCTATGTGGCTGTCCTGGTCGACTTCGTAGATCAGGTGATCGTACTGCACGTCTTCCCCCCTTGCGACGCTGCTTCAAGACCCACGGGCCGCCCGCGGCCTCCGGCCCACGGGGGCTGCAGGCTTCTCCATGAAGGCACTCCATTCCCCAGTCCCAAGAGGGCGACTCCTGCTCCGCCGGTGGTCCGGGCGAACTAGGTGCGCGGCTCAATGACAGGACTATCGTCTCGGCTCAACACCCGTCAAGTGCTGGGCCCACTTGACGGACTCTGACAGATGCGCCCGCAGCACGTCGAAGCTGAAGAACCGTTTCCCTACGGCGATGTTGTGATCGACGACGCTGCCATACTGCTCCCGATCAGTCAGAATCATCATCATTTCCTGCGAGGCGCGAGTCAACACTTCTTCTGCCAGCCGTACCAGGCCCGCTCCATCACGCTCCCGCAGAACCGACTCGCCCAGGGACACCACCTTGACGCCCTTCGGCGCGATATCCTCCCTGAAGACAGGATACTCGAACACCGCCACGGGCAGCCCGGCGGCAAAGGCCTCCAACAATTGATTGCCGAACCCTTCCCACCCCGAAGGGTAGAGCACGAAGTCGGCCATCGAATACATGTCGGGGTACAGGGCATACAGGCCCTTCTCGGCTACACGGCTGGGCCGGACCTCATCCCCCACGTAGGCCCAATCGATCTGGAGTGAATCCAGCAGGGCGAAAAGGCTGTCCTGGTACTCCGCAAAGGATCGCTCCGGCCTGCCCGCCAGCACAAGAATGATGCGACTCTCCTCGCCGAACTTCTCCCCGTTGTACAAGATCCTGTCAGCCATCTCTCGACGACGGCGTTGGAGCGCGGCTGTCAGGTGGCCAGCCAACTCGATCTGCTTGTTCGGCACGATGCGAGCACCCACGAAGATGACTACATCGTTGCTGGCGAAACGGTGCCTGGCCCGCAGCCCGGCGCGTAGTGTCGCGTGCTCCGCAGCATCAAGCCGGTCGTCGAAGTCCATGGAGTCGTAGATGACACCCGCCTGGATGCCTCTGGTCTCCAATGCCTTCTGGTTACGCGTGTTGATGGTCCAGTGCGACAGCCCCCGCATCTTCGGTGGGTAGTACTGCTGGAGAAGCGACCGAGCGAACTCGCAGGAAGGGGTGAACTTGTAGGCCCCTTCGCTCAACACGTCGTGGTGGATCGCCACACATGGCAGCCCGAGATCACGCAGCAGCTCTGTCAGAGACACTGTGGCCACCGGGTGAACGGGCAGGCACAAGACATTGTGTACAAACATCAGGTCCGGCCCGAAGGCCTTGATCGCTCCCTCGAGGTCCCGCCGCAGCTCATCCACCGCCTCACTGAAGGCTTGCTCCAGCGTCGCCTCCCGAGCGGGATCCGTGATGGCCGGGCCGAAGAGGTCTCTCATCATGGCCGCCACATCTTCGCGGTCGAACTCCAGCGCCGGTATCGGCAGATCTGCCCAATCGTAGGCAGAACAGATGCCCACGTCGTGGCCCATCGACGTCAGGAGGGCCTGGCGCTTCATCATCTCCAGCGACACGCCATCTGTGCCCGCCGACTCGGTCAGGTCCGCCCCGGAGTCACGACCACCGCGACCGCTTGGCGCAGACCTGAAGTGCAGAATGAGTATCTTCATGCGGTGTTCGCAGACCTGGAGCCAGTCGCCGGACGACCGCCCGGACTACAAGACAGCGTAGACAGTGTAGCCGACCCAGTTCGGCGCAACCTTGCCCACCGCCACGGAGACGACCCGGTTTAGCCAGCCGTACTTCTCGGAGGCCGTCTCGTACACGGGAGTGGTCCGGAAGTAGTACTCAGACGGGTCAACGTTCTCGCCCCGAATCAGCCGCTGCATGACCTCCGGCGAGAGGTTCAATATCCCCCGGTAATAGGTGTAGATGAGGTGACCGTCATCGGTGCGGAGGGTGCCTCGCACGTCTAGCTCGCCCGCTCCGTCGGGTCGAAGCAGTAGCCAGTCGCCTCCCCCCGGGAGTACCTCGCCCTTGAGCTTCGGGCCCTCGAAGGTGCCACCCTTCACGCCGTAGATCTGGCGGTTGCCGTGGGGCGTGGCTCCCACGTTCTGGGGCTCCTCCAGGTCCACGCTCACCTCGACCAGAAACTCAGTTTGCAGGTCCGTCATTGCTCACCCCCTTGACCACGCCTTCCCCGACGGCGGCGTCGCGGTACCCAAGCCATACCTGACAGCCCGCACCGGAGGCCCTCGCCAACCCTGACGCCTGACTCATCCCACAGTCGACCGCCGCGCGCCGCCCTCGACGGGTCCTCACCTAGGCAAGGCTTCGGAGAGCCGCAGGGTCCTTCAGCGTCACCGACCCACGGCCCAACGCGACCCACCCCTCCCGGGCGAACCCGTTCAGTTGCTTGTTGACGCTCTCCCTGCTGGCACCCAGCATCGCAGCCAGTTCGCTCTGGGTGATGCGCAAGCGGGGGCCTGACGGATTGGCACCGGCTAGGTCCAGCAGCCGCTTGGCCAGGCGCTGGGTCAGGTCCATGAAGGCCAGATCCGCCAACGCCTCATCAGTCCGACGCATCCGCAGGCTCAAGGTCTCCAGAAGGGCGCGGGCCGCCCCCGGCCGACCCGATAGCCAGCGCAGGAAGTCGTCCCGCTTCACGACAAGCGTCTTGGTCGCCTCCGAGGCGATCGCACTGGCGGAGCGCGGCTTGCCATCCAGCAAACTCAGCTCGCCGCAGGACTCACCCGGCCCCAGCAGAGCCAGAGTCGCCTCTTCGCCGGAGGGCGAAAGCACCGCAATCCTCACTCTGCCGCTGATGACAATGTGCAGCGAATCTCCAGGGTCTCCCTCGCGGAAGATGATGGTGCCAGCGGGATATGCGTATACGCGTCCACGCGATGCAAGGGCGCTCAGGTCTTCGTCCGCCAATCGCGCCAGGAGCGGAAGATCGCGGATAAGCTGCTCATGCCTGGCCATTGTCGACCGCCTCCGATAAGTGGTCTTCCTTCTCGGTCGGCACGCCTCGTTGCGTGAAGTAGCTCATAGAACAGACCACAACCGAGAGGCTACTCTGCTATCAGTCCAGAGGAAGGAGGGTGACCGATGGTGCCGCAAGAGCTCATGAACGTGACGATGCAGGACCACATGCGGGAAGCGGCCCGGATGCGGCTCGAGCGTCGGGCGCTCGCATCCCAGGAACAGGGGGCGCCACGGACCCACGCCTCAGTGCGGTTCCCCGTTCGATGGCTGCCGCTCCCGTCCTTCCTAGCCTGCGTATTCCGGTCGGCACCGACGTCGTAGTGTCGGCCTGAATCCCCCGTCACCCGGCCCAAGGCCAGCCACCAGATCTTCTCTCCCTTGGGCCGGGTGCCCCATATTTCGCTTCCGCCAGACCCCCGCGCCGAGTCCTCCTCCACTACCAAGGCCCTACTTGTCCAGCCAGAAGTCCCTGTTGTAAAGGGCCAGCGAGCGCATCTCCGGCTGGGTCCCCTTCACATAGTCCCAGCGAGCACCGTAGCCGTAGGCGCTGTAGATATTCAGCCTGGGCGGGTCCTTCGACATGATGAGCCGCTGGGCCTCCCGGCAGAGCTCCGCCCGCTCGTCCAGATCCACCGTCCGGCTCATCTCGTCGATGGCAGCATCGATCTCCGAGTCCGAGAAGCCGTACCAGTTGCCGTCCCCCACCACACCGTCGCTATGGAAGAAGTTGAGATGAGTGACGGGGCTCTCGAAGGGCAGGTTCGCTGCCACCGTGAAGGTGAAGTTGCCCTTCTGGTAGCGGTCGAAGTACCAGGCTGTCAGCGGCAGCGGCTGCAGCTCAAGGTCAACGCCGATCGCCTTCATCTGCTCGAGCAGGATCGTGGCGTGGTCGGCCGTCCACTGCCCTTCGGGATAGACCGTCGGGAGCGTCAGCCCGTCGCCGTAGCCCGCAGCCTCAAGGAGGCTCCTCGCCTCGTCGGGATCGTGAGGCTGCAGCCGCTCCACCTCCTCCTGAGCCACTGCCCAGAAGTCCAGACTCCAGGTCACCGGGCCGTTGGGCTTGCCCTCGCCGAAGGCGAGCTTGTCGATGAACTCCTGACGGTCCAAACCGAGGGCAATCGCCCGCCGCACCCGTGGATCGTTGAACGGCTCTCGGTCAACTCGCATGCACGGCGAGATCGTGAATAGACTGGGCTCAGGCGTGACCACGATGCGATCGTCAAGCCCCTGGAGCTCTTCGGCCTCCCGGATGGTCTGCGCTGTGTACAGATCGATCTGCTGCGACAGAAAGGCCGTACGCCGCGCCGCCCGGTCTGCAATGATGCGCAGGTCGATGCCGTCGATGTAGGGCCGGGGCGCCCCCCAGAAGTTGACGTTGCGAGTGACCGAAGCGATCTCTCCATCCCGGTACTGCTCCAGGAAGAAGGGGCCCGCCCCGGCCCCCTGGGTGCGCAGGTCCGTCCCGGCCTCGATGAGCTGCTTCGGAATGATACAGCCCCCTGTGGCCGAGCCCAGCGAGTCCAGCGTCCACGCGTAGGGCTCCTTGGTCTTCACCACGACCGTCCACGGGTCGGGCGCCTGGAAGCTGTCGATCCGCTGCTTGATGAAGGCGCCCTGAGTGGAACCGGGCAGGTCCCTGATCCGCTCCAAGGAGGCAATGACGTCTTCCGAGGTGATCTCAAGCTCGGGCACCAGAGGACCGTCCGGGGGCGTCTTCACGCCTCTGCGGAGGGAGAACCTGTAGGTGAGCTCGTCCGGCTGCTCCATCCCGTCGTCCTCCGCCGCGTCCCAGAGGATGATCTCTGGAAGCGTGCCAGAGTAGCGGAAGAGGCACGTGTAGAGCCAGGCAACTATGACTATCCCCGCGCCAACCGTCACGTGGGGATCGATAGAGATGAAGTTCGCCTCGCTGGCTACCTGGAGTCTATGGCCGGCACGGGGCGTCTCCCCGGCGGCGGGAAGCGTCGCGGCCGGCGTCTGCGGCGACGGCTCTCCGTCTCCGTCCCCACCGCACCCGGCAACGGAAGCCCCCGCCGCACCCACGGCGACTGCTCCGGCCCCCTTCAGGAACGCCCGTCTTGCCCAGCGCCGCTTCGTTAGCCGCTGCCAGTATCCTGTGTCCGCCATCGTCGTGTGCCCCCTCTCGACCATTTCCTGCCTATCTGTTCGCCCCGCGCAGGCGAGGGTCCAGTATGTCACGCATAGCGTCACCAAGAAAGTTAAACCCCAACACTGTCAGGGCAATGGCCAGGCCCGGGAAGAACGCCCACCAGATGTGGATGGGGAAGCTGTTGCGTGCCAGGTTCAGATCCGCCCCCCAGGAGGGATTCGGCGGCGGCACCCCCAGCCCAAGGAAGCTCAATCCGGCCTCCGCCAGAATCGCCCCGGCCAGCAAAGTGGTGGCGATGACAATCGCCAGCGGCACGATATTGGGTGCCACGTGCGAGAACAGGATGCGCACCGGAGAGGCCCCCAGGGCCCGAGCCGCCTCGATGTACTGGTTCTGCTTCTCTGACAGCACGACGCCGCGGACAACCCGCGATACGCCCGGAATGATGCCAATGCCGATGACAAGGATCACGTTTTCAATCGATGGCCCTAGCACGGAGATGATGATCATCAGAAGGATGAGGCCCGGAAAGGCCATGACTGTGTCGCCGACCCGCTGGATGAAGTTGTCGGCCCAGCCCCCAAAATAGCCCGACACGATGCCGATGGTCGTCCCCACCGTGGTTCCCCCAATCACCGAGATGAAGCCCACTGCCAGCGAGATGCGCGCCCCAAAGATGACCCGGCTCATCATGTCGCGCCCCAGGTGGTCTGTGCCGAATGGATGTCCCCAGCTCGGGTCCAGGAAAGGCGCCGCCGGGAAGTCGTTCTCTCCGTAGGGCGCGATGAGCGGCGCTAGACTCCCCACGACGACCAGCGCCAGGATCAACACGAGCCCCATGAGACCGAGAGGGTTGCGGATGATGAGGAAGAAGAAGCGGCTGCCCATCCCGCGCCGGGTGGCACCAGTCGTCCTCGTCTCTGCCAGCGGCTCGCGCCGCGCGGTCACCACCACCATCCCTCCCTACGCGTACCTGATTCGGGGATCCAGCCACGCATAGACTATGTCCACGACGAGGTTCATCAGCACCACGATTGTGGCGATGTACAGCGCCATCGTCTGCACGACCGCGAAGTCCTTGATGACGATGGACTGAAAGATGTACACTCCCAGGCCGCGCAAGGCGAAGATCTGCTCGATAATGACTGTCCCACTCAGGAGCCCGGCGATCTGAAGGCCCAGCACTGTCACCACGGGTATCAGGGAGTTGCGCAGGGCGTGGCGCCCGACGACGATGCGCTCCCGCAGGCCCTTCGACCTGGCCGTGCGGATGTAGTCCTGACGCAGCACCTCCAGCAGGGCCGAACGGGTCAGCCGCATGATACCTGAAGCCGAGGCGGCGCCCAGGATTATCGCTGGCGGGACGAACTCCCGCAGGTTCCCCCATGGGTCATCGAAGAACCCGATCGTACGTCCCAAAGGCGGCGAGTACCCCCACCACTGGCTGGGCAGCAGGATCACAAGCGTGCCGACCCAGAAGATCGGCACCGACAGGCCGACGGTCGCGGCCACCCGCACAGCGTAGTCCGTGACGGAGTTCCGGTAGAGAGCCGAAATGACGCCCGCCGGTATCCCGATGGTTACGGTCACCAGCATCGTGACGATCAGAAGTTCCGCGGTGATCGGCAGCCGAGAGGTGATCTCGCTCGTCACCGGCGTTCCGCTGATGGCAGACTCGCCGAGGTCGCCGGAGAGAACCTGCTTCATCCAACGCAGGTATTGCACATGCACCGGTTCGTTCAGGCCCAGGTGCTCCCGCATCTCGTCCACCTGTTCCTGCGAGGCGCCCTGGCCCAGGGCGATTTGGGCGATGTCGCCGGGCCCCAGCCGCAGCAACCAGAAAACCCCCACCGATATGAGGGCGAGGATCACAGCCCCAATGAGGAGGCGACGGGCAACGTAGGCTCTCATTTGCGTCGGGCTCGGTCAGTCGCCAGGAATCGCCTGCCCGCCGATGCCCGCCGAACCCCAGCCACGGTCTCAGCAGGCAACCGCGCGCACTTGCCGGATGATAGCACTGCTACGCGGCCCGTAGCTAGAGGGCTAGCACGAGGCTGGGTAACCAGCGGTCCGCTGCGGCGGAGCCTACTCCGCAGTCGTCATCACGTGGCGCAACACAATCCTCCACACCGCGGATGCCATCGCAATGATGATCACGCCCTCCATTACCGCCAGGGCCCTCAGGCCGATGACGTCGGCGATTGCCCCCGCCGCTATCGCCCCGATGGGGAACATCGCCACCATCGAGAACATCAGGCCCATGACGCGTCCCCTCATCTCGTCCGGAAGACGCAGCAGCAGCAGTGTCTCGTAGGCCGCGAACAGCGCGCTCTCTGCGGCCCCCGCCGCCAGCAATACCCCGCCCGTCGCCGGCACCCACGGCGACAACCCGTAGGCGATGGCGCATATCCCCGTTCCAAGCACGCCCGCGAACATCAGGAGACCGATCTGCCGCTGCTTGCCGAACGTGGCCACAGCCATTGCTCCAATGACGCTCCCCGCGCCCAGGCAGGCGCTCAGTGCCCCGAACGTCTCCGGGCCCCTGTCCAGTTCCTGCTCCACGAACAGCGGCAGCAGCAACACGTATGACTGACCCAGAACGAAGGGGATCAGCATCGCTGCCGTGAGTTGAAGGAGGTCTCGGTGGGCGAGCACGTACTCGTAGGCCTCACGCAGGTCACCTATGAGACTCGTCATCGCCCTGCGCTCGACGTGCCCGAAGGAGGCCGCCACCCCCAGCATCATCAGCAACGCCAGCAGATATGCCCCGGTCGTTACGAAGTAGGCGGCCGCGATCCCCAACGCCGCGATGAGTACGCCCCCAACCGCCGGCCCCGCCACGTTCGGCAGGCTATGGCTGGCCGTGTTCAGAGAGATGGCGTTCATGAGATGCTCCGCGGGAACGAGCCTTGCCGTGACCGCCTGGCCGGCCGGAAATCGCACGGCGAACAGCAGCCCACCTATGGCCCCGGCGACAATCACGTGCCAGATCGCTATCGTGTCCGTCGCGACCAGCACGCCGACTGCCACTGCCACCAGCAGCGCGACGCCATTGCCTAGGACCAACAGATTCCGCCTGTTGATGCGGTCCGCCAGCATCCCCATCGGTATGGAGCCCAGGCCAAGGGCCATACCCCACGTACCCTCCACCACACCCAGCAGCAGCGCCGAGTCGGTCAACTGCACTATCAGCCAGCCCCGAGCCGTGAACTCGACCATCAGCCCGACGGCCACGATGAGGTTGCTGAGCCAGAAGAGTCTGAACTGCGGGTACGACAGAGAGATGATGGGGCGCCTGATCCAGGCCCATTCCGTTTCTGGAGGCTCCCCCCGCTTGCTGGTATCAGTCATGGTGGAGTGGTAGTCCCCCACGCCGCCCGCCGGGACTCGCGGGCGAGGCCGCAACCGGTCCTGACCCGGACACGCTTGCTTGACACCACCGCGACTTACACCTAGCCTGGTCTGGCATCCAGCCCCCTAGGAGGGAGGGAACGATGTTCATCATCAGGTTCGTGACCGGCTCCGTGCTCGGCCTGATCGTCGGAGTGGTAGGCGGCATTCTTACGCTGGCGATCATTCTGGGCGTGGTCATCCTCGTGCTGGCAGCCGTCGGTGGACCCAGCCCCTGCACGCCCGGCGGCGGGGAGATAGCCGTCAGCAGCGCCAACGCCGACGCGTTCGAACAGAAGTGGGAGGCCTTCGACGATATCCTCGATGCCGGCTCGCCCTCATCCGTCGTCTTCAACGAGAGCGAGGTCACGTCCCGCGCCGACAGGTTCATATCCGACGAAGGCGGTGACATCGACAACATACGGATATGCCTGCACGACGGGTTCGGCGAGATGACCGGCAGCGTGAGCGCCATCCTGGGAATCGACGCCGACTTCAAGGCAAAGGGGAACGTGGACCTGAGCGGCGGCCACCCCGTTGTCCAGTTCGATGACATCGACATCGGTAACGTGCCCGGCTTCCTCATCGAGCCCTTCGAGGGCCTCCTCGAGGACGCCGTCGAGGAGTTGCTGGACAAGGTCAACCTGGAGCACTCCTACACCCACACGATAACGGAGGGCACCGTCACGATCGACGGCCAGCCCTAGCGCACGCGCCTCTCGGCCAGACGTTCTCATCATTGCCCCTGAGGCCCCTCATACCTACCCCATTTCAACCTGGCGCGCCGTGACGGGCTGCGGTTATGTCAACACGTCTCTCGACGTGTGCAACCCGAGTGCCCGCCACTCCATCCACGCTCGGACGGTGAGGAGGCGCGCTAGCCGACCTGGCCGGGACGAGCCCTGTCCTCCCGGATGTCGGACGCTACCAGTCGGGGCCGGCAGACGAAGGTGGCTCAAGCACGCCCGGGCAGCTTCATCAGGCCGAGACGGGCGGCCGGCGCTCGGCCCAGGGTCTCGCCTCTTCGAGCTGCGCTGCGAGGCGGAACAGCGTGGCCTCGTCCCCGAAGCGCCCGATGAAGTGCGCACCGATGGGGAGGCCATCACCGTTCCAGTACAGCGGCACCGACATGGCCGGCTGGCCCGTGACGTTGCAGATCGGCGTGAAGGGCACGAAGGCCGCCGCCCGGAACAGCCCCTGCAGCGGATTGTCGGGAGGAGAGTCGAAGGTGCCAAGGGGAACAGGAGGCTCGCCAAGGGTCGGTGTTAGCCACAGGCTGTGGTCGACGAAGAAGCGGCCTACGTCGCGGCTCACCCTCTGGAGGTCCTGAAGCGCCAGCAAATAGGCGGACGCGCTCTGCTGACGGCCCGTCTCCTGCAAAGCCCAGCTAAGAGGCTCGAACAGGTCAGGGGTCGGCGCCCTGCCCGTCCTGCGGGCCGCGTCGTCCACGGTCCACGCACACCCTGCCGACCAGAGAGTGATGAACGCTTGGGTCAGCGCCTGGCCGTCGATGACCGGGGCGGCCTCCACGACCTCGTGGCCCAGGTCAGCGCAGAGGGCTGCGGCTTCGCGGACGGCGGCGACGCAGTCGGGGTGCACCTGCACGTCGGTCGCAGCCTGGACGGTGAATGCGATGCGAAGCCGCCCAGGAGCGGCGCCCACCTCCTGGAGGAAGGGGCGCTCCGGCGGCGGCGCCCAGTAGGGATCGCCGACATCCGGCCCCGAGGTGGCGTCCAGGAGGGCCGCGCTGTCCCGCACGGAGCGGGTGATGGCGTGCTCGGCCACCAGGCCGCTGAACATGTCCCCGAAGTCGGGGCCCAGGGGGTTTCGCCCGCGCGTGGGTTTCAGCCCGAATAGCCCGCAGCAAGAGGCCGGGATACGGATGGAGCCACCCCCGTCGTTGCCGTGGGCCGCAGGAACGAGGCCGGCGGCCACGGCGGCTGCCGAGCCGCCGCTGGAGCCGCCCGAGGTGCGCCCGGTGTCCCAGGGGTTGTGAGTCGGGCCGAAGAGGCGCGGCTCCGCGGTGGGCAGGATGCCTAGCTCCGGCGTGTTGGTCTTGCCGACGACGACCAAGCCGGCACGCTTGAGCCGGACGACGAGCTCGCTGTCGTGGTCCGCCACGTTATCACGCAGGAAGGCGCACGCCGAAGTCAATCGAACCCCGGCGTAGGATGCCAGCAGGTCCTTCAGGAGGTAGGGGACGCCGGTGAACGGTCCGTCCGGCAGGGGACCGGACGCCGTCTGGCGGGCCAGATCGTACATGGGCGTGACGACCGCGTTCAGGGTGGGGTTCAGGCGCTCGATGCGCTCGATTGCGGCATCGACAAGCTCGATTGCCTTGACTTCCTTCCGCCGCACGAGGTCGGCCTGGGCGGTGGCATCGAGGTGGGCGAGGTCGGTCATCGGCTTCTCCTCCTGGCTGTCCGGCTTCCGGCT
Organism: Dehalococcoidia bacterium; assembly: GCA_034420175.1. Lineage (GTDB taxonomy): Bacteria > Chloroflexota > Dehalococcoidia > DSTF01 > JALHUB01 > DAOULP01. Next base: position 18,687 of record DAOULP010000082.1, on the reverse strand, counting down.
CCGGCACAGTGCCAGATCGTGCTCATCGAGTCAAGCCCAGCGCTGGCAGGCCAATCCCGCAGCATTGACACGGTGAGCCGTCTGGGCCAGCCTTATGCGAGAAGTCGAACGCAATTGCTGGCGCCTCGCAGCCGTCTGCCGGCGCCGGCCCCGAGGCAAACGACTGTTGGAGGAGGTACCCGCCATGTCGGAAGCCATCCGCAGAGTGGGGTTTATTGGCCTGGGCCGGATGGGGGCCGGAATCGCCGGCAACATCCTGAAGGCCGGCTTCGAGCTGACCGTCTACAACCGGACGCCGTCGAAGATGAAGCCTCTGGTCGACAAAGGCGCTGCCGGCGCCGGCTCGCCCAAGGAGGCTGCCGCGGGCGCCGACGCCGTCGTGACGTGCCTCATGGACGACGCGTCGGTGCTCGACACCGTTGCTGGCGACAACGGTCTGCTGGCGGGCCTGAGTCCGGGTGCGGTGCACGTCGGCACGACGACCGTCTCGCCCCCCTGCGCCACTTGCCTGGCCGAGCTGCATGCAGCGCACGGCAGCCACTACGTCGCCGCTCCCGTCGTGGGCAGACCGAACGTGGCCGAGGCCGGCCAGTTGCTGAGCCTCGTTGCCGGCGACCCAGAGGCTATCGCCCGCTGCGCGAAGCTGTTCGAGTCCTACACCCTGGGCGTCACCAACGTGGGGACCGAGCATAGCGTGGCCAACAGCCTGAAGCTAGCGCTCAACTACATGGGTGTCTCGATCATCGAGCTGATGGGGCAGGTGTACGCCTTCGGCGAGAAGAGCGGGATCGACGTCCAGTTGCTGCAGGCGATGATGGGTGCGATGTTCGCACCGCCGGCTCTCAAGGAGTACGCCGAGAGAATCCGCACGCGGGCCTTCGACGACGTGGGCTTCGACCTCGTCGCAGGGCTGAAGGACGTGCAATTGATGCTCCAGGCCTCGACCGACACGCGGGTGGCGCTGCCCTACGCGGCCATCATCAGGGAGAAGTTCCTGGCCGCCATCGCCAACGGGATGGGCGGCAAGGACTGGAGCGCCATCTACGAGGTCACCCGCATGAACGCAGGGCTGGAGTAGGACGGCCGTCGCGACCCTCACGTGCTCGGTCGTCACATGGCGGCGGGTGGCGCGAGGAGACGCGGCGCCACGACAAACGCCCAGGAACCGTTCGGCCACAGACGGACGGGCCCAGTTAAGCGCTTCTGAGGCCCTGATCCTCCGGCCGGGCATCATCCTGCCTCGGCCGCAACCGATAAGGGACATAACCCTGCCATCTACTGCCGCGACGGCGAGCTAGCTGCTAGACTGGCGATCGGAGCAGGGAGACCTCGACCAGCGGAGGAGGGAAGGATGGCACAGCTAGCACACGTCCGCTACCCCGCCGAATACGAGATGGACGCGCTGCTTAAGGATGGCTCCACCGTTCGCCTGCGCCCCATACGCCCGGACGACGACGACGCGGTGATCGCCCTTTTCAACCGGCTGAGCCCGCGAACCATCTATCTTCGCTTTCATCACGTCGTCACCCAGATGACGAAGCTGGAGGTGCAGCGCTTCACACGCGTCGACTATGAGACCACCCTCGCCCTCGTGGCCACGCTGGGAGAGCCGCCCGAGGAGAAGATCATCGCCGTCGGGCGCTATTCGCGCCTGGGCAACCCCGATAGGGCAGAGGTCGCCTTCGTCGTCGACGACAGCCATCAGGGCCGCGGGATTGCTACCCAACTCCTCGGTCATCTGGCGTCCGTCGCCCGAGACAAGGGCATCCTGACGTTTGAGGCAGAGGTGCTGGGCGAGAACCAGAAGATGATGAGGATCTTCAGAGAGAGCGGCTTTCAGGTGGAGAGCAGCTTCCAGGACGGGACCTACCACGTCGTGCTTCCCATCCAGCCGACGGCCGCGGCGGAACTGAAGGCCGACGAGCGGGAGCGAGTGGCGGCGGCCGCATCCATCCAGGCCTTCTTCCACCCCCGCAGGGTGGCGGTGATCGGGGCTTCCCGCGAGCGCGGCACGATTGGAGCCGAGATATTCCACAATATTCTGCGGGACGGCCTCACAGGGGTCGTCTATCCCGTGAACCCCAAGGCGGATTCTGTGGGCGCGGTTCGCGCCTACCCGTCGATCCTGGACGTGCCCGACGACGTGGATCTAGCGGTCGTGGCCGTGCCCGCCAAGCACGTCCTCGAGGTGGCCGACCAGTGCGCCCGGAAGGGCGTCCGGGGGCTGGTCGTCATATCGGCGGGATTCAAGGAGACAGGCGAGGAAGGGGCGGCCCGAGAAAGGGCGCTGGTGGCCAAGGCCCGGAGCTATGGCATGCGCCTGATCGGGCCCAACTGCATGGGCATACTGAACACCGATCCCAGCATCAGCCTGAACGCCACCTTCTCCCCCGTCTTCCCGCCCCAGGGCAATGTCGCGCTTCTCTCCCAGAGCGGAGCCCTGGGCCTGGCCCTGCTCGACTATGCCCGGAACCTGAACATCGGCCTGTCGACGTTCGTCAGCGTGGGCAACAAGGCGGACGTCTCGGCGAACGACCTCATCCAGTACTGGGAGCAGGACCCCTCAACGGATCTCATCCTCCTCTACCTGGAGTCCTTCGGGAATCCGCGAAGGTTCGCCCGCCTGGCGCGCCGCGTCTCGGAGCAGAAGCCCATCGTCGCCGTGAAGAGCGGCCGCTCCGCTGCGGGGTCTCGCGCCGCCTCCTCCCACACTGGCGCCCTGGCGAGCCTCGATGTCGCGTCCGACGCCTTGTTCCGTCAGGCCGGCGTGATACGAACGGACACGCTCGAGGAGCTTTTCGGCGTGGCGAGCCTTCTGGCCCACCAGCCGCCGCCCAAGGGTCGACGGGTGGCCATCCTCACCAACGCCGGGGGCCCGGCCATCCTGGCCGCGGACGCCTGCGAGAGCCACGGCCTGGTCGTCCCCGCCCTCGATAAGGAGACGCTGGCGGCCCTGAGCGAGTTCTTGCCACCGGAGGCCGGCCTCCACAATCCGGTCGACATGCTGGCGGCTGCCACCGCCGACCACTATGCCCGCGCCCTGCGCATCCTGCTGCAAGACGGCGAGATGGACTCCGTGATCGTCATCTTCATTCCCCCCCTTGTTACGCAGCCGGAGGCGGTGGCCAGAGCGATCCGCGAGGTGACCACCGACACGCCAACCGACAAGCCCATCCTGGCCTGCTTCCTGAGCGCACGCGGTGCCCCTCCCGAGCTGGGGTCAGGGGGAGAGGGGCTGGTCCCTTCCTTCGCCTTCCCGGAAGAGGCGGCGATGGCGCTGGCGCGCGCGGTCGAGCACGCTGAGTGGCGCCAGCGCCCCAAGGGGACCGTGCCGAAGCTGGACGGCGTCGATGGCGAGCAAGGACGGACGATCATAGACAAGGCGCTGGCTGGCGACGGGGCCGACGCCCCAATCTGGCTCGACGCCGAGTCCTCGGCCCGCCTGCTCAACGCCTATGGCATCCGCGTCGCCAGGACCAGGCTCGTCACGAGCACCGCAGAGGCGGCGAGAGTAGCCAGCGAGATCGGCTTCCCGGTGGCCCTCAAGCTGGCCTCCTCCACCATCACGCACAAGAGCGACGTGGCTGGGGTATGGCTCGGACTGACTTCTGAGCTGGACGTCCGGGGGGCCTTCGACTTCATGCGCGAGCGCATGCGCGAGATGGACCGGCTCGCGGAGATGCAGGGCGCCATCGTGCAGGAGATGGTCGAAGCGGGCACCGAGGCCATCGTCGGCGTCACTCAGGATCCCTCGTTCGGACCATTGGTGATGTTCGGTCTGGGCGGTGTCTTCGTCGAGCTGCTGAAGGACGTGGCCTTCCGCATTCACCCCCTCACGGACGTGGACGCGAACGAGATGGTACGCTCTGTACAGAGCTACCCGCTGCTAGAGGGTTGGCGGGGGTCCGAGCCGGGCGACGTTCCCGCCCTTCAGGACCTGCTCCTGCGGGTGTCCGCAATGGTCGAGGATCTGCCGGAGATCGCGGAGATGGACCTGAACCCCGTGAAGGTACTGTCTCGAGGCGAGGGCTGCGTGGTCGTGGACGTCCGCATTCTGCTGCAGCGCCAGCCTGATCAAGAAACCAACGGGGTGGAGTAGCTGCGGCAGCCTTGCCGGACGGGCGTTCAGGATCCGCTCCTCCACCGCACACCAGCCGCTGGTCCCACGCCCAGAAAAGTAGCGGGAGGCGCCCACCGGGCGCCTCCCTGACGTATCGCTTCTTCGCCTCTCGCTCCTCCGACGCCTTCCCGGCCGTGCTCCTGATTCGACGCGGCGGGCCGCGGGCCTACTCCTCGACTTCGGGACGGCTGGACCCCTCACGGAACCAGGTCACGGGCCGACGCTCTCGGGCCACAAGACCGTCCTGCTTGAACCTTGGGTATCCCAGAACCAGCGAGGAGTTGACGCGCCAGGGCGGTGCGATCCCCAGCTTCTCCACCAGCGGAGGCACCATGTTGATGATCTGGCTGAACCCCACCCAGCAGGATCTGATGCCAAGGGAGTTGGCGACCAGATTCATGATCTGGCCGCAGATGCCTATGTTGATCTCGGCGCCGCTGATCGCGCGCTCGTCGCCCAGGATCAGTATCACGGCAGGCGCGTTCAGGAATGGCGGCCCGTATCTCTTAGAGATGCTTCCGAATCCGCCCAATATGACGCGAGGATCGAACGTACCCGCGTTCCCACCACCCTCATACATGGGAACAAGGCTCTTCACCAGGTCGTCGCTCATGTACATGTTGTACAGGCCGGTCATCACGGCGATGATGCCCTCATTCATCTCGTCGATGAGGGCCCTGTCCGTAACGACGACGAACTTCCAGGGCTGACAGTTCCCGGCGCTGGGGGCGAACCGGCCCGCCTCCAGCACTCTCCTTATGAGAGGCTCAGGGACCGGCTTGTCCTTGTAGTTCCGGACACTGCGACGGTGGAAGACCGCTCGCTCGATCGCAGTCCATTTCGTTGGATTGCCCTCAGCGTCCTCCGGCTCAGCGGGCATCTTGGCGGGCAGGGGATGAGGGTCCGTGGCCCAGAAGCCATCGTCCACATGGTAAGGATCAACTATGGAGATGGCGCCTCGCGGGCAGGCAACCATGCAGTTGTAGCAGCTAAAGCAGTCCCAGACCTCTTTCTGGCGAGGGATCTCCCCGGACACCAGCTCCCAGGCCCTGAAGGGGCAATTGTCGAAGCATAGCTGGCAGCGTGAGCCGCGAGGCCGGGTACACCTCTCTGCGTCCACAACCATCACGCCCATGTGAGCGGTCTCTGGCCGGAAGACCGATACTACGTCCTCCCAAGGCATGGTTTCCTCCTCTTTGCTGCTAGAGTCCTCAGAACTCCTGCTGGCCCACTCAGGCCTTCGCTAGGGTCGGCGGGCGGGATCCGCAGTGTGAGGAGAGCCTCTCCGAGCCGTAGACCCTACCATCTGCGATGGGTACCCGCCTTCGCCGAAGGCATGCGGCCATTATGGGCTGAACGGCACCCGTGGGGAAGTGCGTTTGGTCGACCATTTGCCGGACTCTTTGGCCCATTTTGGGGCCCTCGCGCCGACCACCGGACGCGGCCCGAAAACCGCCGATGCGTGGGCGTCGATTCAGAGAGCGTGAAGGCCGGCCAGACCGCCCCTAGTCCAGCACCAGCCGACGGAAGCTCTCGGCGAGAGCGTACGGGCCGCCTTCGGCCTGCGCTCTGGACATCTGAGGGATGAACTCCTCCAGCGGGAACTTGCTGAGCTGGCTCTCGTGGTTGCGCAGAGCCGCGATCTTCTGCTCCAGCACCGGCTCGATGTCCACCCAGTGGTTGGGCGACAGGCTGGCGCCCAGCCAGAGCTCTGCCACCTTGTGAGGCTCCAGGCCCTGCTCCAGCAGTTCGGGGAAGGTCAGGCGGTCGCGGGCAGCCGGGAAGACCGCATCGACCGCCGCGTCTCCGGCGGCACGGTGGTCGGGGTGGTTGGGGTAGTTGTCGGTGATGAATCGGGTCGTTGGGTCGAACGTGATCACCGTGTGCGGCCGGTGAGCGCGGATGGCCCGCGCCAGGTCGCGCCGCAGTTCGAGGGTGGGCTGGAGCATGCTGTCCTCATAGCCCAGGAAGAGCACCTCCTTGACTCCCAGGCCGGCCGCCGCCGCCCGCTGCTCGGCCTGGCGAAGCGCGGCGAGCTGCTCGGGGGTGATATCGGGGTCATCGGAGCCCTTGTCGCCGTTGGTGACGATGACGTAGGTGACCTCCGTGCCCTCTCGCGCCCACAGCGCGACGGTGCCCCCCGCCAGGAACTCGGCGTCGTCAGTGTGCGGCACGATGACCATCGCCCTGTCAGGTGCCACGACTGCCCCCCTGGAGTGCTGCGGACGTCCGAACGGTGTTACTCTGCTCCTGCCGTATCATAGTCGTTCGCCGAGGCGGGAGCCAGCGGCGTGGCGGCACAAGACCCAGCGATGTCGAGGGCACGAGACGGGCAGTTTTCGCCCCCACCGTAGGCGCGCTCGACTCGCCGATGGTCGGAAGCGCGACCGCCTACGTCATGAGCGCTAGCTGGACATGCTGAGGAGCCGTCGTGGGCCACGTGCCGGCGATGTTGCAGGAGCCCTGCCCCAGGTCGGCATTCTTGCAGCCGCAGACGCTCACCTGGATGCCATGGGCCTGTGCCGCCTGCCGCAGGCGCTCGAAGATATGGCGCCTCGTTTGCCGGGGCAGGGTCTCGATGGCGCACGGGCTGCCGGTCATGACTGCCGATTGCCGACCGCGATAGGCTTCCACGAGGGATGTCAGCATGGCGGCGTTGGACACGCACCTTTGCAGCGACCGCAGGATGGCTGGCCTGAGGAAAAGGACACCGGCGGCAACTCGCCTCACTCCCACCCGCGCCAGTGCCGCCAGGAGGCGGTCCAGCGAATCGGGCGTGTCCGTGAGCGTCGGCAGGATGGGGTCCAGCCTTGCTTCGGCGCCGATTCCTCCGGCGATCAGAGCCTCGAGTTGCGCCAACCGTCTCTGCGGGCTGGCAGCGTTGGGCTCGAACACCCGCACGACCTCCTCGTCGAGCGTGATGAGGCCCACTTGAGCCCGCACCAGCCCCGCGTGGTCGGTGAGCAGCCGCAGGGTAGCGTCCGGAATGCGGCCCTTGGTCAGGAAGGCAACGCCGATTCCCTGGCCGAGCAGGTACTCGAGAATAGCCTGGCCCAGCTCAAGGACCTCGGGCAGCGGCTGGAAGAGGTCGCTCGATGGGCTGAAGTACACCGCGTGGGGCCTGCTCTGTCGGCGGTCGAGCTCAGCCCGCAGCTTCTCCAGCGTGTCCTCATAGAGAACGATCCGGCCCTCGCCGGGGTAGATGCTGTAGCCGCGGGTGTAGCAGTAGGCGCAGTTGTGAAGGCAGCCGGCGGTCAGGTTGACCGTCGGGATGGTGGCGAGGCAGGCCAGCGTCGACGGCGTCAGCACGGACGACCTGCGCCTTGCCCTGATCACCGTCACCACAGCCGTTCTCCTGGCACGCGCGGCTCCCCGCCGGGGCCGGGCCGACTACAGAGAACATTAGCACATGTGTGCGGAACACGCAAGGCGGGGAGGCTCTAGGTCGGTCGAGGCCTGCGGCGTGCCGCAGCATCACCAACCGCCAACGCACTCAGGTCGGCGGTGGCGCTTGCGACAGGCCGCCTGCCGCTGAGGGCAGTGATTACAGGTGAGGCCACATCGACTGCGCGAGCATGACAGCCTGACGGGCGCCTTGGCTGGTTGCAGGGCGATTGAGATCGTAGTCGGCGCGGTTCCGCTGGATTCTCAGCCTGTCCAGTTGGTCCCCTCGTGGGCCTCCCAGTCGTCTGAGAGCCTCGATGACGAGGCGGTGGTCCTCTCCGGCGCCTGTCGGGACCATGCTTCCCGCGGCGGCAAGCCTTTCGCGCGCATACAGGTGAACAGCGTAGTACGTACGGCTCAGCGCTGTGCGCAGCTCTGCCTGGCTTGCGGAGGGAGCCAGAGACAGGTGCGCAGCAAGGTCCAGGAACTCCCTGGGGTCAAAGGGACTAGGCAAGGTCACGACGCTAGAGATCCCAGACCAAGTGGATCCCGACGTGCCGGTCAAAGAGCCGACGGCCGTCGTCGGTGAACCCCGCTTTCACCTGGTCAATCGCGGACGCCAGACTGTCCCACAGTCGAAGCGCTTCCTCGCTGTCGGCCTCTACGGCAGCCTCGAACACAACCTCCTCCCAGACCTTGTCGTCTGGATCGGAGACTGCAGAGACCGTGACACCCCTCAAAGGCGCGGACGCTGCCCAGGCGCGTACGGCAGATAAGACCTCCGCCAGAGGCGCCCAGGGCAGCTTCGATAGCAGCGCGGCGGCTCTGGGTCTGACCACGACCGGCACGTTCCCGAAATCGACAGCTACGGCAGACACCCCTATTGGCAGCGGCACCATGTCTCCAACATCGAGCACGATCGGAAACTCTTGACCCTCCGGCGCGTCAAAGTCCGGCACCAAAGGGGGCCACGACAGCTCATGCGCACCCGTGGGCCCCTGCCAAGTGCCCAGCGTCTCCTGGACAAAGCTACCGAGAAACACCGAGCCAGCAGCAGTCCGCGCATAGGACGCTGCATATCTGAAGATGTCGGTGTTGCCAACCTGCGGGATTGCCCACTCAGGGATTTCGGCAACGACGCACTGAGTCCCCTCTTCCGTCAGCACGTGCGCCTCTGTGGTCGGCAGGATGGGTAGATTGCACGTCATGGCTGGACGAGCAGCCTCTCCATGAGATCTGTGTACACCCCCCACTTCCCTTGGAAATCAGATCTCAACGCATCGGCTGCTGGGAAGTTGCCCTCCGGTAGATCGTAGTGATAGTTGATGTGCGCAAAGAATCGCGGAGAGTTGGTCCGGTTCTCCCTCGGCTCGATCCTAAGGTCGCACTTGGCCTCTGCCATACCGAAGTACAGCCTGAGGCCCGAGCCCACCGGAGCAATCCCGCCGCGGCGACTGATCTGATCCGCGTTGACGAATCTCTCCATGATCAGCTGCGACGCTGGCGAGTCTCCAGGGGCATCGAACGCTATGTCGAAGTTGAACCCGTAGCCTCGGTACTCAGCAACGCCTTTCGAGGCAAGCAGGCTTATGAAGCCCTGGACGATCTCAGCCAGACGGGCCTTGGGCGGAATCGAATCGCTCTGGTCCTCGAACACGAAGCGGCCGCGGCCCACCGAGACAAGAACCTGCTCCCGAAGGCTAGTCAACTGCATTTGCTGAACTGGTTGGCCCACTGCCTGGAGGGACGCATCTCTAAGGATGGGGGCGATCTCTTGCCCAGAGATAGCAACCGTAGCGTCAACGCCAGAGAGAACCACGATGTTGGCGAGTATTTTTTCCAGGTCGGGCAGGCCCATAGCACGCCAATTCTATCACCCGCGCCGAGCCGCTACAAGTGAGGCGCCAGTGGCGGTGGTGAGCGCGATATCGGACAGTCGACGACCGTCGCGCCGGCCCGCTGCTACGTGATGATGCCGTCCCAGCAGCAGCGCTCCGCCTCCGCCGGCAGCTCCTCGACGCGGCACTGGCGGTCGAGGATCATCGTGCTGCGGCGCTTGGCCTCGAACGAAGGCCAGGGCAGGGAGTCGGTGCTCGGGTCGCCGGTTCGCGCGAATGCCAGCCACGCGTCGCCGACCGTCGCCGCCAGCGCGTCCGCGTCCGGTCCCTCCCCGGCAAACACCGGGACGAGCTTCTGTGTGCCGAAGACGAAGGGGAGGTCGATAGCGTGGCAGGCGCCGAGGCGGCCGTTGGCTATCGGCGAGGGCCAGTCGAAGCGATAGGTGAACACCTGCCGCTGGTGCGCGGCCTGAGCCTCCGCGACCTGGTCGGACGGCACACGGGCCATGAAGTCGGTCTGCGCCGCGACGAGGATCTCGTAGGGGCTGGTCGCCTGACCGCGGGCCTGGCGGGCGTCGCGGTACGAGCGGAGTATCGTCCGGCCACGCTCGGTGTCCCCGCCCGGTGACACCAGCGCTCCGATCCGCCGCGCCGCCTCATCCTCTTCGATCTTGGACGCGCCCGGCACCATGGCTGCGAAGAGCTTCCACTCCTCCGCCGTCGTGCCGATCAGCAGCGATACGTCCTTCGACAGGCCGGACCGGACAGCATCGATCGGCCTCTCCCGCAGGAAGAGCCCATCGACGGCGGGCTGGAAGCGAAGCGCGGCCGGCCCCTCCCGCATCCTCTTGCGGTCAGCAGCCTCCACGCTCGCCTGGGCGCGGAGGATGTCTTCGGCCGGGAGGGAACGCAGGCGAGCCGCCGTCAACTCCTCGATTCCGAGGGCCTCGGCGAAGCCGGCAGCCGCGGCCTGGGCTTGGTCGATGTTGAACACGAAGCGCGCCGCTCCACTCTGCATGATGGCGCGTCTGAAGAGCCCGCTGGCCGCCGGGGACGCCATCAGGATCCCAACGGCCATCGCACCGGCGGACTCGCCGAAGACGGTGACGTTGTCGGGGTCGCCGCCGAACGCCGCGATCTCGTCGCGCACCCATTCGAGCGCCGCCACCTGGTCGAGCATGCCGAAGTTGGCGCAGGGCTCCCCCTCCTTGTCGGCGAAGTCAGCCATGTAGAGGAAGCCGAATGCGCCCAGCCGGTAGTTGATGGTCACGACGACAACGTCGCCCCGCGACGCAAGGAACGCACCGTTGTACAGCGGCTCAGAGCCGGCGCCGATGGTGAAGCCACCGCCGTGGATCCACACCATCACCGGCCGTCGCCCTCCGTCCAGGCCCGGCGTCCAGACGTTGAGGTTGAGGCAATCCTCGTCCATTGGGGGCTGCTTTGGAGCGCGGCCGAGCACCGTCTCGAAGAGCTCGTTCGGGACCTGCATCGCCCTTGGGCCGACGCTCGTCGCGTCAAGCACGCCGCTCCAGGCATCGACAGGTCGCGGGCCGCGATAGCGCAGGTCGCCGACCGGCGGCTGTGCGAAAGGGACGCCGCGGAAGACGCACAGGTCGCCTTTCCGGACACCCTCCAGCTTGCCTTTGCTGGTCTCGACGATCACGCCCATGGTTCGTCTCCTTCCTCGCGTTCAATGTGAGAGCAGTCTATTCCACCTCCCGCGTTACCTCAACAGCCGAGGGGCGGTGGCGCTCTTCCCTCATGAAACGGAAGCCGAACAAGGCAACCGCGGCCAGTGCTCCCCAGAAGGCGAATGGCAACCCCGGGCCGATTTGAGCCAGGCTGTTGCCAATGGGAGGGGACGCAGCGGCGCCCAGCCGAGAAAGGGTCATGACCAGCCCCATCGCCGTCCCAGCGTACGCTGCCCCAACGCCCTTCGTCTCAATGATGGTGCTCATGACGACCGCCATGTAGGCGTCACGAACGGCCCCCGCCACTACGATCACAACCCATACCGCCGCGCCGCCGGCCACCGACAGCAGACCGGCGCCGATAGCAGTGATCAGCGTCGCCCCGAAGAGAACCGGCTTCCTTGAGCCCAGCCGATCGGACAGAAGCGCGATTGGGACGACTCCCGCCATGCTGGTGGCACTGAACGCGGCCAGCGCGCCGTCGGCGCTCGCCTCCGACCAGCCAACATCTCGCAGGTAGAGCGCCAGGTAACCGAGCATTCCCTGAGCACAGCCCGTTTGACCCACCAAGACCAGCCCGATAACCCACACCTGCCTGATGCGGGCCACCCGCAACAGCGCCTGGCGCAAGGGCAGCGCGGGTGCGTAGCTCGCCGATGACTGGGTCGCAGGGGGCTCGCCGCGGGTCAACAGCCAGAGGACGCTCATCACAACGGACACAGCGCCGTACAGGAACAACACATTCCTCCAGCCACCCAGCAGAGGCGAGAGTATCGTCGCGCTGATCATGGCCCCTACCGTGAACCCGACCGCCATCCCCGTTGACGCGACGCCGTTCGCCAGCGCCAGGTGCCGTCCCGAGAACCACACGCCGCAGGTCTTGTGGACAATGGGGGGGACGGTCGCCGTCAAGAGCCCGAACAGGAAGAACGTCGCCGCCAGAGATGCGAAGCCGCCTGCTAGCCCTCTCAGGGCCCCAGCCAGGCCCGCCAGGAAGCAAGCGGCAATCAGCACGCGTCTTGCGCCGAAGCGGTCGCCCAGCAGCCCGCCGACCAGCACAACCGAGGCACCAGCAAGGGGAGCGATCCCCCATATCGTGCCTATCTGAACGAGGCTCAGATCTAAGTCATCGGATATCTCGTCGAAGAGGACCGGCATGCACATCGTTGGCATGGCGACGACAAGCGCGTGCGTCATCGCCGCCAACGCCAGCACATACCACCTGTAGTTCGTCCCGCTCGCCCTCATCGCCTCCGATGCTCACAGCTCAGGCAGCCGTCGGGCAACGGCTGCCTGATGATCGAATAGTATCTCGCGCGCCAGCCGGGCGTGCCTGGATCGATCTCTAATAGCCCGCCGGGCCTCCGCATGAGGTCCTGCTACCTTCGGGACGCCTTCACCTCCGCCCCCTCGATGTGGATCTCCGGCACCCACTCCAGCCAGCGCGGGAAGTACCAGTTCCAGTCGCCGAGCAGCTCCATGCTGGCCGGCACCAGCACCATGCGGATGACCGTGGCGTCGAGGATGATGGCGACGGCGAGGCCGAAGCCCACCTGCTGGAAGACGATCAGCTCACCGGAAGCCATCCCCGCGAACACCGCAACCATGATCAGTGCCGCGCCCGTGATGATGCCCGCCGTCCGGCGCAGCCCGTAGGCGACCGAAGCCGCATTGTCGCCGGTCTCGTCGTATCGCTCCTTGATGCGACTCAGGAGAAAGACATGATAGTCCATCGAGAGCCCAAACAGGATGGCGAACAGGAAGAGCGGCAGCCAGTCTTGAATCAACGGCGACTCCCGGAAGCCCAGGAGTCCGGTGCCGATGCCCTCCTGGAAGACCAACACCAGCAAGCCATAGGCGGCACCGACCGATAGCAGGTTCATGACGACCGCCTTGAGGGGCACTACGATTGAGCGAAAGACTACGAGGAGCAACACAAAGCTGAGACCAAGCACAAACGTGAAGACGAACGGCAGGTAGTCCTTCTGCGTCTGGACGGAATCGACGTTCTCCGCCGTCTCGCCGCCGACGAAGACCTCCGCCGGCCCATCGTCGAAGGCCGCTGGGACGTAGTCGCTGCGCAGCCGCTGGAGCGCGGACTTGGACTCCTCGCCTGAGAAGTCGCCTGGCATCACCACCGCCAGGAGGGCCAGGTCGCCGGCCGGACTGGTCTCCAACGTCCAGTCTCCGAAGAACTCATCGTCGTCGAGCAGCACTGTCAGCTCGGTGATGCCGCGCTGCACCTCCGGGGCGCTCACGTCCGGAGTGTCGATGACGATATCCGCCGTGAATACCCCCTCTGAGAACTCCTCGGTGATCACGTCGAACGCGTGTCGCTGGTCGCTGTCCTCAGGCAGGATAGTGATGCCGATGTTGCCGAGGTTGAGGTTGAGGATCGGCACCGCGGCAGCGATCAGTATCCCTGCCGTCACCACGACGCTCAGCACGGGCTGGGCCGTCACTGCCTTCGTGGTCCAACTCCACAGCCCACCGGTGCTCTCGGTCCCGCGTCGGCGGCCGATGATGGGCACCGTCAGCCAGTTCACACGGTCGCCCAGCAGCCCCAGCACCGCCGGGAGCAGGGTGAGCGCGGCGAGCACCGTGGTCGCCACAACCAGCATCGCGCCGACAGCGAAGCTCCGGAAGGTCCCATGGGGCATGACCAGCATCCCCGCGAGTGCTATCGCCACCGCCATGCCGGAGAAGAAGACGGTGCGGCTGGCCGTGGCGCCGGCTGTCGAAATCGCGTCGACCTTCTCGCGGCCCCGGGAACGCTCCTCGCGGAACCGCTGCACGATGAACAGCGAGTAGTCGATGCCGACCGCGAGGCCGATCATCGTGATGATGAAGACGATGAACTGGGACATCACCATCACGTTGCTGACGAGGGCGGTGGCACCCACGGCGACGAAGATCGAGAGGAGCGCGATAACGATCGGCAGCCCAGCAGCTACTGCCGCGCCGAAGACGACGAGAAGGATGACCAGCGCGACCGCGATGCCAATCATCTCCCCCTGCGACAGTGTCTCTTCTAGGAGCGTGTTGATCTCGCCCTCAACGCTGCCGAAGCCGACGGTGGTCACGCGGAAGCCGTCCGTCCCGTCAGCCGCATCCACCACGTCGACGAGCGGCTCCGCGGTGTCGACCGCGTCCTCCTCGTCGCCGGTGAGTGTCACCTGGATGAGGGCGACGTGGCCATCGTCAGAGACAGGGCCTTCGCCGCCGTCCCGGTAGCTCACCACCGATCCGACTTCTTCTAGCGCGCGCAGATCACTCACCAGCGAGTCCACGAATCCTGAGAACGCGGCTTCGTCGGCAGTCGCTGTTCGGGACTCGACGACGACGAACTCCTCCGGCGGCGTCTCCTCACGGAGTCGGTCTTCGATCAGGCTCTCGGCCTTGGTGGCTTCCGTGCCAATCGTGCCCGGGTCGGCCAGGTCCATCATGCCAGCGACGCCATACGCGGCGGCCACCAGCACGACCCACAAACCAACCATGCGCCAGGGATGTTGCGCCGCGAACCGGGTGATCTGCCCGGTGAATCCGAGCCGCCGATCCATCATCGCCTTCCTTCCCAACCCCAGTGATTCCCTGCAGCGCCAAGTCTACCGGGAGGCGCTTCGTATGTCTCTACCAGGAACGGATGTGGGGACCCGAGAGGTACCGGCGGGTCAACATCGCCCCACGAGGGACCGAGACCCAGCCTCAGGGACACCGATCGTCGTCATGCCATTAGGACGAGGCGGCGAGTCGCACGCGCGATTCAACCGCCCCTATGATGTCCCGGTAGTCCTCTGCCGATTCGGCTGGCGCGCAGGGTGATGGCAGGAGGGCGTGGTGGACGCAATCACCTTGAGGCCCTCTGGTCGAAGCGTCTCCCGAAGAGCATGCTGGCCATCGTGATCCTGAGCATCTGGACCGTGCCGCCCGCCACCCTCCAGGCGAGCGCGTCCCTGTGCATTCTCTCCACCGGGAACTCCCGGCTGTACCCGTAGCCGCCGAAGACCTGCATGGCCCTGCTCGTGACCTCTGCGGCCATCTCGTTGGCGAAGCACTTCCCCATCGCGGCCTCGTACATCGCGGGGAAGCCTCCGCCGGCGCCGGTAGCAGCGCGGTACACGAGCAAGCGCGCGGCGTCCAGTCTCACAGCCATGTCAACGAGCATGAACTGCACGTCCTGAAACTCGCATATCGCCCTGCCGAACGCCTTTCGCTCCAGGGCGTATGCCCTCGCCTCCTCGAGAGCCCCGCCGGCGATGCCGAGGCACATGGCGGCATTGCCGCAGCGCTCGAGGTCGAATGTCGTCATCAGGGTCCTGAACTCGCCCGCCTTGACCACCACGTTCTCTCTCGGGACCCTCACGTCCTCGAAGATGAGGTCGCACGATGGCATGCCCCGGAGCCCCATGAACTCCTCTTGCTTCCCGAACGAGAATCCCGGCGTCCCCTTCTCGACAATGACGCCTCCGATTCCCCCATATCCGGGGAGCCCCCCGAATCGGCAGTACACCAGATAGTGAGTGGCCTCTTCGCCCCCGGAGATGAACGTCTTGCGCCCGTTGAGGAGATACCCGTCCCCGTCTTCCACCAGCTTCGTGGAGAGGGAGGTGAGGTCCGAACCGACCTCCGGCTCAGTCATGCAGACCGAGACACTCAGCTCACCCCTGCACACGCCCGGTATGACGGCCCGTTTCTGCTCCTCGGTGCCCAGCGTATCGATAGCCCTGACCGGACCTATGTTTGACTCGAACACCGGGGTGGCGATGACCGGGCTGAACTTCGCCAGTTCCTCGATAGCCAGAATGGCGTTGATACCGGGCTGGCCGCCGCCTCCATGCTCAGGCGAGAGGGTCATCCCCAGCAGCCCCAGCTCGGCGTACTTCGTCGCCAGATGCCTGGGGTACTCCGCGGTCCTGTCGATTTCCACCGCCAGCTTCTTGAAGTCCTCTCGCTTCCCCATGTCGCGCAGCGTCTCGACGAGCATCCGCTGCTCTTCGTTCAGTTCGAAGTCCATCGCCTTCTACCCCTGCTCCCGCTCTCTGCTATCCCGCCGCTTGGCTACGCAAGCGTCCAGTATCCCTAGATGATTGATGTCAGCTCCCTGACGTCGTTCAGGTTCTCAAGCCCAAGCGACCGGCGGACTATCCTGTCGACGGTCTTGTCATCCCTGCGCGCAGCAAAACGCCTCAGCTTACCAGCCAGGTCCTCGGCGGTCATCGGGTCCCTAGGGTCGCCTTTGGGGATGTCGACCTGGTTCACCAGCGTCGCGCCGCTCTTGAGCTTGACCTCCACCCGACTCGAAGTCACCCCAGGATAGGACGCCGCCAACTCCGGGTCCACGTCCACGCTGACCTTCGCGGCGAGCCCAAGGATGGTGGGATCGGAGATCCGATCCTCCCTTAGCTGCGCTGGCCCCATCTGTCCGTCGACCAGGCACGCGGCAACGACGTACGGCAGCGAGAACTGCGCCGACACGAAGCTGCTCCCCGCGCCCACGCCCTTGCCCACGGCGATGGAGGCGATCGCGTACGTGTAGACCTTCACCTCCTCGATGTCCTGCGGCTTGAACGCCCCCTTGCCCAGGAGCTCCAGTGTCGCTTGGGCGGCGCCGTGGGTGTGTCGGCAGGCGCTATAGGGCTTGAAGTAGATGTCCATTATGGAGAAGTGCTCGCCGAGTTGCTCGACGATTCTATCCAGGTTGGGCTCGCCCTGCGTCGTGATTTGGGCGAAGCCGCCGTTCAAGTCCGAGCCCTCCAGGACGTACGGCGCTCCGGTGATGCCGGCACCGGCCAGGCCCGCAGCCGTGAGGCCCGCGCTGGCGGCCTGTCCCCCTTGCACGATCTTGGACGTGTACCCGCCCATCAGGTGCTCGGCCATCGAGAGGGGCAGGAGGTAACCCGCGTTGCCCAGCGAGTTGAGCGTGCCTTCCGCATCATGACCCATTAGCCTGGACGCCGCCGCCGCCGCCCCGAAGGCGCCACAAGTGCCCGTGGGCAGGAATCCCGACAGTGTATGGTGGGGGTGGACCGCGGCGGCCGTACGGCCGGCCGCCTCGTAGCCGACCACTACCGCCTCGATGACCTGCTTGCCGCCGAGCCCCAAGCTCTCCGCCAGTGCGAGAGTGGCGGGGATCACCGCCGTGCCCGGATGATTCCCCCCGAACCGGAGCCCGTCCTGAGCCTCTATCGCCTCAGCGGTGGTGCCGTTGAGAAACGCCGCGTTGTGGATCCCCGTCTTGAACCCGCAGGCGAGTGCCGTGGCGGTCTCCGGCCCGCCCAACGACCGCACGTAGGACACCACCGCTGACACGGCTTCCAGCTCCAGCGAGCCGTAGACGTTGGCGAAGAAGTCCAGGATGCAGAGCTTCGTCTTGTCGATCACCTCGAGGGGAAGGCGGTCGTATGAAACACCGGCGCAGAACTCCGCTAGCCTTCGCGTGTATTCCATGGCTTTCACCATCCAAGAACGTTACACGTAGCCGCGGCTCTCATAGATGTTGATCATCCGGCCGGGGTCGAGTATCTCCCTCAGGGCTCTCAGCTCCTCTGCAGTGGGCGGCTCCGTCTCGCGCACGTCGCCGACCACCTTCAGGTCCCAGGGCGTGTTCTTCAGCACCTCGTCCACCGACGTGTCCGGATGATAGGTGGCCAGGTAGGCTTCTCTGGTTTCCCTATCGAACCGGAGCACGGCCTTGTTCGTGATGATGACCTCCGGGCCGGTGTCGAACGGAAGCCCCCACTTCTCCCTCGCTCCCGGGCCGTCGATGTAGCCCGGTGTGGTGATGAAGTCCACCCTTTCGGCCAGCCGGCGGGTGTCGTGGAGGGCGATGATGATCACCCGTTTTGTCAGGGAGCCGATGGGATTCGCCCCGCCGCTGCCGGGGAGGCGGCTCTTCGGGCTGTCATAGTCGCCGATGACCGTCGTGTTGATGTTGCCGTACTTGTCGACCTGGCTGCCCGACAGAAAGCCGACATCCACCCAGCCGGCCTGCAAGAACATCCCCATTATGTCCAGTAAGCTGCCTATCATGGCTGCTCCTGGGTTCAAGCATGGGTCGCCGACTGACAGTGCCGGTCTCTTCGGCTGGGCGTCGAAGACGCCGGATTCCTGCATCAGCCGGGCGTTCCGCGCGTGGGTGTATCTGGCGATGTTGGCGGACATCGTGGGGAAGCCCGTCCCTACCAGAACGATGTCATGGTCCCGGATCTCCCTGGCACCGCAACAGGCAATGAGCTCAGGCTTCGTGTAGTCGCTCAAGTCTCCGGCCATCGCCGATCCATCCTGGCCTACGCCTTGGGTCCTCTCGGACCGCCTCAATACGCGTAGCTGACGGGGTACCCGTAGTCGAACTCTGCCTGGAGGTTGCGAAAGGCGGCGTACCCGAATCTGGTGATGTAGTGCTGGACATACTCAGTTCTGTTCTCGATGCCGAATACCCATTCGTTCAAGAACTCCTGGAAACCCTCGACTGTATTGGATGCCTGCTGATAGAGGCGCCCGAAGGGAAGATCCACGTCGTAAAAGCCGGGCGTGTAGCCGGGATGGGCGCCGAACGGCTCCTCGACGACGGCGACGACCTTGAAGTCGGGGACAATCGTCCGGCAGGGGTCCTTCCCGATGGTGTCCCTGCTCACGATCCTCTCGCAGCTCA
>DAOULP010000081.1:0-13294 GCA_034420175.1 Dehalococcoidia bacterium | reverse complement strand
TCTCCTGCCACGAATTACATCAGCCGAGGCGGATGAAATAATTCGACGGTCGGCCCGAGACGGCAAGAACGGCCGAAGGCGGTGGACGCCACATGACGCTCGGAAGCTGCCTGGGAGGCGTCAAGGCCTATCCGCTCCTGCGAGTGCCTCGCGAGCGCAATCGAGAATCGCGGCTAGCGCTCTCCCAGCGCCGCCTCGTACAAGGCCTCCATCTGGGCGGTGTTCTGCTCCCAGGAGTAGTGCTCAGCGACGAAGGCTCGTCCCGCTCGCCCCAGGCGCCGCCTCAGGTCAGCGTCCCCTGCCAGGCGAAGCAGGGCCTCCGCCAGCGCTTGCCGGTTTCTCGGCGGGACCAGCAGGCCCGTCTCGCCGTCCACGACCACGTCCGGAATGCCGTGAATGCTGGAGGCGACTACCGGCACCTCCACAGCCTCCGCCTCCAGGGCAGCCACGCCAAACCCCTCGTAGGTCGAAGGCATGACGAACACGTCGAGCCCCTGGAGCACCTGAGGCACCTGCTCGTGGGGTACCTCGCCCAAGAACTGCACCCGCTCTCCCAGGCCCAGCCGCGCCGCTAGCCGCTGCAAACGGCGGCGCTCGGGGCCCTCCCCAGCCAGCACCAGACGCGCGCCGGTGTACCGATCCACCACGAAGGCGAAGGCCTCCAGGAGGTAGTGCAGCCCCTTCTCCCTTGAGAGGCGCGCCACCGCCCCCATCACCACCTCTGAGCTCGCGTCCCCTCCACCCAAGGCGGGTCTGTGGTCGGTGGAGGGCCGAGGCCTGAAGACCTCCAGATCCACGCCGTAGGGTACCACCGTCACCGGCTTGCCGGCCGGAGCGTAGCGTGTCGCCGCCTCGGCCAGGCGGAGGCCGGTGGCCGTGATGTGGTCGGCGCGCCGGAGGGCGAAGCGCGTTATGAAGTAGTGGAAGGGGCTGAGGCGAGGCGCCTCCAGCACGTCGGTCCCCCATACCGATACCAGAGTCGGGCGTACGTCACAGAGGACGGCGAGGAACCCATAGCTGGTCAGGTGAAGGGCATGGACAAGATCCGGACGCAGGCCGCGGACGAGGCGCCGCACGCGACGGAGGCGCAGCAGGTACCGCAGCTTGCCCAGCCATTCCAAGCCGGCGACATGGTGGACGGTGGCCCCTTCGATCTCGGCCGGGCGGAAGGATACGATGTGAACCTCCCAGCCAAGATCGACGAAGTGCCGCACCCAACGGCGGGTGTGGATGTAGGGCGCGTCGGCGAGGTAGCAGAGACGCAACGTCTTCTCTCCCCTGGCAGCACGGGGTCAGGGCAACGGGATGCCGTTGTAGAGGAGGTCCGTGTCCCCCCAGAAGACGTCGGTGGTAAGGTTGGCCAAGGCAACGATCGGCCGGTCGGACTCCAGGATTGCCGAGCCGGCAAAGCCGTCGGGCAGCATGACCTCCTCGTTCTGGAAGACGGTGAACTCGCGGAACGCCGTCGTCGTGTAGGAGGCGCTGCCGCCCGGTAGGTCGAGCCCGTAGTAGCGCACGGTCACGTTCGCCTGCCCGCCGTCAGCCACCAGCACTCGAAACCAGGAGTTCCAGCCCTGCCGATCGCCGACAGGCCCGTAGTTCCTGTTTAGGACGGGGAGCAGAACCTTCTTCGCAGCATCGCCCGGTCGGATACCTCGGTAGCTCGTGAAGACATCTATTAGGTTCGAGCTGCGATTGACTACGACCCCTATGGGTTGCGTAGAGACGAGGCGGGCGGTGCCCACGAAGTTGGGCGGCAGCCGGTCGCCCAGCGCCAGGCAGTTGGCGAAGTCGTCGCGGTTCTGGAAGCACATGCGGGCCCCGACGATGCGAAGTGTGTTCTGCTTGACCACGTACTGCGGGACCGCCTTCCCAAGATCCCACCCCTCGAACCGCAGAGTCACGTCAGCCGGCCGCGAGGGGTCCTTGTTCTCGATCTGAAAGTAGGTGCTCCACTGGTTCTGGGGCCCCACCTCCCGGTCCACAAGAGGCAAAAGGATCGTCGAGTCGAGCTCGCTCTCATCCAGGCCCCGGTAGGAAGAGAAGGGATTGAACAGCCGGTTCCACGTGTCGGCGCTGGCGGTGATGAACTGGCGGCTGGGAGGTACCCCCTGGGCATTCGTGTGAAGGTCGATGCGCACCGAGCCCGAGTAGCCGGTGCCGACGCCCATGTTGTCCGGGTCGCGGAAGATGCTGCCCCGCGGCGCCAACGGCATTCCGCCCTGTGGGCAGCCGGGCTGGCGCGTGGCCGTGGTGTCGGCAGGCCGGTAGGGGTCCCAGTAGACTTCAGAGTCCGTGTAGTTGCTCAGGTAGGTGATGGTGACGCAGGCGGTCGTCGTGTCACTCACGTTCTGGATGACAAAGCGCCCGTTCCAGTCGTTGTAGGGGCCGTCGCGGCTGCTGACCAGCGGCAGGTAGATACGGTGGGAGCCCGCTCCCACCGTCACGGAGTCGCCGCCGATGAGGAAAGCACCACCGCGGATGACATCCTTCGCCAGGATGGCGGTGATGGGCTGGTCCGTCGTGATCACGGCCGAGCCCTTGAAGCCCACGGGCAAGGTCGGGTTATCACGTGTGAAGAAGGTCCAGCCGCTCCCGGGCGCCAGTGCCGGGCAGACGCCCACGCTGGGACAGATGTCACGACCGGCGAAGGCGCCGTTCTCGTCGTAGTAGTCCACCTGGACCGTGGCGCTGGCGTCGCCGATGTTCTGAACCCGGATCCAGGAGTTCTCGACGCCGAACGTGTAGGCGGCCGCAAGCGGTTGGGGACTGCCCACCCCGCTCACCAGGCCCAAGAAAAGGACTGCGACGCCCAAGTACACCCGCCACAGGCGACACAGCCCCCGACAGAGGCTGCTTGGGATACCGAGGATCATCCGCCTCCCCTAACCCCCGCCCACCAGCGGACAGAGCCCGCAGCGCGCATCATATCGGGCCTCGCGGCGAGCGTCAACGGGATAAGGCCCCGCCCTGGCCGGCCAGGCCCCGGTACAGCTCTTCCATGCGCGCCATGTTCTCCTCCAACAGGCCCTTTCGCCGGACAAGGTCTCGATTCGTTTCCAGGGCACGGCGGCGCAGATCGGGGCGCTCTAGCGCCTCCACAATACACTCCGCCAGGGCAGCGCTGTCCCCGACCGGGACGCGCAATCCGTTCTCACCGTCCTGCACCAGCTCGGCCTGGCTGGGCAAGTCGGAGACGATGGGGAAGCAGCCCACGGCCATGGCCTCCAGGGTGCTCACGGCCGTGCCGTCCGACCGCGGTACGGAGACGTAGACGTGGGCCGAAGCCAGAGCGTCTCTCAACGCTTCATGACCCAGGTGACCCAAGAAGGCCGCTGTTCCCTCCAGCCCAAGGCGACGGGCCAGCCGCTCCAGCTCGGCCCGCCGGCGCCCTTCGCCAGCGACCAGCAGCCGCGCGTCGGGAACGCGCTGTCGCACGAGTGCCATCGCCCGCACGATGACATCTACGTTATAGAGGCGCGAGTCAAGGGAACGGATACTGATCACCGTGGGCGGCGCCTCGCCAGGAGGCCGCAGGTTGACCGAAGCCTCCGGCACCTCCAAGAAGAAGCCTTCCGCTCCCAGCACGACGAGCCCCACTCGCTCACTCGGCGCCCCCAGCTCGACGAGGCGTTGGGCCATGTACTCATTGCTGGATGTCACCAGGTCCGCCCGTCGAAGGGCGTAGCGGGCGATGAACCGGGCCGCCGGCGAGTGATGCGGCGCCACCAGTACGTCGGAGCCCCAGGCCGTCACGATCAGCGGCCGGCAGCCAGCCAGCGCGGCATAGAAGCCATAGTCGACTACGTAGTGCGCGTGAACCACGTCCGCCTTCACGCTCTCAACCACCCGCCCCAGTCCCCGGCGGCGGTAGCGCAGGCCGTTGAGCAGTCGCCACAGTGACGGCGACGCCACCTCTGCCAGGCGGCGCGCCGACGGCCGCCAGCCCTCGGACACCGCCGACGACACGCCGCCAGATACCAGAGCGTGCACCGTCACGCCCGGCGGCGGCCTCTCGGGGCGGTAGAAGGACACGGCGTGCACGTCGTGGCCCCGCTCGACGAACCAGCGGAGCCAGCGGTGCGTGTGCAGGCCGTCCAGGTCGCCGATCACGCAGATGCGTAGTGGGGACGACATCGTCACTCACACCTCTGGAGGTGAGCCAGCGCCACTTAGGAGAGCGTACCGGGCGCGGAGGCTGCGGGCAGCGTCCAAGTACATCCGGAGGTCGCTTCCCCGCACCAGGACCGCCTCCAAGGCGCCCCGTCCCGACATGCGGCTGTAGGCGGCCAAGCTAAGGACCAGCGACAGGCTGTAGGCGATGGAGGAGGCAGCGGCCGCGCCCGGCACGCCAAAGGGCGGGATCAGAACCAGGTCGAAGACAACCGTGGCGGCCAGAGTGACCACGGTGATGTAGCTGTTGATGAGGGGCTTCCCCTGGCTGAAGACATAGCTGGCCAAGATCTTCGTCCCGGCGAGTGCGACCGTGCCGGGCAGGAGCCAGTAGACCGCCGTCACGGAGGGGCCGAACTCGCCACCGAAGATCGCCTCCACCAGGACCGGCGAGAGAACCCCCACGCCAGTCGCCGCGGCCAGGCTCACAAGCAGCGTGTTCCGGCAGACCACGGGTGTCAAGCGGGCGGCGTCCTCGGCCTCGGCATGAGTCAGGCGGGGAAGGAGGACCACGGCCACCGCGTTGGCGGCGAACCAGACGCTTTCGCTGACGGCCACGCCCACGGCGTAGAGGCCCACGCCCGCCGCGTTCACGAAAGCCAGCACCAGAAACGAGTCGAGCCGGTAGTTCAGCAACTGGAGCAGGTTCCCGATCTGGCCCTGCATTCCGAAGCCCACCTGCTCCTTGAGAACAGACCAGCGGGGCCGCAAGGCGGTCGGCAGATGCAGGTGTCGCAGTCCCACAAGGGCCAGGCCGGCGGCCATGGTCAGGAAACTGGACGCCGTCCAGAAGACGAGGACCTCCCTGACGTCCAGGCCGCCCACAGCCATGCCCGCCACCAACAGGACCAACATGCCCAGGGGTCGCAGGAGTATCACCAGGTTCATGGCCAGAAAGCGGCTGGCCCCCTGGAGGATGGCCGTGAGGATGTTGAAGTTGACGAAGAGGGGCACGGCCACCAGGAAGAGCCAGTACGGGATACCCTCATTGTCCAGCCGACCGCCGAAGGTGAGGGCAGCAATCCCAACGAGCGCGCCGCTGACCACCAGCGAGCCCAGCACCACCGACTGGCTGTTGGAAAGGATGTCCCGCAGGCTGAAAGTCCGCTTGCCGATGTGGTAGATCGTGGATACGTTGAGACCCAGGCCCAGGAGAGCTGCCGTGATAGAGACCGTCAGCAGAAATAGGGTATAGGACCCCAGGCCATCGGCACCCAGAGCCCGCGTCACCAGCACCCGCAGCAGGAAGGCCAGCAGGAAGTTGGCGACGTAGGTGAGGAACACCAGGTTGACGTTGAAGACGAAGCTCACCGCTCGCCGGCCGCTACCAGCCGCTCCACCTCCGCCACCTCAGCGGACATGCGCTCCTCCCAGGTCCAGAAGTGGCTGCGGGAATACTCAAACGCCGCCGTCTGCAGTCGCCGCCGGAGCGAGGGGTCCCGGGCCAAGTCCACCACTGCCGTCGCCACTGCCTCGGCGTCGCCCGATGCGAGAAGGCGGCCCGTCTCGCCATCGTGGATCAGCTCGCCAGTGGCGCCCGTGTCGAGAGTGATGATGGCTTTGCCGCAGGCCATGGCCTCCAGGAGTGGATTGCCGACGTTCGACAGCTCGTTCAGGGACAGAAAGAGGTCGGCGGCGCGCATGTAGCGCCCGACGTCGGCCTGCGGCACCGCGCCGAGGAACCGCACCGCCTCGCCCAGCGAAAGCTGGCGGGCCAGGGCCTGCAGGCCGGCTCGCTCCTCGCCGTCGCCCAGCACCAGCAGCAGGGCCTGCGGCAGAACCGCCCGCACCAGAGGCATGGCATGGAGAGCGCGGTCGACCCGCTTCCACCGGGCCAAGCGGGTAGCCATCACCAGCACGAAGGCTTCCTCTGGAATCCCCAGGGCCGAGCGCTCCTCAAGCGCCTCCTGGGCGGATGCGGGAGTCAATCGCTGCAAGTCCAGGCCGTTGCGCCAGAAGCGCACTTTGCCTCGGGAGCCGGCGTTCCAGCGGGCCAGCACTTCATCGCCGCCGGTGCCATCGTCCGTCATGATGTAGAGGTCCGCCGGGGCGCGCAGGGCCAGGACCTCCTCGTACTTGCGAAAATAGCTGAGGCGGCTGGACAGGGCAGGGTACATCACCGTGCCCTGGAAGCGAGAGACCGTGGGCAGCTTCCAGCGGCGTCGGAGCGGGCGCAGCGCCAGGACGCCATGCACCTCGTAACCATAGAGCACATCGAAAGCCCCGCCGCACAGGATTCGCTCTGCGTGGCGGGCCGCCAGCCGGGGGAAGAGCAGAGCGAAACGCAGCTTCTGGTCGACCTTGGCCACCAGACCCGGCAGCGGCCACCCTCGTTCGCTGAGGCTCGGCAGGTGGAATCGGCTGAATCCGACGTTGGCGATGGTCGGGGGCTCAGCGGGCACAGCCGACGCCAGGGACTCATGCGAGCGGTTGGCGCCGATCGTGGGCATCACGCAGTGGACGTGATGACCCCGCTGGCCATAGGCCTCCAGTGTCCGAAACAGCGTGGGAGCGCCCCGGCCCTCGGAGAGCGACCAGACGTCCAGGGCGCAGACCATCAGGACGTTCATATCAGCGCCGTGTTGCCCACCCCGGGGTCGCGGCTCAGTGTAGCGCCCGCCGCGAAGGGCGGTCAAACCTGGCCGCCTCGACAGCGAAGGTGCCGTTTGCTATGATCACCTCACCTCAGAAGGAGCTCCCAGTCAGGACCGCGCGGGGTGTAGCTCAGCCTGGTTAGAGCGCACGGTTCGGGACCGTGAGGTCGGCAGTTCGAATCTGCCCACCCCGACCACCTTCCATCCACGCTTGGCGCTCGCGCGCTCCCTCACCCCCGGCTCCTCTTAACATGGGCGGACCACGCCGCGAGCCGCCGCCCGGAGCCCTCTGTCAGGCTCGAGCCAGCCGCTCCCTCAACCCGCTGCTTCCTTCAGAAACTCGCACCGCGCCGCAATGAGATCCGTAGGGGCATGCCCATCGTAAACCTATCGTATTGGCGGGGTATTGCCCTGCCGCTGCCTGTCGATTATCTCTTGGGCGGGGACCCCTGCTGTCCGACACACAGAGGCAGCCCGACACATGGGGCCAGGAAAACACCGCACAGAGACGGAATGCTGGAGAGAATGTGCGCCGCGGCCTCATACGTGGTGACCTGGGACCTTGAAGGACGCCGACTTACGCGATAGAATCCTATAATCTCTGGACCAGGGCTCTGGAGAAGGGGTGAGGGAAGTGACCTACCAAACGGCGGATCGGGCTCGGCTTCGCCGACAGAAGACCGAACTAGCCATCCAACTGGCCCTGCAGAGCCGCTGGGAAGAAGCGGCAACCGTGAACCGGACCATTCTGGAGTTCTACCCAGGAGATGTCGACGCCTGGAACCGGCTGGGAAAGGCCCTCGCCGAGGTCGGGCGATACCAGGAGGCTCGAGAGGCCTATACGAAGGGCCTGGAGCTCGATTCCACGAATGCTATCGCCCGCAGGAACCTGGACCGGCTGGAGGCCCTCGGCGAGACTGCGCCCGCCCGCGCAGGAACCAAGCAACAGCTTGACCCTCAGCTATTCATTGAGGAAACAGGCAAGACAGGCGTCACGACCCTCCACCGCGTGAATCAAGGGGTTTTGACGCGCATGACAGCGGGCGACCGAGTGGAGCTCTGTCCGGAGGGGAACGTCCTGACCGTGAAGAACGTCCGCGGCGAGCACATCGGAGAGGTCGAGCCGAAGCTGGGCCTGCGCCTTCTCAAGCTGATTCAGGGTGGAAACCAGTACGCGGCCGCTCTGACCAGCCTGGCCGACGCCACGGGGCGCGTTATCATCAAGGAAACCTACCAGCATCCCAGCCAGGCGGGCCGGCCCTCCTTCACCGCCGCCAGTCCTCAGGTCATCCGCCCCTACATCAAGGGGAGTATCCTCAAGCGCAGGGCGGAGGAGGAAGAAGAGACCGTCGAGGAGACCGAAGGAGGCGGCGACGAGTGGGAAGGCGAGACTGAGGCCCAGGAAGGCGACGTTCGCCTCAACGACTACCGGAAGGCCACCGAGATGGACGACGACGACGACGAGTTCGAGGAGTAGTCCTCCCCCAGAAACAGCGATCCAGGGCGGAGGGTTGCCTCCGCCCTATTGTTTTGCCGCGACGGAGCCATGTCCAACGACGCACCAGCCATCGTCAGGGCTGAGAGCCTAGTCAAACGCTTCGGCAGCCTCACAGCCGTCGACGGCATCGATTTCGATGTCTTCGCCGGGCAGTGCTTCGGCTTCCTGGGCCCCAACGGCGCCGGCAAGACGAGCACCATCCGTATGATCACCTGCGTCTCGCCCCTCACCGGGGGCAGTCTGCTGGTGGACGGCCTCGACGTAAGCAGCGAGGGGCGCCGCATCAAGGCGCGCCTGGGCGTCGTGCCTCAGGAGGACAACCTGGACCCCGACCTGCCCGTGAGACAGAGCCTCTTCGTCTACGCTCGCTACTTCGACATACCGGCTCGGGTGGCCCAACAACGCATCGATGAGGCGCTCTCCCTGTTCCAGCTACGGGACCGGGCCGGCGAACAGGTGGACAACCTATCGGGGGGCATGAAGCGCCGCCTCAGCATCGCCAGAGCCCTGGTCAGCGAGCCCAAGATCCTGGTGCTGGATGAGCCTACCACCGGACTGGATCCCCAGGCCCGACACCTCGTCTGGCAGAAGCTCCGCCTCCTAAAGGGGCAGGGCGTCACCATGCTCCTCAGCACCCACAACATGGAGGAAGCATCCCACCTCTGCGACCGCATCGTCATCATGCACCAGGGTCGCATCCTGGCCCACGGTCCGCCGGCCGATCTGATCATCCGCCACGTCGGCGAGGAGGTGCTGGAGACCCAGGCAGCCGACGAAGCGGAGAAGGCCCGGGTGCTGGAACACCTGGCCAGCCTCGACGGCATCACGGTTGAGGACGTGGAGGACATTGTCTTCGCGCGGGGGCTCGGCCCCGACGGCCCCAGGATCGTTTCCGAGCTCATCGCGCTCGGCGCCCGGGCGCGACTGCGGCCCGCCACTCTGGAGGACGTCTTCCTGCGACTGACGGGAAGGGGGCTCATCGAGTGAACTTCGGCGGCGTCTCCTATCGCAGCCTCCGCGTCTGGCAGCGCAACGGCGATGTCTTCCTGCGCCTCTGGCATGCCGAGCTGGTCTGGCCCGTCGTCGAGCCGGTCCTCATCCTGCTGGCCCTGGGCCTGGGACTGGGCACCTTCGTGGAGCTGGGCGGCGACCAGACGTACATGGAGTTCCTCACGCCTGGCCTCCTGGCCGTCTACCCGATGTGGGGCGCCGTCGCCGAGTGCGCCTGGGGCTCGTACATGCGGATGTCCATGCTGCGCATCTATGACGCCATCATCGTCACGCCGGTGAACCTGGAGGATGTGATCGCGGGTGAGATCCTCTGGGGAGCCACCCGCGGGCTGATCAGCACCTTCTATATCATCCTCGTCGCTCTGCTCTTCACGCCCGCCTACAGCCTTGTGGACTCGCCCCTGGTTGTCCTGGTGCCCATCGTCGCCGTCCTACAGGGCGTCATGTTCGCGTCCATCTCCATGTGCTACACCTCGACGGCGGCATCCGTCACCTCGCTCAACTTCTTCTTCAGCCTGGTGGTGACGCCCATGTTCTGGCTTGGCGGCGTCTTCTTCCCCATCGACAGCCTACCGCAGGGCTTCCAGGTGCTGGCCTGGTTCCTGCCGGTCTCCCACGTGGTCGCCATCCAGCGGGGCCTGGTGGAGGGCAGCCTGCAATGGAGCCACCTCGGCGACCTTGCCTGGATCCTCGTGGTGAGCGTCTTCTTCTTTCGGCTGGCTCTTCTCCTGATGAGGAGAAGGCTCATCAAGTAGGAGCGGGAACGCGGCGCGAGGGGCCACGCCCCCGGTTCCTTGTTCCCCGCTCCCAGCCCTTGCTATCCTGGTTCCAGGGAGCTTCTCTTGGACTACCGACCGCGCATCGCCATCACCCGCTGGGAGGAAGTGCTCGGCGAGGATATCGGCGACTACCACCGGCGCGTCCTTGAGGCCGGCGGCGAGCCCCTGGACCTGTGCGTCGATTTCGTGGTCCACCAGGAGTGCTGCTGCATCGATACGCTGGGCGGCGCCACAGGGCTCATCCTCACCGGCGGCTACGACATCGACCCGGAGCTGTACGGTGAGCCACGCCACCCACGCGTGAAGTACACAGACCGCACCCGCGACGAGTTCGAGTTGGTCCTCCTCCGACAGGCCCTGGTGCACGACATGGCTGTCCTGGCCATCTGCCGCGGCCACCAGTTCCTCAACGTCGCCCTGGGAGGCAGCCTCCACCAGCACCTCGAGGACCGCGCCCACCGCGCCGACTACCGGTCCGAGGGCTTCCCCTCCGGCTGGCACGAGGTGGCGATCCGGGAGGGCAGTCGCCTCCAGGCCGCACTCGGCGCGGACAGCACCCTGGTCAACTCCCGCCACCATCAGGCCGTGACGCCCGAGCGCCTCGCACCCCGACTCGAGGCCGTTGCCCGCTCGGCAGACGGCGTGGTGGAGGGCGTCGAGAGCCTGGCCCACCGCTGGGTGGTAGGGGTGCAGTGGCACCCGGAACGCCCGGAGCCGCAGCAGGACGGCTTCGCGCAGACGTCTGCGCGGCTGTTCGAGGAGCTGGTGCGCCAGGCGGCCCAGGTCTCCGTCCGGCGCTAGGCACCGACCCCTCTCCCCGGAACAGGTCTAGCGCAACGCGCCCTGAAAGATCCAGGAAAGGGACGTAGCACATGGCAGAGGAATGGCGCCGCGACGACTACGTGATCAGCACCGACCCGTCGCTGCTGGATCTCGATGTGGTGCACGGGTTCCTACAACGCTCATACTGGGCGGCCGACCGTCCATTCGAGACAGTGCGGCGCTCCGTCGAGCACTCGCTGAACTTCGGGCTCTACCCGGTCGGCGACCGGCGCCAAGTCGGCTTCGCTCGGGTGGTCACCGATTTCGCGACCTTCGCCTGGCTGTGCGACGTGTTCATCGACGAGACCCATCGCGGCCAGGGCCTGGGCGTCTGGCTGACGGAAACGGTCCTTGGGCATCCCCGACTCGAGGGCTTGCGCGTATGGCTACTGGGCACGCGCGACGCCCACGGCCTCTACGAGAAGGTTGGATTCGAGCCCGTGAGCCCGCCCGAGCGGTGGATGCAGAAGCTCAGCCTCTAGTCGTCCCCTTCGGGCCCTACATTGCTTCCGTTTTGATTTCAGCTTCGGGCAATGGTACTATCCGCCCAGAGGAAGAAGCATGACCACAGACACCAACCTGGGCAAGATCCGGGGCATCCACATCGAGGAGGAGATGCGTGCCTCCTACCTCGATTACGCCATGAGCGTCATCGTCTCCCGCGCCCTGCCCAGGGTGGAGGACGGCCTCAAGCCCGTGCAGCGGCGCATCCTCTACGCCATGAGCGAGCTGGGCCTCCGACCCGGCTCTCAATACAAGAAGAGCGCTCGCATCGTGGGCGAGGTGCTGGGCAAGTTCCACCCCCACGGCGACGCCCCCGTCTACGAGGCCATGGTCCGCATGGCCCAGGACTTCTCCCTGCGCTACCCCCTGGTCGACGGCCAGGGCAACTTCGGCAGCGTCGACAACGATCCCCCGGCGGCCATGCGCTACACTGAGGCCCGCCTGGCCCCCATCGCCGAGGAGCTCCTGGCCGACATCGACCGCGACACGGTCGATTTCACCCCCAACTTCGACAGTAGCCTCGACGAGCCCCTTGTCCTCCCCGCCCGCCTGCCCAATCTGCTGGTGAACGGAGCCTCGGGCATCGCCGTCGGCATGGCCACCAACATCCCGCCGCACAACCTGGGCGAGATATGCGACGCTGTCTGCTTCCTCATCGACAACCCGGATGCCTCCTCGGAGGACCTGGCCGGCATCGTCCAGGGTCCGGACTTCCCCACCGGCGGCATGATCTTCGGGCGCCAGAGCATAAGGGCCGCCTACGCCGAAGGCCGCGGCCGCATCATCGTCCGGGCCCGGTGCCGCATCGAGGAGACGGCCCGCGGCGGCCGGCAGCAGATCGTGGTTGGCGAACTGCCCTACCAGGTCAACAAGGCCGCTCTCATCGAGAAGATCGCCGATCTGGTCAAGGAGCGCCGTCTCGAGGGCATTACCGACCTGCGAGATGAGTCCGACCGCCACGGGATGCGCATCGTTATCGAGCTTGGGCGTGGCGGCCAGGCCCACCCGCTTCTCAACGCCCTCTACAAGCACACCGCGATGCAGTCCACCTTCGCGGTCAACATGCTGGCACTGGTGGACGGACAGCCCCGAACCATCCGCCTGAAGGCGGCGCTGGAGCACTACATCAACTTCAGGCGCGAGGTTATCCGCCGCCGGTCGCAGTTCGACCTGAACAAGGCGCGGGAGCGGGAGCACATTCTCCAGGGCTACCTCACCGCACTCCAGCACCTGGACGAGGTTATCCAGGCCATCCGCCGGGCCGAGTCCGCCGAAAAGGCCAAGGAGCGGCTGATGCGCGCCCCCTTCCGCCTCAGCGAGCGTCAGGCGCAGGCCGTGCTGGACATGCAGCTGCGCCGTCTCGCCCGACTGGAGCGGCAGAAGATCGAGGAGGAGTTTGCGGAGATCATCCAGCGCATCAACTACCTGGAGGACCTCCTGGCCAACCCGCGCAAGATAGACTTCCTCATCAAGGAGGACGCTCAGGAGCTGAAGAAGAAGTACGGCGACGAACGCCGCACCCAGGTGGTGAAGCAGGAGGTGGAGACCTTCTCGGAGGAGGACCTCATCCCCCATCAAGAGGTGGTCGCAACCCTCAGCAACCGCGGCTACATCAAACGCATTCCGCTGGAGACCTACAGAATCCAGCGCCGCGGCGGCCGAGGCATCACCGGTATGCTGACCCGCGAGGCCGACGCCGTCCGCCGGCTCCTCGTCGCCGATACGCACGACAGCCTCCTCTTCTTCACCGATCGCGGTCGCGTCTTCCAGCTTCGCACCCACGAGATCCCTGACACGTCGCGCCAGGGCAAGGGCATCCCTCTCATCAACCTCATCGATATCGACCAGGGAGAGCTCGTGACGGCCGTTGTGGCGACCCGCACCATGGACCGCGACTTCATGGTGCTGGCAAC
>DAOULP010000080.1:0-6582 GCA_034420175.1 Dehalococcoidia bacterium | reverse complement strand
GCGCGCGTACACTGAGGTGTGGACATTCTGCGTGCCGTCTGTTAAACTAGCTCTGTCGGCTAGACAGAATCCCCTTGTCCAAAATCCCCCACTGAAGGTCTGGAGCCAAGACTGGTTTCTCATTGCCAGGGTCCACGGGGTTAGTTAAGCCTCTTTGAGGAGCACGTCGCGATGACTGTGTCGAGAGACGTTGTCCGCGGTCGGACTAGTATTTCCACCGTCAAGAAGTCCTACGCCAAGATCGGCCACATCCTTGACCTGCCCAATCTGATCCTCATCCAGTTGGAATCATACCGCCGGTTCCAGCGCGAGGGCATGCGGGAGCTCCTGGACGAGATCTCGCCGATCCAGGACTTCACCGGCAGCCGCCTGGAGCTTCGCTTCGGCGAGTACTCGTTCGGTGAGCCCAAGTACTCGGAGTGGGAGTGCCGCCAGCGAGACATGACCTACTCCGCCCCGCTGCGGGTCAACGTCCAGCTCCTGGTCAAGGAGACCGGCGAGGTCAAGGAGCAGGAGCTCTTCATGGGGGACTTCCCCCTGATGACGCCCAACGGGACCTTTGTCATCAACGGGGCTGAGCGTGTCGTGGTCTCGCAACTCGTACGTTCGCCGGGGGTCTACTTCACTCTGCAGAGCGACCCGACCAGCGGCCGCGACCTCTGCTACGCCAAGCTCATCCCCAACCGAGGCGCCTGGCTGGAGTTCGAGACCAGCAACAAGGACATCGTCTCCGTGAAGGTGGACCGCAAGCGCAAGATCCCCATCACCACTCTCTTGCGCGCCCTGGACGAGGATGACGAAGAAACCGACGAGGCCAAGCTCGGCACGAACGAGCGGCTCCTCGCCTTCTTTGAGAGCGTCGATACGCACGCGGACCACAAGTACATCCCTACAACGCTGGAGAAGGAACCGTGCCAGAGCAAGCAAGAGGCCCTGCTTGAGTTCTACCGCCGCCTTCGCCCTGGCGACCCGCCCACCCCGGAGAACGCCCGTGGGCTGCTGACCTCGCTGTTCTTCAACCCGCGACGCTACGACCTGGCCCGCGTCGGGCGTCACAAGCTCAACAAGCGTCTCGGCCTGGAAGTCAAGGACGACACGCGGGTCCTGGTGCCGCAAGACCTGTGGGCCATCGTCTTGGAGATGATCCGCATGAACAACGGCCTGGGCCAGCCAGATGACATCGATCATCTCGGCAACCGCCGCGTGCGCGCCGTCGGCGAGCTGGTCCAGAACCAGTTCCGGATCGGCCTCCTGCGCATGGAGCGCGTGGTCCGGGAGCGGATGACCATCACCGACCCGGATCAGGCTACGCCCAGTGCGCTCATCAACATCCGCCCGGTGGTGGCGGCCATGAAGGAGTTCTTCGGGGGCTCCCAGCTCTCCCAGTTCATGGACCAGACCAACCCGCTGGCGGAACTCACCCACAAGCGCCGCCTCTCCGCCCTGGGTCCGGGCGGCCTGTCGCGGGACAGAGCCGGTTTCGACGTCCGTGACGTTCACCACAGCCACTACGGTCGCATATGCCCCATCGAGACACCGGAGGGTCCCAACATCGGGCTCATCGGCAGCCTAGCGACCTACGGGAAGATCAATGAGTACGGCTTCATCGAGACGCCCTACCGTCGGGTGGTGCGAGAACTGTGGAACGACGCGCCGGAACTGGTCGGTCGGATGCTGCGCCAGGACGTGGCGAAGGACGACAAGGTGGTCGTCCCCGCCGGGACGCCCGTGACCCCAGATGTGGCCAAGAAGCTGGCATCTCTTTCGCGCCGACTGGTGGCCGTGCGTCCGTTCGTCACCGACGACATCGCCTACCTTTCTGCCGACCTTGAGGAACGGCACGTCATAGCGCAGGCCAACGCCGCCATCGACGAAGCCAACCACTTCTTGGAAGAGAAGGTGGAGGTGCGCTTCGGCGACCACTTCCTGATGGAGGCACCGGAGCGCGTCGAATTCATGGACGTGTCGCCGAAGCAGATAGTGAGCGTGGCAACCTCGCTCATTCCCTTCTTGGAGCATGACGACGCCAACCGGGCTCTCATGGGCTCCAACATGCAGCGCCAGGCCGTCCCGCTGCTCTGCCCGGAGAGGGCTCTGGTGGCGACGGGCATGGAGAGTCAGGCGGCCCAGGACTCGGGCCAGGTCATACTGGCCGAGGACGACGGCGTCATCGTCAGCGCCACTGCGGAAGTGATCACCGTTCGCTACGACTCCGGCGACGAGAAGCCCTATCGACTACTGAAGTTCGTGCGCTCCAACCAGGGAACGTGCATCAACCAGCGGCCAATTGTCGAGCGCGGGGAGAGGGTAACCAAGGGACAACCCCTCGCCGACAGCTCCTCCACCGACCAGGGGGAGCTTGCCCTGGGCCAGAGCGTCCTTTGTGCCTTCATGAGCTGGGAGGGCTGCAACTTCGAGGATGCCATCGTCATTTCGGAGTCGGTGGCCCAAGAGGACAAGTTCAGCTCCATCCACGTGGAGAAGCACGAGACAGAGTCGCGCGACACCAAGCTGGGTCCTGAGGAGATTACCCGCGACATCCCCAACGTGGGCGAGGAGAGCCTTCGCGACCTAGACGAGGAGGGCATCATCCGCATCGGGGCGGAAGTCGGCCCGGGCGATATCCTGGTGGGCAAGATCACCCCCAAGGGGGAGACGGAGCTCACTGCTGAGGAGAAGCTCCTGCGCGCCATCTTCGGCGAGAAGGCGAGGGAGGTTAAGGATACCTCGCTGCGAGTGCCGCACGGCGAACGCGGCAAGATCATAGACGTGCGCACCTTCTCGCGCGAGGACCACGACGAACTGCCGGCCGGCGTCAACAAGCTGGTACGCGTCGCAGTGGCGCAGAAACGCAAGGTCGCCGAGGGCGACAAGATGGCCGGGCGCCACGGCAACAAGGGCGTCATCGCCCGCATCCTACCCGTGGAGGACATGCCCTACCTGGCGGATGGCACGCCGGTGGACATCATCCTCAATCCCATCGGCGTCCCCAGTCGTATGAATGTGGGGCAGGTTCTGGAGACCCACCTGGGCTGGGTGGCCCGCTCTCTCGGGTTCCGCGCGCTCTCACCCGTCTTCGACGGTGCCAACGACCGCACGATCGAGGACGCCCTGGGGCGTGTCTGGCTAGCCCTTCGCGCCGACGCGGTCCGGAGTGAGCCAGTGGATGGGCCAAACGGCCACTACAGCGAGCACCTGGACGTCGCAGCTCTCGAGAGCTGGTTGGCGGAGCGCGGCTACCACGCGCGCGACGTGCTGGACGACGACCAAGTAGGTCTGGCCAAGCGCGCCTGCCTGGAGCTCTGGCTTGAGGACATGGGCCAGAAGAAAGTCCGGGGGCTTTCCATGGAGGCGCTCGAGGAGAAGGCGGAGACCGTCTACACGCGGACAGGCACCGCCCCGCCCATCTTCGGCAAACAGGTGCTCTACGACGGCCGCACCGGCGACCCATTCGATCAACCGGTAACGGTCGGCTACATCTACATGATGAAGCTGGTGCACCTTGTAGAAGACAAGATCCACGCTCGCTCAACCGGCCCCTACTCACTCATCACCCAGCAGCCCCTGGGCGGCAAGGCCCAGTTCGGAGGCCAGCGCTTCGGGGAGATGGAGGTCTGGGCCCTGGAGGCCTACGGCGCCGCCCACATCCTCCAGGAGCTGCTCACGGTCAAGAGCGACGACGTGGTGGGCCGTGTCAAGACCTATGAGGCCATAGTGAAGGGCGAGAACGTGCTGGAGCCCGGCGTGCCGGAGTCCTTCAAGGTCCTAGTGAAGGAGCTTCAGAGTCTGGGTCTGGCTGTGGAGGTGCTGAACGAGGATGAGGAGCGAGTGGCCATCGTAGACGAGGCCGCGGAGTCCCCGGGACTGGGGATCAACTTGGAAGGGTTCGAACGGGAGGACTTGCTCAGTGCTGGAGGTCAATGACTTCAACGCCGTCCGCATCTCCCTGGCGTCGCCGGAGCAGATCCGGTCGTGGTCCTATGGCGAAGTCACGAAGCCGGAGACAATCAACTACCGCACCCTGAAGCCTGAGAAGGACGGACTCTTCTGCGAGAAGATCTTCGGTCCCACGAAGGACTTCGAGTGCTACTGCGGGAAGTACAAGCGCGTCCGGTACAAGGGCATCGTCTGCGACAAGTGCGGCGTGGAGGTCGCTCGTAGCAAAGTCCGACGCGAACGCATGGGCCAAATCGAGCTGGCCTCGCCCGTCAGCCACATCTGGTTCGTCAAGGGGACGCCCAGTCGCCTGGGGCTCCTCCTGGACATCTCACCCCGTAGTCTGGAGCGCGTCCTCTACTTCGCCCAGTTCATCATCACCGAGGTGGACGACAACGCCCGCCAGCGGGCGCTGGAGCGCCTGCGCGAAGAGATGGAGCGAGAGGCCGCCCAGCGGGAGAAGGAGTACGCCGACAAGATCCTCGCCATCGAGACCGCTGCCGAGGAGGCTGTCGCCGCCTTGGAGCTGCGCCGCGAGGAGGAACAGAAGAGCCTGGAGGAAGACCTTTCCCAGGCCGTAGACAAGGTAATGAAACAGGCCACCGAGCTGGAGAAGGATCTCCATGGCCAGTTGGAGAAGAAGACGCGGAAGGGCATCTCACTGGACAAGATCCCTATCCTGACGAGGGGCGACGTCGTTACTCCCGAGGCGCTCGAGCGCTTGAAGGCCGTGGCCCAGGAGCGGGTGTCCGCGCTCGATGCCGAGAACGCTCAGCGGCGGAGCGATCTGGAGCTCATGACCGATGCCGCCATTCAGCAGCAGCGCGACTCTGCAACCGCAGAGACGGAGCCCCTGCGCCAAAAGGTGGCCCTGGAACGCGACGCCGTCCGCGCCGAGTTCCAAGAGCGGATCGAGGAGCTGGAGGAGCTGCAGGACCCCGTCCTGAGTGACCGCGTGACCCTGCTGACGGAGGCCAAGTACCGGGAGCTTTCGGAGAGGTGCGCCGGCGTCTTCGAGGCGGGCATGGGGGCCGAGGCGCTCCTCACCATCCTCCACCGCCTGGACCTCGATTCGCTTCGGGCCCGCCAGTACGAGGAGATCCGCTCCTCCAGCGGCCAGCGTCGCAAGAAGGCCACCAAGCGCCTGCGGGTCGTGGAGGCCCTCCGCAAGAGCGGCAACAAGCCCGAATGGATGATCTTCACGGTCCTTCCGGTCCTGCCGCCCGACCTTCGGCCCATGGTCCAGCTTGACGGCGGTCGCTTCGCCACCAGCGATCTCAACGACCTCTACCGCCGGGTCATCAACCGCAACAACCGCCTCAAGAGGCTCCTGGAGCTGGGGGCGC
Organism: Dehalococcoidia bacterium; assembly: GCA_034420175.1. Classification (GTDB taxonomy): domain Bacteria; phylum Chloroflexota; class Dehalococcoidia; order DSTF01; family JALHUB01; genus DAOULP01. The sequence goes on along the minus strand of DAOULP010000080.1, from coordinate 1,300 downwards.
CCGAGATCATCATCCGCAACGAGAAGCGCATGCTCCAGGAGGCAGTGGACTCCCTTATCGACAACGGTCGCCGTGGTCGCGCCGTGTCCGGCTCCAGCAACCATAAGCTGAAGTCCCTCTCGGACATGCTGAAGGGCAAGCAGGGGCGGTTCCGCCAGAACCTGCTGGGCAAGCGCGTCGACTACTCAGGACGCTCTGTTATCGTGGTGGGGCCGGAGCTCAAGCTGCACCAGTGCGGCCTGCCGAAGCGTATGGCCCTGGAGCTCTTCAAGCCCTTCGTCATGCACGCTCTCGTCGCCGATGGGCAGGCCCACAACATCAAGAGCGCCAAGCGTATTGTGGAGAGGGCACGCCCCGAGGTGTGGGATGTGCTGGACCAGGTCATCAAGAACCGTCCCGTGCTCCTGAACCGCGCCCCCACGCTCCACCGCCTGGGTATTCAGGCCTTCGAACCCGTCCTCATCGAGGGAAGCGCCATCCAGATCCATCCCTTGGTCTGCGCCGCCTTCAACGCCGACTTCGACGGCGACCAGATGGCGGTCCACGTGCCCCTTTCTCGGGAGGCCGTCGCCGAGGCGATGCAGGTCATGCTCTCGACACGCAACCTTCTTCTGCCCAGCAGCGGCGAGCCCATCGTGGCTCCCACGTTGGACATCGTCCTGGGCTGCTTCTACCTGACAATCCTCGACGTTCGCACACGCGGCGGTCGCAAAGCGGGACGGCCGCCGATGCCCGTCTTCGGGAGCTTCGCTGAGGCCAAGCTAGCCCACGATCTTGGCATACTCGACCTCCGCACTCCCATGCGGGTCCGCGACGCCCGCACCAATGGCGAGTTCATAGAGACCAGCGTCGGGCGCGTCATCTTCAACGAGGTCTTGCCGGAGGAATTGCCCTTCCGCAACGAGGTGATGGACAAGAAAGCCCTCCGCAACGTCGTCGCCGACTCCTACAAGATGCTAGGCAACGAGGCCACTGCGGAAGTGGTGGACCGCATCAAGCAGATCGGATTCGAGTACTGCACCAAGTCCGGTATCACCATTGCCATCAACGACCTGAAGGTGCCGGAGGAGAAGGCGACACTTCTGAGCGAGGCCGATGCCCGCATAGCCGAGATCGAGGACCAGTACGACATGGGCCTCATCACGGATGAAGAGCGCTACGACCAAGAGGTGAGTGTCTGGACCGAGACCACGGACCAGATGCAGGCGGCAATCCAGAACAGCCTGGATCAGTACGGCTCCGTCTACCTGATGGCCCAGAGCGGAGCCAAGGGTAACATCGCCCAGATCCGGCAGATGGC
>DAOULP010000079.1:0-2422 GCA_034420175.1 Dehalococcoidia bacterium | reverse complement strand
TGCTGCGAGTCCATGATCGCCCAGGCCATCCGACTGCGGCGGCTCGGCAAGAAGGTAAGGGTGCTCTACAAGGACATTCGCACCTACGCCCGCCACGCTGAGGAAGCCTACGAGGAGGCCGCCCGGGAAGGCGTCCAGTTCATTAGCTACGACACCGACAAGGCGGCCGAGGAGGCAGTGAGCTGGGTCGACGGCCATGTCCTTGTCCACGACGAGCTGTCGGGCCGTGACCTGCGCATCCCCACGGACCTCCTGGTTCTGGCGGCAGGTCTCCGCCCGGCTGAACAGAGCATCACTGAGCAGCTCAAGGCGCCCCTGGACCCGGAGGGCTTCCTGCTGGAGCGCCACCCGAAACTGGGCCCGGCCGAGTCGGCCGCGCCCGGCATCTTCCTGGCGGGAACAGCCCAGTACCCCAAGGATGTCCAGGAGAGCATCTCGCAGGCCCTGGCCGCGGCATCCAACGCCGCCAAGATCCTGTGTCGAGACACGATCGACAAGGAGCCCCTTACCGCCCAACTCGTGGAGGACAAGTGCGCCGTCTGCGGCATCTGCGTCCCGGCCTGCCCCTTCGGCGCCATCGAACTCGTCGGCAAGGTGAAGGAGGGCCAGATCAAGTTCCTCGAGGCGGCCTGCCAGGGTTGCGGCAACTGCGCCGCCGTCTGCAACTACGACGCCGTGATCATGCCCTACTTCACCAAGGAACAGATCATGGCCCAGATCGACGCCGCGCTGGCCGACAAGCCCGAGGAGAAGGTGATCGTTCTCACCTGCAACTGGTGCTCCTATCCGGGCGCAGACCAGGCGGGCATCGAGAAGATCCAGTATCCCCCTTCCAGCCGCATTATTCGTACCATGTGCTCCGCGCGGTTGGAGGAGTCCTTCGTGACTCACGCCTTCGACAAGGGAGCGGGGGCGGTCCTTGTCACCGGCTGCCGCCTGACCGAGAGGGGCTCTGACTGTCACTACAACTACGCCAACGAGTACACCAAGAAGCGCTTCAATCTCTGGCACCGCAAGCTGACCCGCAAGGGCCTCGATCCGGAGCGGCTGCAGCTTCACTGGAACTCCGCCTCTGAGGGCAAGGAGTTCGCCGCCAAGATGCGCGAGATGGACGAAGTGGTGAAACGGTACTTGACGAAGGTCACCGCCTAGCAGGAGTCGCCCGCTATGGTTCAAACCGGAGAACCCATCCTACTCGACGACGAAGTCTGGGAGCGGGTGAACCGCATCACCGGGGGGGCTGCCGCCCCCTGCTTCCAGTGCGGCGTGTGCACGGCCATCTGCCCCTGGGGGTTGGTGAAGAACGAGCCGGTCAGCATCCGCAAGTTCATCCGTGAGGCCCAAATGGGCACCCCGGGCTGGGACGAGGCCCTCTGGCTCTGCACGACTTGCGGGCTGTGCGAGGAACGTTGCCCGCGTGGCGTTCCCATCAGCGACGTCATCCTGGCCCTGCGCAACCTGGCCTGGAAGGAGCGCAGGGAGCCTCGCGAGTACCGTGCACTACTCTGGGGCGAGTACTGGGACAACAATCCCTGGGGACGCCCGCCCTCTCAGAGGACCACATGGGCCGCCGGGCTGGAGCTGCCCGAGTTCTCGGCCGCCGACCATGAGCTGCTCTACTACGTGGGCTGCACGGCCTCCTATGACCGCCGCATGCAGCGGCTGGCGCGCGCCATAGTATCGCTGCTGCGGGGAGCGGGCGTTCCGTTCGGCACGATGGGGGAGGCTGAGCCCTGCTGTGGCGACGCCGTGAGGAGCGTCGGCCACGGCGAGTACGCACGGGAGATCGCGGCCCACAGCGCCCAGCTATTCCAGGACGCTGGTGTGGCCACCCTCATCACGACCTCTCCCCACTGCTTCGACATGTTCGCCGAGCAGTACCCTCGCTACTCCGACGGTTTCCGGCCGCTGCACTACACTCAGTACCTGGCCGAGCTCCTGCAGGGCAGCCGCCTGAGCCTGGAGCAGCCGGTGAACATGCGGGTCACCTATCACGATCCTTGCTACCTTGGCCGCCACCACCAGATCTACGAGGAGCCGCGCCAGATCCTGGCCGCCATCCCCGGCATCGAGCTGGTGGAGATGGAGCACAATCGTGAGGAGGCACTCTGCTGCGGCGCTGGAGGCGGCCGCATGTGGACGGAGACGGCCGCCGGCGAGCGCTTCTCGGACATCAGGGCCCGGGAGGCCGGTGAAACGGGGGCCGAGGCCATCGTCACCGCCTGCAGCTTCTGCATCTCGTGCCTGGAGGATAGCCTTAAGACGACAGGCCTCGAGGGCATGCGCGTCTTCGACGTGTCGGAGGTGGCGGCGATGGCCCTGAAGCCGCAGCCCGCCGAGGCCCAGGCCGCAACGGCGAGGAGCTAGCCGTGTTCGAACCGCTCTACAAGCCCGAGGAAGCCCGCGGCATCTGGGTCTACCT
>DAOULP010000078.1:0-2674 GCA_034420175.1 Dehalococcoidia bacterium | reverse complement strand
GCCCTCGGCGAACGAGGAGAACTCGGCCACGCCCACTGGCCCGTTCCAGACGACGGTCTCGCAATCCTCCAGAGTGTCGCGAAAGGTCGTAAGGGTGTCGGGGCCGATGTCCATGATCCGCCAGTCGCCGGGAATGCCGCGGACGGGCACCGTCTGGCTCCGGGCGTCGGCGGCGAAGCGATCGCCGATCACCACGTCTGTGGGGAGGAGCAAGGGCACGCCATGGGACTCGGCGTCCGCCAGGATGTCGTGGGCGGCACCCAACTGGTCGTCCTCGACCAGCGACTCGCCCACCACGAAGCCCTGGCTCTTCAGGAACGTGGAAGCCATGCCGCCCCCCACGAGCAGACAATCAACCTTGGAGAGCAGGTTCCGCAGGACGGCCATCTTGGTGCTGACCTTGGCGCCGCCGATGATGGCGGCGAAGGGCCGCGCCGGGTTGCCGACCGCCCGGCCCAGAAAGTCCAGCTCCTTCTCCATAAGGAAGCCCGCAACCGCTGGCAGATAGGCGGCTACACCGGCAGTGGAGGCATGAGCCCGGTGAGCGGCACCGAAGGCATCGTTCACATAGACCTCACCCAGAGAGGCCAGTGCCCGGGCGAAGTCCGGATCGTTCTTCTCCTCCTCCGGGTGGAAGCGCAGGTTCTCGAGCAGCAGCAGCTCGCCCGGCTTCAGAGAACCGGCCGCTTCCTCCACGGCGGGGCCCACGCAATCGTCCGTGGTGGCGACGGCGGTGCCCAGCAGTTCGCTCAGCCTCGCGGCCACCGGGGCGAGGCGCATCGCCTCCACGACCTGGCCGCGGGGCCTCCCGAGATGCGAGCAGAGGATGATACGTGCTTTCTGCTCGCGGAGGTAGTTGACCGTGGGCAGCGTGGCGCGAAGACGGGTGTCGTCAAGGATACGCTGGGTCTCCGGCTCCAGGGGCACGTTGTAGTCCACGCGAACCAGCACCCGTTTCTCGCGGAGATCCACGTCACGAACAGTCTGCTTCTTCACGGCAAGACTCCCTGACCACTCTGCCCAGCGGCCGACAGCAAGGTCCCTCAGCTAGCCCTGAGAATACCCCACAACGAGAACTAACACCATTGGAGGAAACCCCTACCCCCTAGCGACGCCGGCGCACCAGATAGCGCGCGAGCGACTCCAGATCCCGCTGCCGCGCGGGTACCAGGTCGAGCCCATCCAGACAGGCCAGGGCATCGTCCACGTGGCAGGCGACGGCCTTCTCGCAGGCAGCACGCGCTCCGCTGCGTTCCAGCACCGCCATCACTTCCGCCACGCCCTCCGGCGTAACCGTGCCGGCGCCGTACACGCGTCGCAGCGAACGAAGGTCATCGGCGGAGGCCGAGCCCAGAGCGTGAACGACGGGGAAGGACTTCTTGCGGGCCGCAATGTCCTCTCCGGCCGGCTTGCCGGTCTCCGCGGTGTCGCCCCAGATGCCCAGCACGTCGTCCTGCGTCTGGAATGCGAGACCCAAGCGGCACCCGAACTCTTTGAAGGCACCCACGACGTCCTCGGACGCTCCACCCAGCAGGGCTCCGACCGCGGTCGCCGCGCCGATGAGGGCTGCCGTCTTGCCGGAGATCATGGCCGTGTAGTCGTCCTGGGTGACCTCCAGCCTCTCCTCGAACTCCAGGTCTAGCTGCTGACCCTCACAGAGAGCCAGGCAGGCCTCGTCGAGGAGCCGGGCCGCCTCGACCACGAGGGGAGCAGATACCCCTTCCTCGGAGAGCCTGAGTAGAGCGATGTGAGCCAGGGCGAACATGCCATCGCCAGCGTTGATGGCCTGGGCTTCGCCCCAGACCCGCCAGACAGTGTCGCGCCCGTGGCGGGAGTGGCTGGCGTCTTCGATGTCATCGTGGATCAGGGTGAAGTTGTGAACGAGCTCGATGGCGGCGGCCGCCGGCACCGCCTGTCGCCGCTGGCCGCCCACCGCCTCACAGGAGAGCAGACAGAGCGCCGGGCGCAACATCTTCCCCACCCGCGCCGCCACCGGCTCTCCGTTGCGCTCGGCGAGCCCCAGGTGATAGCGCATCATGTCGTAGACGGGCCCGCGGCGAAGGGCAAGGGCCGCCTTCACCTCCGCCAGGGTTGCCTTCCTGTAGCGACGAAGCAGTGCCTCAGGGTCGGCAATACCCCGCTCCCGCTGACCGGACGGCCGATCCGGGCGGCGATCATTGGAGGCAATACCCGTGGGGGTGACTCGCCGGTCAGGCATGATGCCTAGCGCGCCTCTCCCCGAGGTTCCAGGGTGAGGATGCCCTCGCTCTCGGCCAGGATGGCGGCCCGCTCGAACAGCATCGGGTGGTACTCGATCCGGCGCCAGGACCCGATCATGTCGGCATAGTGGCGGCTCCCCGGCTGGCCCGACTGCCCCGTGGTGTGCATGGACAGCGAGTTGCCCAGATTCGCCAAGTCGACTATCTGGCGATAGGAGGGGATGGAGAGGCCAGCGGCGTAGGGGACCGCCGGATCATAGGCGGCTTGGGCCACGGTGTTGTGGTCGCCGCCCAGCGGGAAAGGCCCGCGACTCAGCACACGGGCCAGGGGCCCCTTGCCCAGGGCATGCGAGAAGCTCACCGTGTGCAGCCGCCCCCAGGACCAGCGCGACATGTCCGGTCCCAGCCGGGACCTCAGCTCCTCCAGGGCGTCGCGGAGGCTGCGCAGCCCCACC